>NZ_MLCR01000006.1:0-310908 GCF_001875735.1 Corynebacterium sp. NML120713
AACACGCCCACAAAACCCGGATTGTTCAACACATCTAGCCCCACAACCTGCACACATAGCTTAAAAAACACTCAGAAACCATCGCAGCAAACCCAACATGTTCAACAAACCCACCGACACCTGTCGATGGGTGTTCAACAATCAACCCACCCGCATAATATGCGCTCTAGTGCAACAGTAGGTAAGAGAATACTTAACAAATCAGGATTACCAGGCACGACATGTGTCACTCGACACGTGTCGCCGACACTATTAATGCACAACATTTTTATACCAAAAACCTTTCGTGGTCGGGTGTAGCCAAACTTAGGCCCTATGGATGCGTTAGGCAGACCTTTTCGTGATCGTTGAACAGTTGCCACCCCCGTGTTTTACCCCCGTTGGGTTGGGTCGAAAGTATGAAAGGCCCGAACCAGCATGATGCTTGTACTGGTTCGGGCCCGGCAAACAACGCCAACACGCGGCATTTAACGCCGCTGAATACGCACCTCTGTGTAAGAAATTGACGTGATAATCCGCTCCCGCAACACCCTTGGCGCGTGGGCCTGCCCGCAGCAGTCCCGCACCAGGCCACGGATCGCTTCCTCCGATTCAAGCTGACGGAGGCAGTCCGGGCAGCTCGCTAGTTCCTGCCGGATGGCGGCAACACGCTCAGGTGGAGTATCGGGCTGGAACAGCTCGCACAACAGCTGGTGCATGCCACGGCAGTCAGCTTCATTTGCGTGGTTATGTTCTGTTGCCATTACTTCTCCTCCGCTTTCTGCTGCGTCAACTCCGCCATATCCGCATGGTCGAGCCCTATGCCTTGTTCGTGTGCTACGTCTTTCAACATCTCGCGAAGCTGTTTTCTTCCACGGTGCAGTCGGCTCATCACGGTCCCCAGCGGAATGTCCATCACTTCGGCGATCTCCTTGTACGCCATGCCTTCGACATCCGCGTAGTAGACCACCATGCGGTAGTCCTCGTTGAGCGCGTTGAGTGCTTCGCTGATCCGCGAGTTCGGTATCGCCTTGAGCGCCTCGACCTCCGCCGATTCGAGGCCCGTCGAATCGTGTGAGCTTGTGGTGTAGAGCTGGTGGTCGGTCACGTCCTCGGCGGAAGTTTCTAGTGGTCGACGCTGCTTCTTCCTGTACGTGTTGATGTACGTGTTCGTCATAATTCGGTACATCCAGGCCTTCAGGTTGGTCCCTGGTTTGAAGCTGTCGAACGCGTTGTACGCTTTCAAGAAGGTCTCTTGTACGAGGTCTTCGGCGTCTTGTGGGTTGCGGGTCATCCGCAGCGCGCCACCATAGAGCTGGTCGAGCAGTGGCATCGCTTCCTCAGTAAAGCGTGTTTTGAGGTCTGTTTCGGGCATAGGGGCCATTGTAGCCAGCCGAGCGCGCGACGTAGCATCGTCTGTATGCAACGAACTCGTGCTTTGAAAGTTGTGGCGAAGACTCCGCATAAGGTGTTGGAGTACGCCGCGAGCCAGGATAATTTCGGTGAGCATTCGGCCCATGAGCTGGGGCTTGATCCTACGACGGTACTCAAGACGCTGGTGGTGTCGAATGTGCAGGACCCGAAGAAGCTTGCACTGTGTTGCGTGCCTGTCTCCGGGCACTTGAGTTTGAAGGCGGCGGCGAAGGCGCTGGGTTGGAAGAAGGCGGCGATGGCGGAGCTCGCCCAGGCTGAGCACGCCACGGGCTATGTGGTGGGTGGGATCTCACCGCTGGGCACGCTCAAGAGGCTCCCAGTGCTTCTCGACGCCACCATCGAGCCCCTCGACGCTATCACCGTCTCAGCCGGTCAACGGGGACTGTCCGTGCAACTTGCCCCGGGTGACCTGGCGAAGCTGACGTCCGGGAAGTTCGCACCGATCGGCGCCTAGATCGGTTGGATGAGTTCGGGCGAGTCGTTTCGGACGTTGCCCACCTCGCGCCCTACAGCGTGCCACTGCAGCTGTGGCGCCACCCGTGAGGGATGAATGAGCGCCTGGGCTTCTTCGGGTGTGCCCTGCGTCCACTGCTCAACCTCCTCGGGGAGGAGGAAGAGTGGGAGCCGGTGGTGCAGCCATGCGATGCGCTCGGCGGCGTCGGTGGTGACCATGGTCGTCGAAAGCCGGTCGGCGCCGGTGTCCCACAATGCGGCGGCAACGAGCATCCCGGACTCTGGGGTGACGTAGTAGGGCTGTTTTTCGTGCCATTCGTAGTAGCCGTCGAGAAGCATGATGCCGCGCTGCGCGCGCATAGCATTCCGAAACGATGGCTTCTCCGCAACAGTCTCGCCACGCGCGTTGAACAGTGGTGGGCCGGAGTCGTCGCGCTTCCAGCCTGGTAGCAGCCCCCAGCGGGCGGCCTGGAGCACCGCCTCGGTGCCGCGGAAGCGCACGAGCGGGACCTGGTGGGTCGGCGCGACGTTGTAACGGGCAGGCGGCGTGCCGTCGGGGGCTGCGACCTCTCGGACGCCGGGCAAGGTGCCCACAAATTCAACGAGTCGCTCGCCGGTACTAAACAAAACGAAACGGCCACACATTCCTCCATTATGATGTACGCCATGACTGACTTGTGGCCAGCCCCCTCAATTGCCGACCCCGTCCGCGCCACGCTCGCGCTGCCGGGGTCAAAGTCGATGACCAACCGCGCTTACATCCTGGCGGCGCTGGCCTCTGGCCCGTCGACGCTCGTCGGGGCGCTGCGCTCCCGCGACACCGACCTCATGGAGGCGGCCCTGGCTGCCCTCGGCGTGCAGTTCACCCACGACGGCGACACTGTCCACGTCCAACCAGCTCCCCTGCGCGGTGGCGACATCGACTGTGGACTGGCCGGCACTGTGATGCGCTTCGTGCCTCCCGTGGCAGCATTCGCGCAGGGCACCACCCACTTCGACGGCGACCCGCACGCCCGCACCCGGCCGATGAGCACCATCCTGGATGCGCTGCGCCAACTCGGCGCCGACATCGAAGGTGAGCGCCTCCCCTTCACCGTCCACGGCACCGGCACCGTCGCAGGCGGGGACGTCAGCATCGACGCGTCCGGGTCCTCCCAGTTCGTTTCCGGTCTGTTGCTTGCCGCGGCTCGCTTCGAGCACGGCGTCACGATCACTCACACTGGCGACTCGCTGCCATCCATGCCACATATCGATATGACGGTGGCAATGCTGCGCGAAGCGGGCGTCGAGACGCAGTACGAGAACTCGACCTGGCATGTTGCCCCGCAGGAGATCCGCGGGCGGCGCTGGGAGATTGAGCCCGACTTGTCGAACGCGACGCCGTTTTTGGCCGCTGCGGCAGTCACCGGCGGCGAGGTGTGCATCGAGCACTGGCCTGCGCAGACGACGCAGCCTGGCGACGCCATCCGCGACATCCTGGCGCAGATGGGCTGCGAAGTAGATATGTCGGGCAACGCGCTGCGCGTCCAGGGCCCCACGCCGGGGACGCTGCGTGGCATCAGCCTGGACATGGGCGACATTGGTGAGCTCACCCCGACCGTCGCAGCGCTGGCGACGCAGGCGGCGACCCCCTCCGAGCTGACTGGCATCGCGCACCTACGCGGCCACGAAACGGACCGACTCTCCGCCCTCACCACCGAGATCAACAGACTTGGCGGCTCGTGCGAAGAGCTCGAAGATGGCCTCCGCATCCACCCGCAGCCACTCCACGGCGGCACGTGGCACTCCTACGACGACCACCGCATGGCCACCGCCGGCGCGATCATTGGGCTGCGCACCTCAAATGTGCAGGTAGAAAACATCGCAACCACCGCGAAGACCCTGCCCGACTTCCCCGCGATGTGGCACACCGCGCTCGAACAAGAAGAAGCATAGAAAGAACCTCATGGCACGCCGCAAGTTCAGCGATTACGACGAATCCGACGTCCGCGTCCGCCCCGGGCGCGGCTCACGCCCCCGCACCAAGGACCGTCCCTCCTACGAGGACGCGCTCACCGGAATGGTGGTCACCAAGGATAGGGGGCGCTGGGGCGTCATGATGGACAACGGCACCCTGGTGAACTGCATGCGGGCGCGCCACCTGAAGCGCACCAGCATCGAAGTCGGCGACCGAGTCAGCGTTGTGGGCGATACCAGCGGGCGCAAGGACACGCTCGCCCGCATCGTGCACCGCGCCGACCGCATCTCTGTACTCCGCCGCACTGCCGACGACACCGACCCCTTCGAGCGTGTCGTCGTTGCCAACGCTGAGTTGCTACTCATCGTGGTCGCCGCCGCCGACCCGCCACCACGCACGGGCCTGGTGGAGCGTGCCCTCATCGCCGCGTTCGTCGGCGACGTGCGCCCCATCGTCTGTATGACCAAGACCGACCTCGCGCGCCCGGACGAGTTCATCGCCGAAATCGAGGACCTCAACGTCGAAGTCCTCACCGTAGGTATCGACGACCCCCTCGACCAACTCACACAACGCCTCAACGACCACGTATCGGCCTGCGTCGGCCACTCCGGCGTGGGCAAGTCGACGCTGGTCAACCGCCTCGTCCCGGACGCGCAACGCGAAACCGGCGACGTCTCCGGCGTGGGCAAAGGCCGCCACACCTCAACGCAGTCCGTGGCGCTCGAGCTTCCGGGCGGCGGCTGGATCATCGACACACCGGGCATCCGCTCGTTCGGCCTGGCGCACGTCTCCCCCGACCAAGTAATCGACGTCTTCCCCGAGCTCGCCGAGGCAGCCCAGGATTGCCCGCGCGGCTGCACGCACGCCGGCCCGCCCACGGACCCGGAGTGCGCCTGGGACGCCTTCGAGGGAGGGGCGCTGTCGCGCCGCGTCGCCGCCGTGCGACGCCTACTCAGCGCGCTGCGCTCCAACAACGAGTGGGATCTAAAGCAGCTCGACGAGGAACGGTAGCTCGCTGACGTCGTAAAACGCCAGGTAATTGTCCTGCGCGTCCCCGACAGCCAGCTCCGCGTCCTCGTCCCCGAGGTCTGCGGCGTCGATGTGTTCGATGGCCTTCGCCGTCGCCGCTTCCGCCTCCGCCAGGTCGATATGGATCGCCGCAACGTCCTCCAGCGCCACCGGCCCAGACACCCGCACGACGGAGTCCCCCATGTCATCGGCTTCCTCGGCGTCCACGTCCGCGGAGATCACCACGCGGCGGTGCGGGAACCGATCCTGGTCACCAATCGCCAGCAGACGGATGGAGGCCAGCGCGGCGTCGTCAAACGCTACTGCCTCAATCTCCTCCTCATCGCCGGAGGTGAAGAACTCGCGCAGCGCCGTCGTCGCGGCGAAGCCCCACCCGTTGCGCGGGTGCAGCACCTTGTCTGCGGCGAGTCCCTCCACCATGGAGAACGTCGCGGGGATGTAGACGCGCATTAAAACTCCCCCTCGATATTGAACAGCGTCTGGATCTCCACCGCGGTGCGGTCAAACGCCGTGTGCAAAATCGCGATCATGCCGCACTCGACGGCCGAGCGGACGTTCATGATGTCGTCATCGATCATGACGCAGTCATTGAGCGGAATATCCAGCGCATCCGCCGCGGCCTGGAATGCTGCCGGGGACGGCTTCTCCGCACCAATGTCGCCGGAGAGCACCACCGCGTCCACGACACCGCGGAACTCCCAGTCCCGCACCGCGTCCGCCATTTGGCCCTCGGATTCCTCGTTGGACAAAATGCCTACGGCCTTGTCTTTCTCCTTCACAGCCTCAATCAGCTGCTGCCAGCGGCGCTGATCCTCCGGGTCCTGGTCCAACACACCTGCGTAGTCAATAATGAGTCCCTGCATTTGGACGCCTCAATTCCTGTACTTCGTTTTCGGTTCTTCTGCAGTGCACACCAAAGTGCGCAAATTCTCCTAGCGCCCTCACGGCGCGAACGTGCACAATACTACCTACCAGCACCCCGCACCGTGCACAACGATACGAAAGGACCCCGCCGTGACCTACTACCCCGCCCCTGGCCACCAGCACGTTCAACTGCTCGTTCCCTCCCCGAAGCGCTCCGGACGCGCAGCGGAAACGCGCCGCCGCCAAGCACGGTACTCACCCAGCGACCCTCGCCGCACCGGATCCAACGTCGCCCCGCTCGTGCGCACAGCGCTCGCAGCAAGCTTCGGAGCCACAAACCTCCGTGCACTGCGCGCCGACCGCTTTTCCACGGCCGCCCGCACCAACGTCCGCGCCTACCGTCGCTTCCAGCAACAACACGCGGGCCCGCCGCGCATCGTCACCTGCCACGCCCGCGACGGCGGCGAGTTCTTCGGCACCGTCGCTACAGGGCAAAAGCGCTTCGGGTTCGTGGCAAAAATGGACAACGGCCGACTGGTGTCCTTCAAGATTCTCTAAGGAACACCAACCGGCCGGGGCGTGCAGGACGAGGTTAGGCCTGCGCCGTCTCGTCTTCTGCCGACTCGAACTGCTTGCGCATCATGAAGAGCTGACGCACCGTCTCCTCCTGGATGGCCTCATTCATCGCGTTGAACATGTCGCCACCCTCCTTCTGGTACTCAACCAGCGGGTCGCGCTGCGCCATCGCACGCAGGCCGATGCCCTCCTTGAGGTAATCCATCTCGTAGAGGTGCTCACGCCACTTCGTATCGATGATCGGCAGGATCACCATACGCTCCACGTTGCGCATCTGCTCCTCGCCGCCGATCTCGGCAACGTTCGCCTCGAGCTGATCGTACTGCGCCTGGGCGTCGTCGATGAGTGCCTCGCGCAGCTGCTCAGCGGTGAGCTCGCCCGGCTTGCCGTACTCGTCGCCGTCGATAAGCTCCTGGGCCGTCTTCGACGGGCCGTACAGGGACTCGAGTGCGTGCCAGAGTTCCTGCAGGTCCCAGTCCTCGACGTAGCCCTCCATCGTCGCGCCATCCACGTACGCGCCGACAGTCGAGCTGATCATGCGGCGGACCTGATCCTTGATGTCCTTCGACGCCAAGATCTCCTGGCGCTCACCGTAGACCACCTTGCGCTGCTCGTTGAGCACCTCGTCGTACTTCAGGACGTTCTTACGCATCTCGAAGTTCTGGTTCTCAACCTGCGACTGCGCGCCCTTAATCGCATTCGACACCATCTTCGCCTCAATCGGAACATCGTCCGGAACGTTGAGGCGGTTCATCATGTTTTCCATCGACTGGCCAACGAAGCGAACCATGAGCTCGTCGCGCATCGACAGGTAGAAACGGGTCTCACCCGGGTCACCCTGACGGCCAGAACGGCCACGCAGCTGGTTATCAATGCGACGAGACTCGTGGCGCTCCGTACCGATCACGTACAGGCCACCGGCCTCACGCACTTCGTCGCCGAGCTGCTTCGAGCGCTCCTTCGCCTTCGGCAGCTGCTCGTTCCACGCCTCCTGGTAGCGCTCCTCATCCTCGAACGGGTCGAGGCCCTGCTCCTGCAGCTTCGCATCCAACAGAATTTCCGGGTTGCCACCCAGCACGATATCCGTACCGCGACCAGCCATGTTCGTAGAGACCGTCACCTTCGCCGGCAGACCAGCCTCCGCGATAATGCGGCCTTCTTCCTCGTGGTGCTTCGCGTTGAGCACATTGTGCTTAATGCCCTTGCGCGTCAGCAGCTGCGAGAGGTACTCCGAGCGCTCCACCGAGGTGGTACCGACCAGCACCGGCTGGCCCTTCTCGACGTGCTCCGCAATATCCTCCGCAACAGCGGCAAACTTCGCTTCCTGCGTCTTGTAGATCAGGTCGTCGCGGTCCACGCGCTGGTTCGGGCGGTTCGGTGGAATCTGTACAACGTCCATCTTGTAGATCTGGTGCAGCTCCGCCGCCTCAGTCTCAGCGGTACCGGTCATGCCAGCCAGCTTGTCGTAGAGACGGAAGTAGTTCTGCAGCGTCACCGTCGCCAGCGTCTGGTTCTCGTTCTTGATCTCGACGTTTTCCTTCGCCTCGATCGCCTGGTGCATACCCTCGTTGTAGCGACGGCCCGCCAGCACGCGACCCGTGAAGCTATCGACGATCATGACCTCACCCTGGCGGATGATGTAGTCCTTATCGCGCTCGAAGAGTTCCTTCGCCTTAATAGCGTTATTCAGGTAGCTCACCAGCTGCGAGTGCTCAGGCGCGTACAGGTTGTCAATGCCCAGCTGGTCCTCGACGAACTCCACGCCTTCCTCGGAGATACCAATGGTGCGCTTGCGGTGGTCCACTTCGTAGTGGATGCCCTCGCGCATACGCGGTGCGAGCTGCGCGAACACGGTGTAGAACTGGCTGGAGCCATCAACCGGGCCGGAAATAATCAGCGGGGTACGGGCTTCGTCGATAAGAATCGAGTCAACCTCGTCCACGATGGCGAAGTTGTGGCCGCGCTGCACCATGTCGTTGACCGAACGGGTCATGTTGTCACGCAGGTAGTCGAAGCCGAGTTCGTTGTTGGTGCCGTACGTAATCGCCGCGTCGTACGCCTTCTTGCGCTCCTGCGGGCGCATGTCGGACAGGATCACACCCACGTCGAGCCCCAGGAAGTGGTGGACACGACCCATCATCTCGGCGTCACGCTTTGCCAAGTAGTCGTTGACGGTAACAATGTGCACGCCCTTGCCGCTCAAACCATTGAGGTAGGCAGGCAGCACCGAGGTCAGGGTCTTACCTTCACCAGTTTTCATCTCGGCGACGGAACCGAAGTGGAGCGCGGCACCGCCCATGATCTGCACCTTGTAGTGCTTCTGCCCCAGCACGCGCCAGGATGCTTCGCGGGCTGTCGCGAACGCATCGAGCAAAATGTCGTCGAGCGAAGCGCCGTCGGCAATCTTTTGCTTAAACTCTTCCGTTTTGGCCTTCAACTCGTCATCTGTGAGTGCCGCGTACTCGTCATCGAGATCCATGACTTGATCAGCGATCTTCGAGAGGCGTTTTACCATACGCCCTTCACCCGCACGCAGCAGTTTCGACAGTCCAAACACGTTTCTAGAATCCTTCAAAAGTTAGAAAAACAAAGCGATCACGCCAGCTCTACGCGCTGCTTTTATGTACCAATCGGCCATTGTACGCACGCGTCAACGAAAACAGGCAATCACAACTGGTGGAATCAATAAGAAAAGAATGTGAAAACGCCGCCCGCCCGTACAAGCTTTTTGCTTACACAAGCAGGCGACGAATCATACAGTGACGACGCTACTTCTCGTCGTTTGCCTTGACCTCATCTTCTGGAGCCAGGGTGATCAGACCGTAGTCGTATGCGTGGCGGCGGTAGACCACTGCTGGACGCTTCGACTCTTCATCGATGAAGAGGTAGAAGTCGTGGCCAACCAGCTCCATCTCGGAGAGCGCCTCATCGACGCTGATCGGGGTATCCGGGTGCAGCTTGCGACGCACAACCTGGCCGAGCGGGGCATCCTCAAAGGTGCCAGCGTACGGGTCAGTGTCGTACTGGCCCTCCGCTTGCTTTGCGCGAGCATCCTCTGCCTCGTGCGCAAGCTCAGCTGCGATTTCGCCGGTGGACTTCGGTGCGCGGTGGCCGGAACGAGCAATCTCGCGGCGGACCTTCACCTTACGCAAGGAGCGCTCCAGCTTACCCAGCGCGGACTCAAGCGCTGCGTAGAAGCTGTCTTCCTTGGCTTCCGCACGTGCCAGGTGGCCCTTGCCGGTCGCAGTAATCTGCACGCGCTGTGCCTGTGCCTCACGACGAGGGTTCGGCTCGTGCTGCAGCTCAACATGGAAGAACGTCAACGTTGGATCAAGCTTCTCAATCTTGGCGAGCTTGGCGTTGACGCGCTCTTGGAAATGCTCTGGGACCTCGACGTTACGGCCAGTAATCGTAACCTGGGCTGCTGGTGCGAATCCGTCGGTGTGCTCTGCAGAAGTCATCTGCTTCCTCCCTAGCGTTGTTGGAACTGGGTCTATCACCACTATACAACTGGTAATAACCAATGGCTACGTATCTGTGTAAAACTCCCTGCCAGTTTGCTACCAGCGAACACCATGCGTGCTGCGCGGCTAGGCGGCGCACACGGCAACGCAGCTGACCACGTCAAACCCGTGCGCGAGCAGCACTTCTACGCTGGTCTGAAGCGTGGCGCCGGTGGTCACGACATCGTCGACAACAATGACGGGGCCAGCGCCGGTGCCCGTGTGCAGCGCCTCCCACCCGCGGCGCATCCGCACCGCGCCGGCCAAGTTGGACCGGCGGTGCGCCGCGTCCAACTCCGACTGGTCAGTCGTTGATTCCGCGAGCTCCAACACGTCCACCACCTTGCGCCCCGAACGCTTACAGATCACGCTCACCGGGTCCCCGCCGCGCTCCCTTGCCGAGGCCGCGCGCGTCGGCGCAGGGACCAGCAGCGCGTCCGGGTGAATCTCACCGCGAACCTCAAGAAAGGTCAGCGCCGCGTCCAGCACCGCCCCGACATGCTTGCGCACAGCCAAATTCCTGCGCTCCTTCATCGCGAGCACTACCCCACGGTGCGCGCCGCCGTACGGCCCGAGCGCGAACACCGGCACGTGCGGCAAGTGCTGCGGCGACACCCGGCGCGGCAGTGCCGACAGTTCAGTGCGGCAGGCTGGGCACAACACGGAGCCTGGGGTGCCGCACCCAGCGCAGTGGCGCGGTAGGAAGAGTTCACCAACCTCTGCGAGCGCCACGCCGCCTACCTCGCGATGATCGGCAGTGAGCGCACACCCTGGAGGCCAGGCACCTCGCGCCAGATCGGGGTGTCAGCACCACTGACGGGCATTTGCAAAATGGCGTTTGCGTCGGTCGCGTACAGCATGTTTGGCGACGCCGCCACGGCCACCACCGGCGCGGAGATGTTCCCGAGCGACAGCGCGGTGGTCGAAGATCCGTCCTGCTCCACACGCATCACGGGCGACGCCGGGTTCGAGGTGCCAACGATGAGCGAGCCGTCGGGGTGCCAGTCCGCGGAGACCACACTGCCACCGAGCTCGTAGCTGTACTCGAGAACGTTGACGATGGTGCCGGCGCCTGCGGCGCGCTGCTCGATGATGCCGGTGTACAGGCGGCCGTCAATCACCATGACGACGCGCGAGCCCGATCGGGAAAGACGCAGCACGGAAATGTTGCCGTCGACATCTTCGGGAAGATCAACGTGCACTTCCTCGGTGGTGACCTCCCCTGTCGCCGAGGATTGCGTGGAGCGCAGGATGTGCTTGCCGTCCGAAACGGTCCACACCGCCTTGCTGTTTGGCTCGAACGATGGGCGCGAGAAGGTCTCCGCCTTCACCACGTCCACGCTACCGCCGGTGAGCTGCCCGAGGCGCAGCTCGGCGCCTTCGGGGCCGTCGCCGACGTTGAACACCGCGGCCCACTGCCCCTCACCGGAAATGTCGGCGGTGACCACGCTGTGCGTGTTGCCCAGCACATCGGCAACAGGCTGCGGGCCGCCGCCGGTGATTTGGGAGACGTGGCCGTCGGCAAGCGAGTACAGGGTGCTCTCCCCGACTTGCTCGACGACGGGGCTGACGTCGATGAAGTCGTCGGTGGTCAGTTCGCGGGCGCCGGTGATGAGCGGCTCGCCGTCGGCGAGGAGCGAAAACGGGCCGGTCACGCCTGCGGAGGCGAGCGTCCACACCACCTGTGCGGCGAAACGGCTGCGCGCGGCCTCGTCCATATTGCCGAGGCCCGCAAAGTGGTAGACACCGCCCTCGAAACCGGTGTAGCGCACCGTCGATGGCAGCGTCCCCATGATCGCGGGGCGCAAGCGGCTAGTCGGCCCTTCGAGCAGCAGCGAGATCAGCGTACTGGGTAGGAAATCGCGCGGCGCGTAGACCCAGCGCCGGTCGGTGACCAGCTCCTTGCCGGTCGGATCAAAGAAGTACAGGTTGTAAGGCTGGTATTGGTTGCGCAGCTCGGTGCGCTCCATGACCACGCCGGGCGGCAACGAGGAAATGCGCCACTGGCCGTCGACCTGCTCGAGCTCCAGCGTGGCCTCGTAGGTACCGCGCTCCGGAGTGAACACGCCACCACTGCCGAGCGCGCCGACCACGTTGCCATGCACCGCAAAACTGCGCTTGCTCCCCGAGCTGCCGGACACCGTATTCAACCCGATCCGGTCGACGATGAGCGTCTGCTCGTTGGCGCTCCACGTGGGCTTCGCGGCCTCAGTGAGGAAGGCGCGCGCCGCTTCGTAGTCGCCGGTTGGGATCGCGGAGGCCGCGTAGAAGTCACGCAGCAAAAGGTCCGGCTCGCGGTCCTTGATCGGGCCGATAATCTCCGACTCCGGCGCTTCCTCCTGGTAGGGCCGGAGCACATGCGGGTCAGTATTCGACGGCAGCGTCGCGCACCCGCCCAAGAGCAGCGTCGTGCTCATCGCTATAGCAAGGTACCTACGCTTCATGCACTTCATCTGGCTGCCTTTCCTCGTCCTGCGTTTCGACGTCCACTTCGACGCTGTCCGCGTCCGCCCCGGGTTCCAGCTCGAGGGGCAGAGGGGACGTCGAAAAGCCTGCCTCCGGATCCAGCGGCAGGACCAGACGGAACAGCGCACCGACGCCCTCTTCCCCGACGGCTTCCAGCGTGCCGTGATGCAGCTGCGCGTCCTCGCGGGCAATGGCCAGGCCAAGACCGGTGCCACCAGAGTGGCGCTTGCGGGACTTGTCGGCGCGCCAGAAACGGTTGAACACCAGTTCCTCCTGCCCAGGCTTGAGCCCGATGCCGTGGTCCCTGACCGTCACCGCGACGGCACTCTCGTTGGCGCGCAGTGTCACGGTAACCGGCCTGCCCTCCGAGTGGTCAATCGCGTTCGCAATGAGGTTACGCACGATGCGCTCGATCCGGCGGGACTCGCCCAGCATCATCACTGGTTCCTCCGGCATATCGAAGGAAACTTCCACGCCGAGCTCGTCCGCGAGGTGCTGCGTCTGCTGCCACGCCGACATGATCGGCGACTTCATATCCATCTGGGTGACGGACAAGTCGGCGACACCGGCGTCGTGGCGGGAAATCTCCAACAGGTCATTGAGCAGGGCCTCGAAGCGGTCCAGCTCGCGAGTCATCAGCTGGGAAGCGCGGCGGGTACCAGGCTCCAGGGAGTCCTCGTCGGCGGCGATCATATCCGCCGCCATCCGCACCGTGGTCAGCGGCGTACGCAGCTCGTGGGACACGTCGGACGTGAACTGACGCTGCAGGTCGCCGTAGCGCTCAAGGTGATCAATCTGCTGCGACAGCTTGTCCGCCATGTTGTTGAAGGACAGCGCCAGCACCGCCATCTCGTCCTCGCCGTCGACAGGCATGCGCTCACGCAAGTGGCCTTCAGCAAACCGGCGCGCAGTACGCGACGCCGAGCGCACCGGTGCAACAATCTGTTGCGACGCCAACCACGCAATCCCCACCAGCAGGACGCTGACGATCACCGTGGCCGTCGCTAAGATGCCGCGCATCAGCGCGAGCGTCGAGGCATCGTTGTCCATATTCATCACGAGGTAGAGCTGCAAGTGTGGCACATCAGAAGTCGTCGGAGTGCCGATAATCAGCGCGTTGTACGACGAGTGGTCACCGCGCTGCACCGAAGAGAACTGGTACGCAATGTTCCCCTCCGCAACGTATTCCTCCAGCTTGTCCGGGATCTGATACGCCTCCGGCGAGGACGTAACGATCCCGTTCGGGTTCTTCACCACCAGCACCGGCTCGTACACGGCGGTCGCCTCAGAGCTCTGCTGCGTGCGCTGCGTCAGCCCGGCGCGCGCCGAATTCAAACGGCTTTGCAGCGAGGTCGCCGACCCCGAGTTGTTAATCTGCTCCTCAACCGTGACGCGTGCGCGGTCGATTTCCACGCTCGCCGCCTCAATCTTCGAGGCAGCGATGCGCTGGCTCACCACGGATGCCAACGCGAACCCCAACACTAACATCACCACAGCGGAAACAATCAGCACTGTGCCGACGAAGCGCACCTGCAACGAAGTACGCCACGCCTCTGTGATTCGGTCCCTGCTACGTTTCAGTACGGCGAACAGGAGCGCCACCTCCCATTCTTACTTCACGGACTTGTAGCCCACACCACGCACAGTCTGGATGATCTCGGGGTGCTCCGGGTCGTGCTCAATCTTGGAACGCAGACGCTGCACGTGCACGTTGACCAGGCGGGTATCGGAGTTGTTGCGGTAGCCCCACACGGATTCCAGCAACTCGTCGCGGGAGTGGACCTGGTTCGGCTTCTTCGCCATTTCCAGCAGGAGGTCGAACTCGAGCGGGGTCAGCGCAATCTCTTCGCCGTTGCGGGTCACCATGTGCTGGGGGACGTCGATAACTAAGTCGGCGATTTCAATGACGTCGCCTGGTTCCTCATCCGTCCTGCGCAGGCGGGCCCTGATCCTGGCCACGAGCTCCTTCGGTTTGAACGGTTTCGTGATGTAGTCGTCCGCGCCCGACTCGAGGCCGAGCACCACGTCGACCGTGTCCGTCTTCGCGGTAAGCATCACGATCGGCACTGAGGACTCGCGGCGGATCGCCTTGCAGATGTCGATGCCGTTCATACCTGGAAGCATGAGGTCCAGCAAGATCAGGTCCGGCTCGTACTCGTGGAAGGCCTGGACGGCCTCGGCACCATCGGTGACGGGACGGGAATCAAACCCCTCGGCCTCCAGGACGATGGTGAGCATCTCGTTAATGGCGGGGTCGTCGTCAACGACCAGGATTTTCGACATGGACATTGGTGGCTCCTCTTAACGCGCGCTTGGTATTGCTTGGATAATAGCCGTGGCATCCGACGTGGAAATCCACCGACTCACCCAGCCGCTGCTGGCAAGGCGCTGGTACTGCGCAAACGTCGCGTCCTGCAGGCCGCCGTCGCGCTCGTAATGGTCGCGGGTACGCGAAGCGTCTTGCGCCTCCCTGCGCTGCGCACGCTCCCGCGCAATGCTCGGAGAAGTAGCGACCAGCACCTGCAGGTCAGGCTTCGGCAGCCCGAGCCGTTCGAACTCGAGCTCGGCCACCCACTCTGCCGCGGCATCATCGCCGGTGCGCGCCGCGGTGTACGCGGCGTTCGAGGCAACGTAGCGGTCGAGCAACAGGATACGGTCCGGCGCGCCCTGGTACTGCGCGAGCTGCTCCTTTGCGCCGTGGCGGTCGAGCGCGAACATCGTCGCCATCCCATAGGCGGAATCCACCAGGTCACCCATCTTGCCGTAGAGGGCATCCTGTGCCAGCTGCGCGTGCAGCGAATCCTCGTAGCGCGGGAAAGACAGCGTATCCGCGCCGTATTCCTCCACGATGCGCCGCACGATGGTGTTCTTGCCCGCCCCATCAATGCCCTCGATGGCGATGATCATGCCGCTAACCTCCTCCTGCCCTCCGTCGCCTTTTCTACGCGAGCGCTTCCAAAAACTGCTCGACGTCCTCATCCTCGTCGTCACCGACTGCCTCGAGCAGCTCGGCCGCGCTTTCAATGAGCTGCTCGTCAAGCTCACCGCTGTTGCCACGGATGAACGGGAAACGCTCCGCAATCTCACCGGCGGAAAATGGTGCACCGGCCCAGATAGCAGTGATGGTCGCCGCGGCGAGCCCATTGGTGCGTTCCTCGTCTGAGGCACTGTCCTGGTCCGCAGCCAGCAGCACCGCGTCACGGACAGCTTCCAGAATGTCCTCTTCGTCCAAATCCGCGATCTCGTCGAGAAAATCAATGTTGTCGTCGTCAGAGAAAATCTTCTGGTCCCAGCTGCTCATCAGTGCGTCCTTTCAGGTGGAGGCTGTATATACCCTGCAATCTACACGGCACAGCACGCATTGCGAACTCCCCTGCTTCCCACCTGAAAACCGTGCGGGCGGCCCTTTTCAATGTCTACCATCCATGCTATAAACGTTTCCAAGCAACGAAATTGTTATCGTTTTGTAATTCTGGAAATTCTGCGGCGAAGGGCAACCTATGAATCAGACGCAAAGGAGAGTTGCCACATTCATGGCGCTCGGCATCTGTGTTGCCATCGCGGTGGGAGTTGTTGTCTGGAACGCATCATCGCCCGGACGCTCGAACGCCAGCACACAGGCCGGCTTCATCGCAACAACCTCCACCACAACAACCGCTTCCTTATCGACGCCCCCTTCGAGCCCCTCGCGCCGTGATGCAGCAGCGCCACACGCTGCTGATGCGCACGTCGCCACGACTCCCCCGTCGGCGTACAACTTGTCTGCGGACCCACTCGCCCCGGCACACGCGTTCTCGGGAGGCCCTGCCGTGACGGAGCCGACGAAGCAGTACCGGCCTTCGAACGTGGCGCCGGCTACGTCCGCGCCGCGGCCGGCGGGTCCTGCGCTAACCGCTGAGCCGCGGCGGCCGAAGCAGCGCTCCCCGCGGGCCAACACGCCGCACGTGCCGAGCACCGCCTCGAGCACCTCGCGCCCGCAGACGACGCAGCAGGCACCGGCCACCGTGTCAACGCGAACCACGATTGGGACAACGCAGCCGTTATCCCCGACGATGCTGCCTTCGGAGCCAACGCAGGAAGCACCGACGACGTCTACGACTTCGGCCCCGAACCCCGGCGCCACGGCGTCCACATCAGCGCCGACGCCTACGTACACACCGACGAGCGAGCAGGAGCCAAGCCCGGAATCCCAAGCAGCGGCCCAAGCAACGACTTCCGAGGAGTCAACCTCGCCTGAAGAACCTACTGAGGATCAGTCCTAGACGCGCGCGTAGAAGCACTGCGCAGTAGTGAACCCCTCAGCGACGTCGAACGTCACCGCCGGGTCGGAGGCCGGAATCCATGCAGCCTGACCAGGCGTGAGCACGAAATCGCCCGCGCACACCTGCCCTTCGGTGCACAAGATGATCGCAGGGCCGTCGGTGTCCACGTGCATCGGGTGCTCGGCGTCGACGCGGTGGGCACTCATGATGAAATCCTGCACGGGCAAGTGGAAGCTCACCACGTTGTCCTGCTCAGACGTCGCCGCAAACGGGTCATCCAGCGAAGAAAAGTCGAGCACCTTCACAAGCTCGGGCACGTCAACGTGCTTCGACGTCAACCCCCCGCGAAGCACGTTGTCGGAGTTCGCCATAATTTCCACGCCAAGCCCAGCAAGGTACGCGTGGAGCTGGCCAGCCGCCAGGTAGAGCGCTTCCCCCGGGCGCATCTGCACGTAGTTGAGCAGCAACGCGGCAAGGACGCCGACGTCGTTCGGGTACTTGTCATGCACCCGCAAGAACATCTCGGCCAGCGCCGCGGACTCCCCCGCCGCAGCGTTTTTGGCGACGCGTTGGGCCGCCGGAACAATCGCGGCGATCAGAGAGGTGCGGGGATCCTCTGGCAGGGAGATAAACGTCGTGAATACTGCGCGGAGTCCGGCTTCTTCCGAAGTTGCGTCGAGAAGCGAGGCGTAACGGTCAAGCTCCTCGCAGTCGAGCGCGGCGAAAAACTCGCGCGTTTGCTCCAGCGGGCGGAACCCTGCGAGCGCCTCGAACGGGGTCAGCGCCACAATCAGCTCCGGCTTCGGGTTCGGGTCCTTGTAGTTTCGCGTCGGATCATCCAGGCTGATGCCCTGGGCTTCCTCCCGGGAGAACCCGGCCTTCGCCTGCGAGCGCGACGGGTGTGCCTGGATACTCAGCGGCTCGGCGGCGGCGAGCAGCTTCAGCAAGAACGGCAGTTGCGAGCCGTACTGGTCGGCGACCCGCTTGCCCAGCGTTCCGACGGGGTCAGCGGCGATCACGGCGTCAAGACCCTGCCCGCCCACCAGCGAAGGCGCGGCGCTATGGGCGCCGAACCACAGCTCGGCCTCTGGTGCCTCGCTTGGCACCTCGGTGCCGCGCAGCTGCGCAAGCAATGTGCGCGACCCCCACGGGTACGTCCGCAGAGCCCCTTGCAGGTGCTCCATAAGTGTCTCCTTCGCAAGTTCCGTCGGCGTTGCAACAGTTGAAACAACAGCGTTTCAGAATACCAGCGTGGCGCCGATTCACGGAACGGCGACAGAGACCACAAGCTACTGACGGATCACCGCCAGGACTTCCTCCACAATCTCGTCGACCTTCGCCCTGGTTGGAGCCTCAACGTTGAGACGCAGCAGCGGCTCCGTATTCGACGCGCGCAGGTTCAACCACACCGGGCCAGGTGCGCTGTCTTCGTCGCGAAGCGTCACCGTCACACCGTCGAGGCGGTCGATATCCGCGACGCGGTCGCCGAGCGACTCAAGGACACGTTCGGTAGCAGCTGCCTGGTCCGCGACGGTGGAGTTGATCTCCCCGGAGGCCTCGTAGCGCTCGTACTGGGCCATCATTTCACTCAGCGGCTTGTCTTGCTCCGCAAGCGCCGCCAACACGTGCAGCGCCGCCACCAGCCCCGAGTCCGCGTTGAAGAACTCCGTGAAGTAGTAGTGCGCCGAGTGTTCCCCACCGAACATCGCCCCGGTGCGCGCCATCTCAGCCTTGATATACGAGTGGCCGACCCGCGTGCGAACCGGCTTGCCGCCCTGCTCACGAATGATTTCCGGCACCGCCCGCGAGGTGATCAAGTTGTGAATGATGGTCGCGCCAGGGTGCGTTGCAAGGGTGCGAGTGGCGACCAACGCTGTGATCGCGGACGGGGACACAGCCTCACCGCGCTCGTCCACGACGAAGCAGCGGTCCGCGTCGCCGTCGAAGGCAAGCCCGATGTCGGCCTTTTCTTCGACAACAAACCGCTGGAGGTCAACAAGGTTCTTCGGATCGAGCGGGTTCGCCTCGTGGTTCGGGAACGTGCCGTCGAGCTCGAAGTAGAGCGGCCGGATATCCAGGTCGCCGAGCACCGCTGGCACTGTGAGCCCCGCCATACCGTTTGCGGCGTCGACGGCGACCTTCAGCGCCTTGCCCTGCGGCAGCGGCACCAGCTGGCGGAGGAAGCGCGCATACGCATCCAGCACGTCCCGCTTCTCGACGCTCCCAGCTTCGCCCTCAAACGCCGGAACCCCCTCGATGAGCATACGGCTAATTTCCGAAAGGCCGGTGTCTGTGCTGACCGGGGTTGCGCCCGCGCGGCACAACTTGATGCCGTTGTACTGGGCCGGATTGTGGGAGGCGGTAAACATCGCGCCGGCGCACTCGAAGGTGCCAGCCGCGTAGTAGAGCTCATCAGTAGAGGTCAGCCCCAGGTCGAGAACGTGCAACCCTTGCGAGGTTGCGCCTTCTGCAAACGCGGCCGACAGCTCCGGCGAGGACGGCCGCATGTCGTGGCCGACTGCGATGGTTCGCTCCCCCTCGCTGTACAGGATGTGGCCGAATGCCGCTCCGACTGTGCGAACAGTGTCCGCATCAATGGTGGAACCAACAACGCCGCGAATGTCATACGCCTTAATAAGGTCCTTCAAGGACTCATAGGTGTGCTCAATAGCCATACCGGCAATCTTAGTGGCTCGACTCCTCGTCGCCGCCTTCAGTACCTTCACTACCTTCAGCAGGGTCGGGCACAACGTGGAGGTGGGAGCGCCGCGCGTCACGTTCCGCGGCGAGGTGCTCCTCAATCCGCTTCGTGCGGTGTACTGGGTGGTTCGAGGTCGACGGGTCGTTGAAGTCTTTCGTCGCCTCGTACTCGATTGGGTCGCCACCGTTTTCCACCAGCCCGGTGGTCACGCGGCCTGCCTCACGGACAGCGTGCGCCAGGGCCGTAAGCTCTTCGTCCTCGAGCGCGTGCGCCTCGTCGTCAAAGATATCGACGGCTTCTACTCGCACCAGCTCCCAACCGACAGGGGCCGTGATGTGCGCCGAGTGTCGCTCACAGAGGTCCCAAGCGTGCGGCTCAGGGTTCGGCGAGAGCGGGCTAATGACTGCTGTCGATTCCGAATAGGCATAAATCAGCGTGGCCACAGCAGGCCTGCCACAACCAGGACGACAACACCGACGGAAAGTACTCACGCCGTCTAAGCCTAAACCCCAACTTGAGATTTTGGTAGTACGTCCCCGGCGCGCCACGCCCGGCCACACCCCACGATCTCTAGAATCTGGGGCATGAACGTGCCAATCCACCACCTTCGGACTGCACGGGACCGCCATGGACGCGGGGCCCGTGGCCCACTGCTTCCCGTTGGCGTTCCCCGCTACCGGACGCGCTCCGCGCAGTTCGACCAGCTGGTGCTAGACACGTACGCCCCGCTGCACAACGCGTACTTCGAGCAGCTAGCCACGGTGGATTTGGCCGTCGATACGATCCCCCGGATGCGCCTGCACCCCGATGTTGCCCGCTTCAGCGACGAGATCGTTGCCGACGGCCCCGTCCCACTCGGCCGCATCCTACAGGCAGGCGTGGACCGCTACGGTATTCCGACGCGGGCGCGTTTCGTACTCTTTCGCCGCCCAATTGAGCAGCGTACCGAGACAGCAGAAGAGCGGTCAGCCCTCATTCATTGGGTACTGACCGCCCTTGTTGCTTCGTATATCAACCTGGACCCACGGGACATCGATTCCGACTTCCCCTGGTAGAACCAGACGCTTAGCCGATCTGCTTCTTCAAGCGGCGACGCTCTCGGTCGGAGAGCCCGCCCCAGATGCCGAAGCGTTCGTCGTGCTCGAGCGCGAACTCGAGACACTCATCGCGCACAGCGCACGCTTTGCAGATCCGCTTTGCCTCGCGGGTCGAGCCACCCTTTTCCGGAAAGAACGCCTCGGGATCGGTCTGAGCACATAGCGCTTGATCTTGCCATTCCTGCTCGACGGCACCGAACAGCTCGTCGAAGCTCATACCAACCGCGGCTACGCCACGGATGTCAGCACCATTCGCCATGTCTTCCACGCCGTCCCCTTTCTCCGTCGTCCTTCGTTACGGCCAACTACCGTCCACACTCCGTTTGAGGGGTGCGACGAGTGACCTTTGCACTTCTGCGATTACACACCGAACCACTAAATAGGTGCAAGCTATCGGGGGGAAACTCCGCCCTTTTCCACGGGAAACGCACGCCAGCAGTCACACAAGTCACAACAGTCACAGGGGTCCAGATTTGGGGGTATGGGCCGGGGGTACTACATGTGGTACCCCGGTTACCATGCCCTTACTAGCCGGCAGGTTTTTCGGGGCACCCCGCGTGTCGCTTACGCATCTGGGGAAAAACGCACTCCCGAATCCGGGATCGCAACCCCCGGCCACACCCGCATACCGCCTTGCAGTTCGCAACGGGCACCGATTTGGGCGCCCTCACCGATCACGCAACCATCGATCCGGGAGTTCGCCCCAATCGTGACGCCAGAGGCAATAATCGAATCACGAATCATCGCGCCCGGCTCAACCGTGACCCCATCAAAGATGACACTGTCATCCACGCGGCACCCTGCCCCGATCTCCGTACCGCGGCCCACAGCAGTGCCGCCCATCAGGATGACGCCTCCCGCAACGCCAGCGGATTCGTCGATAAGCGACTCCCCAGTCTGGCCTTCCAGCAGTGGCGAGTACGCGATACCGCGCACCACGTCCGAAGATCCCTGCACGAAATCCGACGGCCGCCCCATGTCTCTCCAGTACGAGGTATCCACATAGCCAACCATCTTCGCACCCGATTCAAGTAGGCCGGGGAAGGTTTCACGCTCCACGGAAACGACTCGGCCAGCCGGGATCTGCTCGATAACCTCGTGGCGGAACACGTAACACCCGGCATTAATCTGATCGGTTGGCGGATCCTCCGTCTTTTCCAAGAACGCGAGCACGTTGCCATCCTCATCCGTCGGGACGGACCCGAACGCGCGCGGATCTGGGACGCGGACCAGGTGCAGCGTCGCGTCGGCATCCTTCTCGGCGTGGTAGGCCAGGATCTTGCTCAGATCAGCCCCCGAGAGCACGTCCCCGTTGAACACCATCGCGTTATCGAAGCGCAGTTTGTCGGCCACGTTCCGGATCGCGCCGCCGGTGCCCAGCGCCTCTTCTTCGACGACGTACTCGATCTCAAGACCAAAGTCGGAGCCGTCACCGAAGTATTCCTCGAACACCTCCGCACGGTAGGACGTCCCCAGCACCACATGCCGCATCCCCGCTTGGCGGATCCGCGCCAACAGGTGCGAGAGGAACGGGTGCCCGGCAGTCGGCAACATCGGCTTCGGGGTACTCACGGTCAACGGACGCAGGCGCGTGCCGCGGCCACCAACCAAAATGACCGCGTCGGTATTCTCCGGGGTCACGGTGCGGGATGCATTCACGTGGAATCCTTTCAAGCGTTCTCTAATTACTTACTGCGCGAAACAAGCAGTGCTGCCCGCACCTTCAGGCCAACCCACAACAGCGCGCGCAGCGGGGCCTGCCACCAGTGAGGGTGACGGTCAGACTGGAAACGATAGGCGGAGTCATGGTGCGCCGGCAGCGTGACCCGCTGAAATTTGCTAGCGACGTGGCCCTGGTCGTGCACGATGACCGAGGAAGGACAGTACACATTTTCCCACCCGGCGCGACGCAAACGGTCTCCGAAGTCCACGTCCTCCAGGTACATGAAGTAGCGCTCGTCGAAGCCTCCGATGGCGTCGAAGGCGTCCCACCGCACGAGCAGGCATGCGCCCGAGAGCCACCCGGCGCTGCGCTGATGGTTCATGTGCTGCTCCGCCTTGTACGAGGCGGAAAACGGGTTGGACGGCCACACCTCATATAACAGGGCGTGCCCGATGCCGGTGACGATGCCCGGCACCTCACGCGCGCTCGGGTATAGGTTGCCTTCACAGTCCTCGATGCGCGGACCGACCGCACCAGCCTCCGGCAGGGCGTCCATGCAAGCGCGCAGCGTGTCTACACTGCCAGGCTGAAATACCACATCGGGGTTGGAGATGAGGAAGTAATCCCCGTTGATCTCGCCGCGCTCGCGGCGAGGGCGCAACTGACGAACCGCGGCGTTGATCGCCGCACCGTACCCGATATTTCCGCCCGTCCGGAGCAACTCGACGTGTTCGTGTTCACGCGCTGCAGTCTCCGGGGCCCCATCGGTTGAGCCGTTGTCGGCGCAGATGAGCACTGTTGGGCCAGCGGTGGCGTCGTCAAGCGATGCGATGAGCTCAGCCAGGTGCTTGCCTGGCGAATAGGTCACTGCCACCACAGCGAGTGGAGCCGTCATAGCTGCCTGTCCTCCTATCTGTCCTGCCGGTCAGCCTTTGCGAACACAATGTGAATCAGCTTACCCATCCAAAAGTGTGAGAGGCATCTTGAACTCACCTACCCAGCTGACTTTTCGCACCCTGTATACTTGCGCCCTGTGACTGACTCCCTGAGGCCCGCGCGCGACATCCAGCCAGCCCCATCGCAGATGCGTGACATTTCGCAGATGGGTCACCCGGTTGTAAAGGCATCCCTTGCCGTGTTGTCCGCTGTCGCCTTGACGGTGTCTGCCGTCGGGTACTTCACGGTCGGACGAGTCAGCAATCAGCTCAGCGCCTCCGAGCTGCGGATCAACGCGGGCCGTGGGCAGAACGACAAGGAGCAGCTCGACGGCGCGATGGACATCCTCCTCGTCGGCTCGGACTCGCGTACTGACGCCCAGGGCAATCCCTTGAGCGAGGCCGAGCTGGCGCACCTCAACGCAGGTATTGCTGACGGGGAGATCAACACGGACACCATCATGATTATCCGTGTGCCCGACGACGGCTCGCGGGCCACGGCGGTGTCCATCCCGCGCGATACCTACGTGCACACCGACGACTACGGCAATTTAAAGATCAACGGTGTCTACGGTGCGCACGCCGCCGCCAAGCGCGAGGAGCTCATCGCTGCGGGCAAGCCGGAAGGCCCCGCACTCGAGCAGGAGGTAGCACGCGCAGGCCAGCTCGGGCTTATCGACGCCATCAATGACCTCACCGGCGTGAAAGTCGACCACTACGCGCAGGTTGGTCTCCTCGGCTTTGTCCTGTTGACGGACGCGGTCGGCGGCGTCGACGTCTGCCTCAACGCTGCGGTGGACGAGCCGCTTTCGGGTGCGCGCTTCCCTGCCGGTCAGCAAACGCTCGACGGTGCCCAGGCTCTGTCCTTCGTGCGCCAGCGCCACGACCTGCCGCGCGGCGACCTCGACCGCATCGTGCGCCAACAGGCGTACATGGCGTCACTCGTACAGAAGGTGCTCTCCGCTGGCACGCTGACGAGCCCGGCGAAGCTGCGTGACCTGGCGAACGCAGCGGAGCGCTCGGTCACCCTGGACCAGAGCCTCGACGTGATGCGCTTTGCCCAGCAGATGTCCGGCCTGGCTGGCGGCAACGTCACCTTCACCACCATCCCAGTGACCTCTGTCAACGGCGTCGGCGACTACGGCGAATCCATCGTGACCGTGGACGTCAACGAGGTTCACAGCTTCATGGACGCCGCCATCAAGGAACAGGTTCCCGAGGGCGGGCAGCCGGAGCAGGCACCGGAGCAGGCCGAAGATTTTGTCGGCACGCAAGTCTTCGTTCTCAACGCTGGTTCCGTTCCCGGGCAAGCACGCGCTACCGGCGAGTGGCTCGCCGACGCGGGCATCACCGTTGCAGACGTGTCCAACGCGATGGACGGTGTGTACTGGGAATCCCAGGTCGTCGCCGCCGACCCCGAAGACCCCCGCGCGAAGAAGCTGGCAGAGATGCTCGGTGGTGTACCCGTCACGGCGAACAATGCACTCGAGCCGGGCAGCATCATCGCGGTTGTCGCAGAAGACTACAACGGCCCGGCGAAGGTCGACCCGGCGGATGCCCAGCAGCACGTGCCCGTCGGCACACCTGGCGACGACATCAGCGGCATGAGCCTCGGCCCCGAAATCGACGCCGGCGGTCAGAGCCCCCGCTGCGTGAACTAGCCCGGCCACCTATGCTTGGCTGCCATGAGTATGCTGGCACGCTTATTGCAGGATGACCCCGCCACACCCCGCCTGACCGTCTACGACGAATCCCAGGGCAGCCGCATGGAGTTCTCCGCGTTGACCCTCGACAATTGGTTGAGCAAAGTGGGCAACTTGCTGGATGAGGAGTTCGACCTCGAGGATGACGCCACCATCGTGATCGATCTCCCTGTGTCGTGGCAGGCCGCAGTTATCGCGCTCGGGGCGTACAACATTGGACGGCACCCGGTGTTCACAGATACGCCCGAGGTTGTTGAGGATGTGGCGCTCGTGTTCACCGTGGCGGAGCGCGTCGATGCGTGGTCTGACGCGGAGGAGTGTGTCGTCATATCCCGTGACCCCTTCGGGCGCGGCGTCGTCGAGTCTGGCGGCACCCTGCCACTTGGCACCGTTGATTTCAGCCCGACAGTGCGCAGCTACGGCGACCAATACTTTGGCCAGACCGCCGACATCTCCCAGTGGGCCCAGCCGACTCAGGCGACCGAACAGCCCTCCTCCCCCGAACGGGTGCTCATTTCCGGGTGGAACAGCGCCGAAACGTTCGAGCAGGGCGTGCTCGCTCCGCTCGCGGCGGGTGGCTCCGTCGTCGTGGTAACAGGAGATACGGAAACTCCTGGTGAGGACCGTATCGCCTCCATCGCCCACGCAGAGCACGTAAACCACATACAAACGGGCATTTAGATCCTCTTCCGCCCCCGTTCGTAGGTAATTCGGCAGATTTCTGCGCGCCCGGGTCCAGTTTTTCACTAGATTGAAGTCACCGAATTCACACGAGTCACACATGACCCAACGAAAGGCGGATGAATGAAACTCCGTACGACTGGTGCAACCCTCTGTGCAATTGCGCTCGCTGGCGCAGCTCTGACCGGTTGCTCTTCTGACAACGAGGCAGCGGACACCAACAAGGACTCCGGCACCTCCGCTTCCGAGGGCGGCGCAGAGCGCGGCCCGATCACGTTCGCCATGGGCCGCAATGACACGGACAAGCTCAAGCCGATCATCGAGAAGTGGAACGAGGCTCACCCAGATGAGCAGGTCACCCTCTCTGAGCTCGCCGGCGAGGCCGACGACCAGCGCGATACGCTCGTGCAGTCCCTCCAGGCGGGTAACGCCGACTACGACGTGATGGCCCTCGACGTTGTGTGGACGGCCGACTTCGCAGCGAACCAGTGGCTCGAGCCGCTCGAGGGCGATTACGCCATCGACACCTCCGGCTTGCTGCAGTCCACCGTCGACTCCGCAACGTACGGCGGCAAGCTCTACGCCCTGCCGCAGAACACGAACGGCCAGCTACTGTTCCGCAACGTCGACAAGGTCCCAAGCGCGCCTGACACCTTCGAGGACGTCATTGCCGCCTGCAAGGAGGTCGAGGGAGACTGCCTGACCACCCAGCTCAAGCAGTACGAGGGCCTGACCGTGAACACGCTCGGCTTCATCAACGGCTGGGGCGGCAGCGTCCTTGACGACGCCGGCGAGCCAACCGTCGAGTCCGACGCCGCAAAGGCCGGACTGCAGGCGCTCGTTGACGCGTACAACGACGGCGTCATCGCCAAGAGCTCTACGGCAGCAACCGAGGAGGAAACCAACCTCGCGTTCACCGAGGGCAACACCGCCCTGGCGATCAACTGGCCGTACATGTACACCAACGCCCAGGAAGCTGGCGTGAACTTTGAGGTCCAGCCGCTGGTTGGCAAGGACGGCGTGGGTGTTTCCACCCTCGGTGGCTACAACAACGGCATCAACGTCAATTCCAAGCACAAGCAGACCGCGAAGGACTTCATCGAGTTCATCATCAACGAAGAGAATCAGCTCTCGTTCGCTGAAGCATCCTTCCCACCAGTGCTCGCATCGATCTACGACGACGCCGAACTGGTTGCAAAGCACCCATACCTGCCAGCGCTGAAGGTTTCGCTAGAGAACGCGCAGCCTCGCCCGGTTTCCCCGTTCTACCCTGCGATCTCGAAGGCTATCCAGGACAACGCCTACGCAGCACTGACCGCCGGTAAGAGCGTCGATGACGCCACCGCCGACATGGCAGCTGCTATCAAGCAGGCTTCCTAATACGATACGTCGTATGAGCAGAACGCCCGCCCGGACTGTGTTCGGGCGGGCGTTATAGTTCGTATATCTCCATCTTCCCGTCTACTTTGCAAAGGCCCGCGATGAGCACATCTCCATCCAAGCCTCGCGATACCACGAAGGCGGCAGCGCTCGTCGCGCCCGCGTTGCTGGTGTTGGCGGTAGTGATCGGCTACCCGATCGTCCGCGCAATATGGCTTTCATTCCAGTCCAACCGGCACCTCGACGCCTCTACCGGAGTGTTCGTCGATGGTGGCTTTGCTGGCGTCGATAATTACTTGTACTGGCTGTCGAACCGCTGTATGACGCCGTCGGGCGTGGTGGGTGCCTGCCCTCCTGGCGTGCTTGCGACCGACTTCTGGCCAGCAGTGTCGGTGACCCTCTTCTTCACCGTGGTCACCGTCGCCTTGGAGACAGTGCTCGGTATCGGGATGGCCATCATCATGAACCGGCCGTCGCGCGCCCGCGGTCTGATCCGCGCGGCCGTACTCATCCCTTGGGCGATCCCAACCGCGGTGACCGCGAAGTTGTGGCAGTTCATGTTCGCACCGAGCGGTATCGTGAACTCGCTGCTGGGCGCGAGCGTGGCGTGGACAACTGACCCGTGGGCGGCACGCTTCGCGGTGATCATCGCCGACGTGTGGAAGACCACGCCGTTTATGGCGCTGCTCATCCTCGCAGGCCTGCAGATGATTCCGAAGGATGTCTACGAGGCCGCGCGCGTCGACGGCGCCTCCGCATGGCAGACTTTCACCAGCATCACCCTGCCGTTGGTGCGGCCAGCGCTCATGGTGGCGGTGCTCTTCCGTACGCTCGACGCGCTGCGCATGTACGACCTGCCGGTCATCATGATTTCGGGCTCCTCGAACTCCCCTACCGCGACAATTTCGCAGCTGGTGGTTGAGGATATGCGTCAGGGCAACTTCAACTCGGCCTCGGCGCTGTCGACTCTCATCTTCCTGCTGATCTTCGCGGTTGCGTTCGTCATGGTGCGGTTCCTCGGAGCGAACGTTGGTGGCGCGAACGAACAGCGTGAAGCCCGGCGCGCGAAGCGCAAGCAGGAGAAGAAGGAGGCGGCAGCGCGATGAAACGACTCGGCCACTACGCAGGCATCATCTTCATCATGTTCTGGGGGCTCGCCCCGTTTTATTGGATGGTGATCACGGCGCTGCGGGACAAGCGGTTCACGTTCGATACCACGCCGTGGCCCACGCACGTCACCCTCGAGAACTACCGGGACGCGCTGGCCACGGACGCCGGCAATGACTTCCTCGGGGCGATTTTCAACTCGCTGATTATCTCGTTGGCGACGACGGCGTTGGCGGTCGCCGTGGGCGTGTTCACCGCCTACGCGCTTGCTCGCCTGGACTTCCGCGGCAAGGGATTCATCACGGGCATCATTTTGGCGGCCTCGATGTTCCCTGGCATTGCGCTTGTCACTCCCCTGTTCCAGCTGTTCGGTGACCTCGGGTGGATCGGCACATACCGTGCCATGATCATCCCGAACATCTCATTCGCCCTCCCCCTGACTATCTACACGCTGGTGTCGTTCTTCCAGCAACTTCCTTGGGAGCTCGAGGAAGCAGCGCGTGTCGACGGCGCCTCCCGCGGCCAGGCATTTCGCCTCATCTTGCTGCCGTTGGCAGCACCGGCCATCTTCACGACGGCCATCCTGGCGTTTATCACCACCTGGAATGAATTTATGTTGGCGCGCCAGCTGTCGTCCACGGCGACTGAACCTGTCACCGTCGCAATTGCACGATTCTCGGGGCCGAGCGCCTTCGAGTACCCGTACGCTGCGATTATGGCGGCGGGCTCGCTGGTGACGATTCCGCTGATCATCATGGTGCTGGTATTCCAGCGCCGTATTGTGTCTGGTCTCACAGCCGGCGGCGTGAAGGGCTGACTTAACTTTTTCTTATGTCTAGATTAAGCTGTATTCACTTTATTACTTCCCGCCCCTAGAAAGAGCAGCTATGCACCACACCACACTCCGAATCGCGACGGCAACCGCACTCGCATCCTCCCTGGTACTGAGCGGCATGACTGGCACGGCACACGCCGAAACCACCGCAACGGTGCACACCAACGCCGATAACAACGGCACGACAGTGACCACCAACGTCACCACCAACACCACCGCAAACGGTGGTGTGACCAAGGAAGAAGCAAACGCGCTTGAGGTCGCCGGAGTTGTGGTTGGGCTCTTGGCAGTACTCGGGGCCCTGATGGCCGGGTGGCTATACTTCGCTGCCCCGCACATGGGCCTGAACTTCGGCCCCCGCCTCTAACGAGTGCAACGGCCCTCACAGCGCCAGGATCTGCTCTGGCAAACAATCATTGGGTTCGTAGGGTTCTTCACCCTGCTCGCCTTCGTACAGGCCGCCATCAACATCACAAAGCCCGAGCCATCAATCTGGCCGGGCCTCGTTCTTGCCGCCTTCGTCGCAGCATTGTGGTGGCTGATTCGCCGGTGGCGCCAGTGGCGCGCAGGCGAAGACTAAATCACTCCTCGCCGAGCAGACGCTCACGCAGCGCGGCGTCCTTACGCTCAACTTCAGCCGCCATGTCGGACTGGTACTTCGCCGGCGATTAATGCGTCTACGAGTATCATGCCACCCACAATAAACACCCACACGCTGCACAAACAAGCGATTGTGAGAAGCATTCCACTTTCAGCTCAAAAGAGAACCGGCAGCCCAATCCATACGCCTAATATAGGTCTGGTTTTTGCCGCTGCGATCGTGCGCAGGGCAGGATTCGCGCTGTGCTAGTGTCACCAATGTGACACGGGGTGCACCCCGAAGTGGTGCTGAGATCAGACCCGTCGAACCTGCTCTAGCTCAACCTAGCGAAGGGATGTCCCACATGAATGCACCTGCCCTGCCCCGCATCCTCACGATTGCCGGCACCGACCCGACCGGAGGCGCAGGCGTCCAAGCCGATATCAAATCCATCCAGGCCGCCGGCGGCTTTTCCTACAGCGTAGTGACCTCGCTGGTCGCCCAGAACACCACCGGTGTGCAGGAGATTTTCACCCCGCCGATCGACTTTCTGCGCACACAGCTGCGCTCCGTCACCGATGATGTGGCGATCGACGCGATCAAGATCGGCATGCTCGGCACCACCGAAATCATCGAGGTCGTACGCGAATTCCTCACCACACACGCACGAGAGGCCGCGGTGGTGTTGGATCCGGTGATGGTGGCGTCGTCAAGCGATAGGCTCCTGACGCCCGAGGCGGAAGTCGCGCTGCGCGAGCTCGCCTCGCTTGCCGACATCATCACGCCCAACCTCCCCGAACTCGCCGTCCTCACCGGCGAAGACCCGGCCACCGACTTCGACACCGCGATCGCGCAGGCGCAGGGGCTGGCGAAAAAGCTGGACACAACCGTGATTGTCAAGGGCGGGCACCTCACCGGCCCGCGCGCAGACAACGCCGTGGTGACCGCCGAGCGCGTGCACCACGTGTCGGTGAGCCGCGTGAACACGAAGAACACGCACGGCACGGGCTGCTCTTTTTCCTCGGCGCTGGCGACGCGCCTGGGCGCCGGCTTCGATACGCCGACGGCGACCGAGTGGGCGTCGCGCTGGCTGTACGAGGCGATTGCGCACGCCGACGCGCTCGCCGTTGGACACGGCCGCGGCCCCGTCGACCACGGGCACGTCGGCCGCCGCATGCAGCGCGCCGCCGACTGCAACCCCGAGCGCTTCCTGCGCATCGACGCCCCACCAACCGCGCCACTCGCCACGCCTGCTGGCCCGTACACCCAGGCGCTGTGGGACGCCTCGGCGCCGTACCTCACCGCGATTATGGAGCTGCCGTTCATCCGCACGCTTGCCGACGGCACCCTCGACCACGCCGAATTCATGTTCTACCTCGAGCAGGACGCCTACTACCTGACCAAGTACGCGCGCTCGCTGCACGCGCTTGGCGGCGCGTGGGCAAAGGATGCGGACGCCGCGATCACCGACGAGCAAGAGATGCAACGCACCTGGCTCGCCGATCTTGGCCGCGAGACGCTGCCGTCGCCGGTCACACGCGCCTACACCGATTTCCTGCTCGCCTCCGCCCTCGGCGAGTCGGCGGCGATCGGGCAGGCGGCGGTGCTGCCCTGCTACTGGCTCTACTACGAGGTCGGCGCGCGCCTCGCGGAGCACAACCACGCCTCGCATCCCTACCACGACTGGCTGGCCACCTACTCGGGCAACGGTTTCTACGAGGCGGTGCGCGGCGCGATCGACCGCTGCGAGGCCACCCTTGAGGCGAACCCCGACGCCCTGGACGCGGCGGTGCGCGCGTGTGCGGTCGCCTCGCGCTACGAGCGCGATTTCTTCGACCAGGCCGACCGCGCGTGGGTGGTGCGCGATGCCTAAGTCGCTCGACCTACGCTGCTATTTCGTCACGGGCCAGCCTACCGCCGATGTCGCGCGCGTCGCCGCCGAAGCCGCGGCCGGCGGGGCGGGCGTGATCCAGGTGCGCAGCAAGCCGATCGCCAAAGCCGACCTCGAGCGTCTCGCGTGCGAGGTCGCCGATGCGGTCGCCGCGGCGAACCCGCGCACGCGCGTGCTTATCGACGACAACGTTCCCCTCGCCGCCCGCCTCATGCGCACCCACCACATCCACGGCGCGCACATCGGCCAGGACGACATGGACCCGCGCGCCGCGCGCGAACTGCTCGGGCCGGACGCGATCCTCGGACTGACCACCGGCACGCTCGCACTGGTGGAGGCGGCGAACGCGTACGCCGACGTGATCGATTACGTCGGCGCGGGCCCCTTCCGCCCGACCCCGACGAAGGACTCCGGCCGCGCCCCACTTGGCCTCGACGGCTACCCGGCGCTGGTCGAGGCCTCGCAGGTACCGGTCGTGGCGATCGGCGACGTACACGCCACGGATGCCGCCGCGCTTGCCGCCACGGGCGTGGCCGGCGTGGCGATCGTCCGCGGTTTCATGCACGCTGAGGACCCGCGCGCGATGGCGGCGGGTATCGTCAAGGATTTCGAGGAAGCGTCGTGAGTAGTTTCGAGCACGTCATCGTCGGCGCCGGCATCATCGGCCTGACCACCGCGTTCGAGCTCACACGCCGCGGGGTGGATCCCCGCAGGATCGCGCTGGTGGACCCGGCCCCGGCAAGCGGCGCGACCAACGTGGCCGGCGGCATGCTCGCCCCGGCCGCGGAAGTGCAGTACCGCCAGGAGCCGCTCTATCCGCTGATGTTGGAGTCGGCGGCGCTCTATCCTTCGCTGATCGCAGACCTGCCGGGCATCGAGGTTGGGTACCGCACCGAGTCGACCTTCGTGGTCGCCGCCGACCGCGCCGACGCTACCCACCTGCGCGAGCTCACCGAGCACCAGCACGCCCACGGCATGGACGTCGACCGCCTCACGCTGCGCCAGGCGCGGGCGCAGGAGCCGGGCCTAAGCCCCCAGCTGGCCAGCGTGGTGGAGATCCCCGGCGACCACCAGGTCAACCCGCGCATGTTCGCCGCCGCTCTGCTGCGCGAGCTTGCATCGCGCGGCGTGACGCTGGTTCGCGAGCAGGCCACAGCACTGCGCTGGGAGGGCGAAACCTGCGTGGGCGTCGAAACCAGCACCGGCAGCCTGCGCGGCGACACCATCTACGCGTGCAACGGTCTCGGTGCCAGCGCGCTCGGTCTGCCGCTGAACCTGCGACCGGTGCGCGGCGACATGCTGCGTCTTACCGGCCGCATGCCGGTCGGCCGGGTCGTGCGCGCCTTCGTCGAGGACCGCCCCGTCTACATCATCCCGCGCACCGACGGCACCATCGCCGTGGGCGCAACCAGCCGCGAAGACGCGCGCGTGCGGCCCGCCGTCGATGGCGTGTATACGCTGCTTCGCGACGCCATCCGCGTCGTCCCCGCCATCGAGGACTGCGAGCTGGTTGAGGCGCTCGTCGGCAATCGCCCAGGCACGCCCGACGACCTGCCCTACCTGGGGCTGCGCGGCGAGAACCTGGTGGTCTCCACCGGTTATTTCCGCCACGGCATCCTGCTGGCAGCGCTCGGCGCGCGCGTCGGCGCCGACCTCGGGCTGGACCGCGAAACCACCGTCGATATTTCCGACTGCGACCCCGGCCGCCACGAACTGTAAAGGAGCATCATGCGCATCATCATCAACGAGAAGCCCCATACCTTCGACACCGCGCCGACTGTGCGGTCGCTGGTCGAGGAGGTCGTCGGCCACGCAGAAGGCGTCGCCGTCGCTGTCAATGGCAAGGTTGTGCCCGCAAGTCGCTGGGACAGCTCGCTTGCCGACGCCGACACCGTCGACATCCTCACCGCCGTCCAAGGAGGCTAGACGTGCTGAACATCGCCGACAAGAAATTCGACTCCCACCTGATCATGGGCACCGGCGGGGCGACCAGCCAGCAGTTGCTCGAGGACGCGCTGGTGGCCAGCGGCACGCAGCTGACCACCGTGGCGATGCGTCGGCATGCCGCCCGCACCAATGGCGGCGAGAGCGTCTTCGAGATGCTCACCCGGCTCGGCATCGATCCCCTGCCGAATACTGCGGGCTGCCGCACCGCCCGCGACGCGGTGCTCACCGCGCAACTGGCGCGCGAGGCGCTCGGCACGAACTGGGTCAAGGTGGAGGTCATCGCGGACGAGCACACGCTGCTGCCGGACGTCGTCGAGCTTGTCGACGCCTGCGAGCTCCTCGTCGCCGAAGGCTTCGTCGTGCTTGCCTACACCTCCGACGACCCGGTCGTCGCCGCCCGCCTGGAGCAGGTTGGGGTGCATGCGGTGATGCCGCTCGGCTCTCCGATCGGCACCGGCCTTGGCATTTTGAACCCGCACAACATCGAGCTGATCTGCGCGCGTGCGCAGGTGCCCGTGCTTCTCGACGCCGGCGTCGGCACCGCTTCCGACGCCACCTTGGCCATGGAACTCGGCTGCGACGGTGTGCTGCTCGCCAGCGCGGTCAACCGTTGCCAGGACCCGGTCGCGATGGCGCGTGCGATGCGACACGCGGTCGAGGCTGGCCGGCTCGCGCGGGATGCGGGTCGGATTCCGCGGCGGACGCATGTGGAAGGGGCGTTGGCGTCGTCAAGCTTTGATGGCCTAGCGAGCTGGGCGGATGAGGTCCTATGAGCCTGCCTCACGCTGAGCTGCGGCGCACCGCGCGCCAAACGCTGCTGCCCGGCTTCGGGCTAGCGGGCCAAGAGGCGCTGAACCGCGCGCGGGTGCTTGTCATCGGCGCGGGCGGGCTCGGCTGCCCGGTGATGCAGGCGCTGGCGGCCACAGGTGTCGGCACGATCACGGTGATTGATGATGACGTGGTGGATGACACCAACATCCACCGCCAGATTCTGTTTAGCGCCTCCGACGTGGGCCGGCCCAAGGTGGAGGTGGCAGCCGAGCAGCTGCGCCGACACCGCGCAGACGCCACGATCGTGCCGCTGCGCAAGCGCCTCGACACCTCCAACGCACCTGGGCTGTTCCGCGAGCACGACCTGGTCATCGACGGCTCCGATACCTTCACCACGAAATTCCTCGCCGGCGACGCCGCAGAACTCACCGGCACGCCCCTGGTGTGGGGCTCGGTGCTGCGCTTCCACGGCGAGCTCGCGCTGTGGTACTCCGGACCGGATGCACGCGGGGTCGGGCTACGCGACCTCTACCCCACCCACCCGGCACCCGAGGACACTCCGGACTGCGCCACCGCCGGCGTGCTCGGGGTGACGACCTCGGTCGTCGGCGGGCTGATGGCCACGGAGGCCGTGAAATACCTCGCGGGCATGGACGCCGAGGTCGGTGTGCTCCATGTCTACGAGGCGCTCGCCGGGACGCTCCGGCGCTTCGAGGTCGCTGCCGACCCGCAGCGCGAGCTGGTCACCGAACTCGTCGCCGAAGCTGCCCCGTGTATGCTGCCGCCAGACGGCGAGAAAACGCGCCTACTCGCGCAGGTCGCGGATGGTCACGCCACAGCGCTGGACGTGCGCGAACTCGGTGAAAAAGCGATCAAGGACCTGCCGCACGCGTCCTTCCACCTGCCGGCCTCGGTGTGGCGCGAAGACCCGGACGCCGCGCTTACGCTCCTCGACGAGCTGCGTGGCGCGGGCGAGGTCGTGGTCTACTGCGCCTCCGGCAAGCGCTCGGCCGATTTCGTTGCGCGCTTCGGCGAGGCTGCCGCCGCGCGCGGCCTCACTCTGCACAGTTTGCCGGGCGGGGTCTAGCGACCCCTAACGACGCTGCGCCGCTGCGATCTCGGAAGTGTTCTGCGCCGTCTTGATCGCCGAGACCATGAATTCGAGGGTGACGCGCGCGCTGATCAATGAGAACAGCGCGAAAAGCGTACCGAAGAGAAGGAAGCCGATCAGCATGAGCAGGCCGGTGCCAAAACCAACACTAAACGTAGCCAGCGACACCAAAAGGCCGAAGACCCCAGCACAGTCCGATGAAGACTGCGGAGATCAGGTAGATCACGCGGGCGAACTTCAGGGTGATGTACTGGGAGAAGGAGAAGTCGAAAAGCGCGGAGAAGAAGCCGTCGGCGGTCTGCTTGCTTTGCGCGGCGTTGAAGTTGGCGATCATGGGTGTTCCCTTTCAGTCGTATTACAGGTGCACTACGAACTTATACCCGGGTTAACGCGCTCCCGCTTCGTTTATCCAGGTTGGTTACTCAGTCAGCAGGCTTTCGCCTCTGGCTTCCAGGAGTTGTTCCATCTCGTGCATCTCAGCGGTTTGCACGTCGACCATTTGTTGAGCCAGTTCCACGAGAGGCTGGTAGCCGCCGTTGTCGATTTGGTCTTGGGTCATGGCAACGGCACCCGCGTGATGGAAATGCATGAGCTGGAGGAACCGGGTGTCTGCTTCCTCGCCCGAAAGTGATTTCAGCTGGTCCATCTGTTCTGGAGTGATCATGCCATTGGCAATGTGTGGGGCGTGATGTGCCATCAAGTCACCCTGGTCCCATTGTTCAGCCCAGTCGACCATGGTGTCGATTTCTTCTTGTTGCCCGATTTTAATCCGTTCGGCCAAGTCCGCGGTGGCTTCGCTGATGCCATCGGCGGCCAGGATGATCTCGCTCATGTCCACGGCTTGCTGGTGATGCGGTGTCATCATCGCGAGAAAATGCAAATCGACCCCATTGACTTCTGCGGGTTGGTTGGCCCCGGCAGTCACTGCGGCACCGTCCTTGTCGGTCTGGGGCGCGTCTGTGGCGTCTTGGCCATCTCCGGCGCATGAAGCCACGCTGGCCCCCAGTACTGCAACGGTGATCAAGCCGGTGATGCGGCGATGTAAGTGTGTCATGAATGGAGCCTTCCTAGGACTGAAGCACATGGCACCAAAAGTAGCACCATCGGATGTACTCTAGCGCATTTTGTGCATAAGGCGTCGCCACACAACCCGCGCCGCGGAGTGCGGCAACGCAACGAGCTCGCGCGCGTAGTTCTTCGGCCGGGAGCGGCGCGGGGTGCGCGCAGGCACCATCTCCACTGGAATCCCCAGGTGCCAGGCCCACACGCGCGTGCGGCGCACGTGGAAGTTGCTGGTCACCACGATCAGCCGCGGCGCGTGCGGGAACAACGCGCGGGTACGCTCGAGGTTTTCGTTCGTCGACGACGCATGGGGCTCCTGAATGATCAGTTCACGGGGCACGCCGCGCTCGACAAGCCAGCGAGCCATCACGGCCGCCTCCCCGCGGCCGGTGACCACGATGGCGCGCCGCACGCCAGCGTGCGCGTCCGTCCGCCAGCGGAGCAGTGCGCTGCAGAGCCGGGCGTGCAGCATGCGCGACGGGTGGCCGTCGACAATTCGCGCACCCAGCACCACGATGGGACTGCTACTCACCCAGCAACCGGCTGCGCAGCGCGGCGTCCTTACGCTCCACTTCGGCCGCCATGTCGGCCTGGTACTTCGCCATCTTCTCCACCAGATCCGGGTCTCCGACGCCAAGCATCCGCGCAGCGAGCAGGCCCGCGTTCTTCGCCCCGCCAATGGAGACCGTCGCAACCGGAACGCCGCCCGGCATCTGCACGATGGACAGCAGCGAATCCAGCCCGTCGAGGTCCTTCAGCGCGCGCGGAATCCCGATGACCGGCAGCGGCGTTGCGGCGGCGACCATCCCCGGCAGGTGCGCTGCCCCACCGGCGCACGCGATGATGACCTGGATGCCGCGCTCGTGTGCCTGCTTGGCGTAGGCGAGCATCTTTTCGGGGGTGCGGTGCGCGGAGACCACCCCAACCTCAAACGGCACCCCGAACTCCGCAAGTACCTCTGCGGCAGGTGCAACCGTGTCCCAGTCCGAATCCGAGCCCATAATGAGCCCAACGCGTGCGTTCATGAAGCAACTCTCTTCCTGTTAGTACCAGTTCGCGTGAACGATGAAGTGCGCGGCGTGCTGTGCAATCGCCAAGGTGGACGTAACGTCGTAGCCGGTAACGTTCACGTGTCCCATCTTGCGCCCAGGGCGCCAGCTCTTGCCGTACAAGTGCACCTTGGCCTCTGGGTAGCGGCGCATCACCTCGATGACGCGCTGCTCCATTGGCATCTGCGGGTCCTCCTCCGCGCCGAGGGTATTGACCATCACCGTGACTGGCTCCAGGGTGTCCACCGAGCCAAGTGGCCAGTTCAGGACAGCGCGCAGGTGCTGCTCGAACTGGGAGGTCACGCACCCATCTTGGGTCCAGTGCCCGGTGTTGTGTGGGCGCATCGCAAGCTCATTCACCAGGATTTCCGACGCCCCGTCCTCCCCAATGCGCTCGAACAGCTCGACGGCAAGCACTCCGGTGACGTCGAGCTTCGTGGCGATCTTGGTCGCCAGGTCACGGCACTGTTTCGCCACATCAGCCGGTAGTTCTGGCGCCGGCGCGATCGCAATATGACACACGCCATCAGCCTGGCGCGATTCGACGACGGGCCACGCCTTTACTTCGCCATCGCGGTTGCGTGCCACCATCGCAGACAACTCGCGGACGAAATCCACCTTCTCTTCCGCGTACAGCACGACGCCCTTCTCCAGCAGATCGGTCACGAGCTGCTCACACTCCTGCGGCGTCTCCGGGAACCAGACGCCATGCCCGTCGTAGCCACCGCGCGTCGCCTTGACGCACACGCGGCCGTCGACACGCTCCCAGAACTCGCGCGCGTCCTCCACCGAGTCGAACTTCGCGAACGGCGGCACTGGTGCCCCCAACTCCTTGAGCTTTGTGCGCTGCTCAAGCTTGTCCTGGGCATAAATCAGCGCCTGGGGGCGCGGCTCCACGTTGTAGCCCTCGTCCAACAGGCGCTGCAGAAACTCGTTCGGGACGTGCTCGTGGTCGAACGTAATCGCCGAGGCCCCTTGGATCGTTGCGTGCAGGTCGTCGAAGTTGGTGTAGTCGCCGAGCTGGACGTCGCCAAACACCTGGGCGGCCGAGGCGTCCGGGGCTCCCGCAAGCACCCGGGGCTGCAGTCCGAGCTCGATGGCTTCGGTGTGCATCATTCTGGCAAGCTGACCGTCACCGATGATGGCGACTCTGGGCATTCCTTGAGCGTCTCTCACAACGAACTACCTTAGCCTTAAGGGCGCTACGATGTGGGCATGACTGAAACGAATCCTGCCATTGTTCGCCACACCATCTTCCAGAACTCGTTGATGACCGCGCTTCTCGACGGCATCTACGAAGGCGAACTGACCATCGGAGACATCCTCGGCAAGGGAAACTTCGGCCTTGGCACCTTCGACGGGCTCGACGGCGAGATGATCATTCTCGACGGCGTGTGCTACCAGCTCACCAGCGACGGCAAGGCTCGCGTCGCCACCCTCGACCAGCGCACGCCATTCACCGTCGTGACGAACTTTGTGCCACGCATCCGCGTCGACGCCCCGAAAGGGATGCGCCGCGCGGAACTCGCCGAGTTCATCGACGCGCTCGAGCCGAGCCACAACTTCTTCTACGCCGTGAAAATCACCGGCGCCTTCGACGAGGTGGTCACCCGCACCGTAACCAAGCAGGAGAAGCCCTACCGCCCCATGACGGAAGCCATCGGCGACGACGCCGAGCACCACTTCACCGACATCCACGGCATCATCGGCGGCTTCCGCACGCCCGAATACGCCAAGGGCATCGGGGTGCCGGGCTGCCACGTCCACTTCATTGACGACGCCCGCACCGCCGGCGGCCACGTGCTCGACTACACCATCAACGACGCCATCATCGAGCTATGCCCCGCCACCGACATGGACCTGCATCTACCGATCACGGCGGACTTCCAGGCGGGCAACTTGAACCCCAACGACTTGGACAGCCAGCTGCACACGACGGAGATTAAGGAGTAATTAGCGGCGGCGCAGACTCGCGTCGAGTGCGCGCTCCACCGCGCGCACCTTGCCTACGCGGGGGAAGAACACCGGTTGGTCGTACCCCCACAGGGCGATGGACAGCCCGCCGCGTTGGCGTCGAAAAGAATGAATCTGGCGCAGCGGGATCGAGTCGACCGCACCACGCGCCGAACGGGCGAGGATGCGACGGTCGGTGAGCAGGAAGCGCTGGCGGCGGTGACGCACCACCGGCCACACAAAACGCCACGCGGAAAGCAGCGCCCACACTACGACGACGATGTTGCGCGCCTGAGCGTCGATAAACGGGGTGACGTCCATCCAGCCGATGGCGATCCAGGCGACCCCGGTGATCACGATGAGCTCGAGCAACGGGAAAATGAGGCTCGTGAAAGGCGGGTTCGTGTCGGCGAGGACGGTCTCGCCCTCTGCCAGCTGAAACTTCACCCGCGACTGTTGCACGGCACAGATCCTACTGTTTCGGCCGGAGGTGGTGCACATCTCCGACGCTGTACGCCGTGCCGTCGATGATTACTTCACCCTCGTCGTTGACACCATCGACGGTGCCGACCACCTCGCCGTTGTGCAGCTCAAGGCGCACATGTTGGCCGATCGTGGTACACACCTTGCGGTAGTCAGCGAGCAGCTGCGGGTCTCGCTGCTGCCACTGCTGAAAGCGCTCGCCCATCGCGCAGAGCACCTGCGTGGTGAAGTCCACGACGTCGACGTCGATCCCCTCGAGGTTCAGCGCGGTCGCGGTGGGAATGGGCAACTCTTCGCGTGCAAAGTTCAGGTTGATGCCGATGCCGACCACCACGCGGCCGTCCGCGAGCCCGGAGAGGATCCCCGCGAGCTTCTTGCCACCGATCTGCACATCGTTCGGCCACTTGAGCTGGGCCTGCGGCACGACGTCGGTCATCGCGACGCCGGGGGCGATCGACAGAAGCCCGAGCGGTGGCGGGTTGTCGTCGACGGGCAGCACCATGCTCATCGCCAGCTGCGCCCCCTTCGGGCTGACCCACTTGCGGCCAAGGCGCCCGCGCGACGCCGTCTGCTCCCCCGCGATCAGCACGGTGCCTGGCTCGCCTTCACGCAGCAGATCGTCGTTCGTCGACCCAGTAGTTTCGACCCAGCGCACCACCGGCCAATACTTTTCGACGCCCCGCTGGAGCCTGGTCAGTTTCTCAGCATTCATGGTGATCCAATCTAGCGCTACTGTTGGACGCATGACGATTCAACGTTTTCTCCGCAACGCACTCATCCCGACGTTCGGGGTGGCCGGCATCCTGCACTTCATCAAACCGGAGCCGTTCGACTCCATCGTTCCCGAATCCCTCCCGGGTGAGGCCCGGACGTACACCTACGCATCTGGCGTCGCAGAACTTGCGGCCGCGGCACTACTGGCCGCGCCAAAGCTTGGCCCGGCGTCACATGCGGGACACCAGAAGCGTGCGCCGAAGCTGCGCAAACTCGGTGGTGGCTTCGCGGCAGCGCTGTTGCTGGCCGTGTGGCCTGCGAACTTCGAGATGGCACGCCAGTGGCGTGATAAGCCGTGGCAGAAACAAGTGATCAGCATTGGCCGCCTGCCGTTGCAGTTGCCGCTGATCTCGGCTGCGTGGAGCATTTTCAAGGATCCAAGCATGCGCTAAGCGCTGTGCAGATTTCGTGGCGGCGTCCTGGTGCCTGAAACATTGGGGCGTCGCCACGCGATTTATAATGTGGTTTTCTTTCCGTGCTAGTTAGACTGAGGCGATATGGGCGATAAATCTTCTTCCAAACCTGACATGTCGACGACTGCAGGCCGCATCCAAGATCTGCGCAACCGGCTTGACGAGGCCCGGGCACCGCTGGGCCAGGACGCGATCGACGCAGTCCACGAGGCCGGGGACCTGACCGCGCGCGAGCGCGTCGAGCGCCTGCTGGACGCGGGGTCCTTCGTGGAGGTCGACGCGCTGGCGCGCCACCGCGTTGAGGCGTACAAGATGGACCGCACCAAGCCGTCGACGGACGGTGTCGTGGCAGGCTACGGCCTGATCGACGGCCGCCGCGTGTGCGTGTTCTCTCAGGACGCCACTATTTTCGACGGCGGCATCGGCGAGGTGTACGCCGAGAAGATCCTCAAGGTCTACGAGCTGGCTGCAAAGACTGGCGTGCCGGTGATCGGGTTCTACGACTCGCTCGGCCCGCGTTGGCAGGAGGGCGTCGTCACGGCGCATATGCAGGCGAAGATCCTGCGTGCCGCGACGCAGGCTTCTGGCTTGGTGCCGCAAATCGCCGTGGTTGCCGGTGAGGTTGCCACGCTTGCTGCCACGACCGTTCCGCTGGCTGACATGTGCATCATGGTTGATGGTGCGAGCCTGCACCTGGCCGCGACCGACGTCGCCTCCAAGGTCGCTGGCAGCGAGGTGACGGCGGAGCAGCTCGGCGACGCGGATGTCCACGCAGCGACGACTGGTGTTGCCAACATCCGCGTGAGCACCGATGAGCAGGCCGTCGACGAGGTGCGCAAGCTCGTGAGCTACCTGCCACTGAACAACCGCGCGGCCGCTCCCGTCGCAGATGCTGCCGAGGGCGCGGACGCCAGCGTGCTCGACTCCCTCGTCCCGGATGAGGACGCCCAGCCATACGACATCACTACCGTCATCGAGACGATCACCGACGGCGACTTCTACGAGCTCGGCGGCGCCCACGCCGGCAACGTCGTCACCGGGTTTGCGCACATTGATGGTCGGGCGCTCGGCATCGTTGCCACGCAGCCAAGCGTGCTCGCCGGCTGCCTGAGCGCCGACGCCGCCCGCAAGGCCGCGCGCTTCATCCGCACCTGCGACGCCTTCAACCTGCCGCTGCTGCACATCGTGGACTGCCCAGGCTTCGTCCCGACCGTCGAGGAGGAGCAGGCAGGCGCCCTGTCCGCGGCGTCCACGCTGGCGTACGCCTTCGCTGAGGCCCAGGTGGGCACCATGACTGTGATCACGCGCAAGGCGCTCGGCACCGCCTACTCGGTGCTCGGCTCGAAAGGGCTGGGTGCTGACTTGGTCTTCGCGTGGCCGACCGCGCAGATCGCGCTGGCTGACGCTCCGACGGCTGCTGAGGCGTTGGGCGTCGATACGCAGGCGTACGAGGAAGAAAACCTCAACCCCTACGTCGCTACCGAGCGCGGCCTTGTCGACGCCGTCATCGCGCCAAGCGACACCCGCGCCCAGCTCGTGGAAGGTCTGCGCCTGCTGGAGCGCAAGGTTGTGTATCCGCCGCAGAAGAAGCACGGCAACCTGCCGCTGTAACCACGAAAGGAACGTATGTCTTCCCTCCCCTTCGACGTTGTGAAAGGCAACCCCTCCCCCGAGGAGGTCGAGGCGCTGCGCCTTGTCCTGGAGCAACTGCAGCAAGAGGCGCAGGCGGCGAAGCGCGGGCAGCGCAACCTATGGGGCACCACGCCTTCGCCAGTGCATGCGCCGACACTGTTTAACCCACTCGCGTTTTCCCCTTCGACGTACTCCTAAGCCATGCGGATTGTTCTCGCCTCGCAGTCGCCGTCGCGCCGAATGTTGCTCGAACAGGGTGGCGTCGAGCCGGTACTTCGGCCCGCCAACATCGACGAGGACGCGGTCATCACCTCGCTTGCCGACGCCCCTCCGGCACACATCGTCGCCGCCCTCGCCCGCGCTAAGGCTGAGGCCGTCGCCGGCGAGTTCCCGGGCGACGTCGTGGTCGGTTGCGATTCCATGCTGCTCCTGGATGGCCAGCTGTTAGGCAAGCCTCACACCGTTGCAGCCACGATCGAGCGCTGGCGCGCGCAACGCGGCAAGGTCGCAGAGCTGCTCACCGGCCACGCTGTCACCTACAACGGCGAGTGGGTCACGGACACCGTGCGCACCACCATCCGCTTCGGCGAGGCGAGCGACGCCGACATCGTGGCCTACGCCAACTCCGGCCAGCCGCTGGAGTGCGCGGGCGCGTTCACGCTGGAGGCGCTCGGCTCCTGGTTTATTGATTCCATCGATGGCGACCCAACCAGCGTCATTGGCCTGTCCATGCCGCTGCTGAGGCGCTGCCTCTACCATTTCGGACTGGACGCGTCGGAGTTCTGGGTATCCTAGTCGGCATGAAGTTCAACGACATGCTTGCCCCTGACCCGATCCGCCTCCCAGAAGACCCAGCTATCGGCTGCGACCTGCTTGCCGACGCCACTGCCGTCGCACACCCCGACTCCCCCGCCGTGTGGGCCGCCCGCGCCGAGCGCGAGCTGGCGGACGGCGACACGATCGTCGCCTACGCGTACGCCCGCACCGGCTACCACCGCTCGCTCGACCGGCTGCGCGCCAACGGTTGGAAAGGCTGGGGCCCGGTGCCGGCCTCGCATGAGGCGAACGTACCGGTGCTCAAGGCCATCGCGCAGCTCGCCCTGGCCTCCAAGGCGATTGGCGACGACGCCGAGTACGACCGCTGCCGCCAAATGCTGTCCGACGCCGACCCGGACAGCGTCGCTACGCTGCTTTAATCCCAGGGCGGCGTCATGACACGTACGACTAAGCGCGACTAGGCGAACTTCGCCTCGACGCGCTTGATTGCTTCTTGCGCAACGAGCTCCTGGATACCCATGTCGAGCTCGGAGGTGAAGCCGACGCAGGAGCAGTTGATCTCGCCGAGCACGTAGGTGTCCTCGCCGTTCTCGCCGTCGGCCAGCATGAAGTCCGCGGTCCAGATGAGCGGGATGTTGTCGCCACCGAGGTTCTCGGCGATGATCGGGCGTGCCTCAGCGAACATGTCAATGAGCTCCTGCCACGCCTCTGGCTTGTCGTAGGTGTACGTTGCACCCGAGAACAGGGTTGCGGAGAAGTTATCGCCGCCCTCTGCCGGCTTCTTATGCACAACGAAGACCGGGTGCGGGCCGACGAGCAGAATACGGATCTCGCCCTCGACAATGCGAGGCATGAAGCGCATGTCCACCAGCATGCCGTTGTCGCCAACAATGTACTGGTTGCAGAAGGTCATGAACTCGCCGAGCTCACGGGTCTCTGTGTGGTTGTCGACGGCCTCGGTGCAGCGGATCTTGGTGTCCAGCGGCAGCGCGGTGCCCGGCTCGACGGACGCGGCGAGGTCCTCGTCAGCGATGCGGACGCGCCAGATGCCTTCACCTGTGGAGCCACGGTTCTGCTTGAGTACGCGCTCGCCGTAAGACAGGGACGTCGGGAAGGTCTCGTGGAAGGTATCGACGTCGTAGTAGGCGGCGGTGTCAGACGGGACGAGGTCAGTGTCCTTCAGCTTCACCAGGGCGTCCTTCGCCCCGTAGGCCATCATCTCGCCCGGCGTGGACATGCCAACCAGGCCCGCAACCGAAAGGCTGGTGAGCAGCTCGAAGTAGCCCTTCTCGCCGCCGGGGATGTTGCCTGGGTTTACACGCGAGATGTAGCCGTCGAAGTTCTCGGAGACGTAGGTGTAGATCGCGTCTTTCCACTCGGGACGGTAGAAGACGACTTCGGCGTGCCATCCCATTGCCTTGATCGCGTTGACGATCGGCATGGTGTCTTTCCGGTGACCGTCGAAATACTTATCCGAGCCGCCCTCGACCTCGAATACGACGATAGCTTTATGCATGGGGCACCTTTCATGTCATTGTCCCACCGTATTGGCGGAAACGGGTGTCGAAATGTTTCAATTTTTCACTTTATTGTCCAGTCTGAATTTTCCTGCACTCGCCTGGGTAAACGTGCCCAATTTCACACCCCGGTTCACCCCTTCGAATACACCCTGCACACAGGAGTGACACCGAGCACAACAGGATCGTTTTTGCGGGATTTCCCGGCTCTCTATTTCCTTGACATGTAGGGTGAGGAGTATTAAGGAACTTCGCTCTGTGTTATTAGCCAGTGTTATTGGAGGTTAGCCCACCGTGGGTATTGAACTCGATGATCATTCGCAGTTTGCGGACTACGCGCACCCTGAACGATTCGTTTCTGCAGCGTGGTTGTCTGCGCGCCTCGGCGTGCCGGGGCTTCGGGTGATCGAAAGCGATGAGGACGCCTTCCTCTACGACATCGGCCATATCCCCGGCGCGGTGCGCATCGACTGGCACAATGACCTCAACGATCCAGTGCAGCGCGACTTCATCGACGGTGAAGCTTTCGCGGAACTCATGAGCGCCCGTGGCATTGCCCGCGATGACACCGTAGTGATTTACGGCGACCGCTCCAACTGGTGGGCCGCCTACACGGCGTGGGTCTTTGAGATTTTCGGCCACCCGGATGTTCGCATCCTCGACGGTGGCCGCGACGCCTGGATGGGTGAAGAGCGCGACACGTCGTTCGCGGTGCCCGAGTACCCGCGCACCGAGTACCCCGTAGTCGAGCGTCAGGACACGCCACTGCGCACGTTTGCATCACAGCTGCTGGCGGAAACACCCGCCCAGCTTATCGACGTCCGCACGCCCGAGCACTATGCAGGAACAGAAGAGGCCGCACAGGATGGTGGCATCGGCACCCTGCGCCACGGACATATCCCGGGAGCTATCAATATCCCTTGGGGCAACTCCGTGTTCCCGAACGCGCGCCTCAAGGGCAAGGACGACATTGCGCAGGTCTACAAGGATCTCGACCCTGCTGTACCGACTGTGGTCTACTGCCAGCTCGGCGAAAGCGCGGCCCACACCTGGTTCGTACTGAAGCATGTGCTCGGCTTCGAGCAGGTTTCGCTCTACGACGGCTCATGGACGGAGTGGGGAAACATGGTGCGTGTGCCGGTGGAGCGCGGCGAGCGCTAAGAATGAACAGGTTGACGGCCAATCGCACCGGACTTCTAGGCGCATTTCAGGCAGGTGGCGGTGGCGTAGTCGCCGTCGTGGCTGAGCGAGAGTGATACGACCGGTCACGTCAAGCTTGGCGAGGACAGGGTGGACCACTTCCCAGCCCATCCCGTTTGTGTTTGTGGGGCTCAAGAGCCTCCTTCACAGGTCTGCTCTCAGCCCATGGCTGTCTGCTATGGTTTATGAGCATGAAACGTGGTGGGGGGTACTACAGACCAAGGATTAACTTGGGTCAAAGATTTTCTTATCATTATCTTGTTCTTGTTCGCCGGGTTGTTTTACTTAGCGTTAATCTTCAAGGACCCAGTAACACGAGAAGCTGCCCTCGATCTAGGCGCTAAGGTACTGGGCCCCTCAATTCCCGCCGCAGTGGCTTTTTACGGAGTCATGAAAACTCTTGAGAACACACGAAAGCAAGATTTGCTTAAAGAATGGCACTCAAATTTGCGTTGGGCGACGGACCTTTGCGTATCAAAAGAGCCAGAAGTCGTCGCCATCGGTGTCGCTGCCATCGATGCGCTTGATGACGCACCCTTCCTAGGAAATAATGAGAATGACCTCGTCGATTCATTAATCAAGCAAATAACCAGGAGTTGGGACTCCGAGAGCAGGTGACATAAATGGAAAAGCGCCGTACCCCTAATCAAGAGTTTTACGTCCCAAAGACCAACGTTCCCCCGAACGCGGGTCAGATCGCCGCGGCCAAGCTCATCATGAAGCGCCACCGCGAGGGCAAAGGACGTGTGGAGATCACACCGAAGATCCGTTACCTCGCGAACTACGGAGACTCATTCTGAGCCTCTCCTGCTCTCCAACCCATTGCCAGGTTGGCTGCCAGGAATCACTTTCCCCCGTGTCTGCACTCAGCAGCTACGCGCACGATGGGGCGTGAATTTTCCGGTGTCGTTGAGGAGGTCGGCCCGACCGCAACCGGGATCAACGTCGGTGACCATGTCACTGTTCAGCCTTTCATGGTTGACGTCACCTGCCCATCCTGCAAGCGCGGCCACTACCACCTGTACGACCAGATGGGGTTCATCGGGATTTCCGGCCGGGGCGGCGCTCATAAAACCACTTTCGGTAGCACACCACGGCATCACTTATGCTGGCTGGGTACGCCGATGTCAACCGCAAAGGCGAATGAGCGCTCGTCGGCGGCGCTGGCCACGTTGTCAACCCGCTCGAGGAGGACCGGTTGCCGAATTCACTCAAGGCGAATTAGAAGCCGTATCTTTCGACGCAGCAGGCGTCCTCCAGATACTTCACGACCTCATTCATGCGACACAACCCGCAGGCCGGGTGGAAGTCTTGGCCCTCCGCCTACACCCCCTATTCCATCGATGTGATGTGCGATCTCACGCTGAAGGAACATGTCATAGGGTCTTCCATCGGCTACTGCAACGACCACCCCAAGGTGATCAAGCTGGTTCAGGATGGGAAAATCAATCTCGTCTTGCGCCGTTAATCACGTCCACAATCAAGGCGGAGATCAATGTCGAAGACGGGCTCAACGCGCTACGGAACCCGCGAGAAGTCAAAATCCTGTTTTCGATGAACTAGCGCTTGGCTACGGGCCTCTACTTCCCCGCAGGCTGGTGGGCCAGCATGAATTCGACGACCGCCTGGACCGCCGAGCGGTCGTCGTCGCCGTAGATGTACGCGCGGCCGAGCAGGTCGTGGAACTCGGACTCGATCTCGCCACTCGCTTGAGCGTCGTGCGGTACAACCAGCACAGCGTCTTCGGGAAGTAGGGCGTTGGCTGCCAAAATCGCGGTACGCTTGTTGCCGTCCTCGAAGGGCTGCGCCTTAGCCAGGCGAACAAATAGCAACGCTGCTCGCGCAAGCATTGAGTCGGGTGCAAAGGGCTCAGTCTCGTCTTCTTCTACGAGTGCTCGCAACTTTTCCATCGTGAGCGCCGGAGGCATGTGGTCGCCCTGGGCGGTACGCACGCCGATACGCTGCTCTTCCCGGCGCAGTTGCCCCGGGTGAAGCGCTGCAGAGCGGGTCATCGCGGCGTTGAGTGCGCACACAAGCTCGGCGGTCACCGGCTGCCGATCGTGTTTCGCGCGCAGCGCAATTTTTGCAACGTCCTGCAGGTCTTGGAGCAGCTGCAAGTCAGCCCGCGAGGCGATTCCGGCGGTGCTACCGTTGGCCAAAAATGCCTCAGTAGCAAGCCGCCCGGTACGGAGGTTGTCGAAAACCTTGCCCGCCGAATAGATAACTGAGACAAACGCGTCCGTCCGTAACATGCTTCGAAGTGTAGTGCTTCGGTGCCACGTGGCGTCGTGAAGCAAGCACTTGGACGAGCACCCCGCGTGTTCCGGCGCCAAGCGCGAACACCCTGGCACGCAATAAGCGCTGGCTCGTCGACAAGCACAAACTGATAGCCTGTGACAAATGCTTTCCGGCGCCGACCCGGGCAGCGTCGCCACACTCCCCTAGCCTCAGGACGAAACCATGACACACATGCTTTTCAGCCGCGCATCAGCTGCCACTCTCGCGGTATTGGCACCACTGACCTTCACCGCCTGCAGCTCCGAGACGGACACACCACCCGTCATCACCATCACACAGACCACCGTGGTGGAAGAGCCCTCCTCTTCAGACAGCCCTGACGCCGCCACACCGCCCGCCAAGCAACCAGTGCAGCAGAACAATGCGGATACGTGTGCCCAGCTACCCAACGACCCACGCGCGGCATACCCTTCCAACTCGACCCCCGGACGCATGCCTGCTGACGATGGCAGCGACTTCAACTACTGGATCGAGGACATCGACAATGCCTACGACCCATGTAAGCGTCTGAGCTGGATCATCTTCCGCGGCTCACTCGGGGACAAGGAGCGCCCAGCAGGCACCGGCGCCTCCATTACCGACGGAGTAGCGTTCTACGTCGACGGCAAACCGGTCAAAGAGATGAAGGCTTTCGGCCACATCGACAACATCGAGCCGCTCGGGGACGGCGGAGCCATCTTCGCGTGGTCGGAGCGCGGCAATTACACGGCCGAAGGCTTCGTCAACCACTACTCTGCCGAGCTCCGCGCCACCGACGGGGGCATCACAGCGGTCTCGGGGGACACCGAGAAGTTCCACGAACACTGGGACTATCCCGTCAGCTACCTGTTGGGCACGTATGATTAAGCGCGCCCCCGCGACGCGTTTCATACACCCCCGTTTTGAGAATCGCTGGGACCTACCGGCAAGTTGTAACATAGGGTGGCAAAATCCGATATATTTCGGCAAAGCTCAGACTCTTTGAGAAAGACGGGATTTTTTGTGCCTATTCACAATCAGCAAGTGACCAAGGTGTTGGTTGCAAACCGCGGCGAGATCGCGGTGCGCATCATTCGTGCTGCCCAGGATGAAGGCATCGCGTCCGTTGCGGTGTACGCAGACGGTGACGCGGCGGCACCATACGTCTCCCTTGCCGATGAAGCGTTCGCCCTCGGCGGGGAAACCGCCGCGGGAACGTACCTTGACATGGAGAAGCTGCTCAAGGTTGCGGCTGATTCGGGTGCGGACGCCGTCCACCCGGGCTACGGTTTCCTCGCGGAGAATGCTGAGTTCGCACAGAAAGTTATCGACGCCGGCCTCACCTGGATTGGCCCCTCCCCAGAAGCAATCGCGACACTGGGAGATAAGGTCGCTGCCCGCGCCATCGCCGAAGCTGTCGACGCCCCGATGGCCCCCGGTACGAAGCATCCAGTCGCAGACGAACAGGAAGTCCTTGCGTTTGCAGATGAGCATGGGCTACCAATTGCAATCAAGGCCGCGTTCGGTGGTGGCGGGCGCGGCATGAAGGTCGCGCACACGCGGGAGGAGATCCCGGAGCTGTTCGAGTCCGCAACCCGTGAGGCCACCGCGGCCTTCGGTCGCGGCGAGTGCTTCGTGGAACGCTACTTGGATACGGCCCGCCACGTTGAGGCCCAAGTGCTGGCGGATCAGCACGGCAACGTCGTGGTCGTCGGCACTCGCGATTGCTCACTGCAGCGCCGCTTCCAGAAGCTCATCGAGGAAGCCCCGGCACCGTTCCTCACCGATGAGCAGCGGGAGCGGATCCACCGCTCTGCCGAGGCGATCTGCAAGGAGGCCGGGTACTACGGCGCCGGTACCGTAGAGTACCTGGTTGGCGCCGACGGCCTGGTGTCTTTCTTGGAAGTCAACACGCGCCTCCAGGTAGAGCACCCCGTCACTGAGCTGACCACGGATCTCGACCTTGTGCGAGAGCAGTTCCGCATCGCCCGCGGCGAGAAGCTCAGCATCACGGAAACCCCCACCCCACGCGGGCACGCATTCGAGTTCCGCATCAACGGCGAGGACCCAACAACGAACTTCATGCCGTCTCCCGGCCCGATCAACGCGTACCGTGAGCCAACCGGCCCCGGCGTCCGCGTAGATTCCGGCGTGCGCGAGGGCTCGTCGATTAGTGGCCAGTTCGACTCAATGTTGGCCAAGCTCATCGTGTACGGCGCAACCCGCCAAGAAGCGCTGCGCCGCGCGCGCCGCGCCCTTGCGGAATACGTCGTCGAGGGCATCCCGACTGTTATCCCGTTCCACCGCGCCATGGTAGAGCACGACGCCTTTGTCGGCGACGGCTCCTCCTTCGATGTCTACACGCGCTGGATCGAAGAGGCGTGGGACGGCGAGATGCCTGCTGCTCCAACCGAAGACGACGCTGTTGAGGGCGAAGTGGGCGTCGAGAAGCAGGTGTTTGCTGTTGAGGTGGATGGGCGACGCATCGAGGTCGCGCTGCCTACCGCGCTTGTGCCTGGTGCCGGCCCTGCCCGTAAGCCAAAGAAGCGCCGCGCATCCGCTGCGAAAGCTGCTGTGTCCGGCGACGCCGTCACTGCCCCGATGCAAGGCACGCTGCTCAAGCTCAACGTCGCCGAGGGCGACACGGTTGCCGAGGGCGACGTCCTCGTGGTCCTCGAGGCCATGAAGATGGAGAACCCGGTCAAGGCACACAAGGACGGCGTAGTGACGGGCCTGGCCGTCGAGCAGGGCGCACAGGTGTCCAAGGGCACAACCATCATGGAGCTGAAGTAGCCATGAGCTTCCGCTTCCGCCGGGCTACTGAGTCCGACCGCACCTACCTCGAACGCATTTACTTCCTCGCCGAGGCCCACGGCGACGAGTCGAGCGAACTGTTCGCCGACTACCCCACCTACGCCGCGGGCTACATCGGCGACTGGGACCCGGAGCGCGACGGCGGCGTCATCGTCTACGACGCCCTCGGCGTGCCAGCTGGAGCGATCTGGCTGCGGTTCTGGGAGGACGACTCCGCCGTCGGGTGGGCGAACCTCGGGTCGGATATCCCTGAGTTCGCCATCGCGATCGAGTCGCGCGCGCAGGGCAAGGGCCTGTCGCGCACGATGATTGAGCAGGCCTGCGAGCTCGCGCGCGACAAGGGCGCCCGGCAGCTCGCACTATCTGTCGACGCCGACAACCCCAAAGCCCGCCACGTCTACGAAAAGTTTGGCTTCCGGGACGTCACCGACGCCCCGCACCCCGGCACCATGGTTATTGACCTCTAGCTGCCGCGATCGAGCGCCAGGACTCCACGATGGAGACGATATCTGGCGCGGCGGCCACCACCACCCCTAACGCGATGGCCAACACCACGGGAAGCACGCCGCGCGCCGCGGAGCCCTCCTCGGAGGACAGCGATTCCAGTCGCTTTCCTAGCTGAGCGCCCGCGTTCGCGGCGGTTTCTACTGGGCGCTGCGCGGTATGTGTGACGGGGCCGTCGATACGAAACCTGCGCTTGAGCACACTGATTTCCTCATCGACGCTGTAATCCCTGCCGTCTTCCGGGTGTACCGCCCGCGCGAGGCTCCGCGAGCCGGAGGAGGACGAGATCTTGCTGATGCCCGAGTACGGCCCGATCATGCCCTTGCCTTCGACCCACACGGGTGCGCCTGAGTCGCCCGGCTGGCCATCCGGCAGCGTTGCAAACACGGTGTTGCCGAGGCGAGCGGCAAACGTGCCGCAACGCTTCGACTTGGACACCCCGCCGTACGTGCACACGCGATCCTTCGAGGTCAACTCCGTGCCCGGAGGAATAAGCGTGTCCCCGCTCAGCCAGTTCGGGCCGAGTGCCACCCCGTCGTCCCACAGCACCATCGCCCAGTCGTTGGCGGTGTAGCCTTCCTCATCGCGGTACAGAGGCGAAGGGAGAAATGTTCCGGTGAGCACTTCGGCACCGTTGACGGTGACCCGGTCCCCGTTGTGCCCGCAGTGGGCGCTGGTGTAGCTCACGCCCTGGTCTGGATCGTTCATCGCGACGGTGCACTTCGTGTTGCCGCCAACCACGATCAGACCCGCCTGCTGCACTACCGGCGCTGCCACCGCGGCACCGTGCGAAACGCCGAGGGCCAACGCCACGGTGATCGCCCCGATGCCACGTGTCATTCCTCCTCGCATAGGCCACAGGGTACCGCACTGCCCGAACTGCGCCTATGTGCAGCTACCTGTGCAGCCCGCGTTACAGTAGGCACCATGACACAAAACAAGTCGTTTACCCTGCGCCAGGCCACAGAGTCTGACCGCATGTATCTGCAGCGCTTGAACTTTCTCGCGGACGTGTTCGGGGATGAGACCGCGCCCGTCGGCCACGAGGAACGCCTCGGTGTCACCGACTACGTGGACCACTGGGACCCGGAGCGCGACGGCGGGATCATCGCCTGCGACGAATTCCGCACCCCCGCCGGTGGCGTGTGGCTGCGCTACTGGGATACCCCGGACGCAGGCCACGCCAACCTTGGGCCCGACGTACCAGAGCTCGCCATCGCTGTGGAGCGCCGCTTCGCGGGCCACCGACTGGGTGCGAAGCTGCTGCGCGCGGTGATTGAGCTCGCAGCGCAACAAGGCGCGCCCCGCGTCGCTCTCTGGGTTGATCCAGACAACGAGCGTGCGCGCCACCGTTACGAGCAGTTCGGATTCACCGCAGTCGCCGACGTTGCCAATGTCATGGTGTTTGACTGCAACGTCGGCTAACTGCGGCGAGGATCCCTTTAGGAGATCACGACGACCAGGTCGCCGCCCTCCACCTTGGTTGGCTGCGTGAAGGCGACCCGCTCGATGGTGCCGTCCTTCGTCGCGGAGATCGCAGCCTCCATCTTCATCGCCTCAATCGAAGCGACCTGGTCGCCCGCCTTGACCTCATCGCCAGGCTTGACGGTCACGTTCACCACACCAGCAAACGGCGCCGCGACATGGCCCTCCTGCGACGGATCTGCCTTCTCCACCTCGGCGACCGTGGACTCGGCGTTCTCGTCCCTGACCTGCATCGGGCGGATCTGGCCGTTGACAGTCAGGATGACCTGGCGCATACCCTTCGCATCGGGCTCGCCGACAGCGTCAAGGTTCACCACGAGTGGCGGCAGGTGTTCCTCGCGCTCGCCATACCAAATCATTGTCTCTTCGCCCTCAACGAGGCCGTAGAAGAAGGTGCGGTCGGACAGGTGGTCCGTGATGCCATAGGTGCGGCGGTGCTCCAGGAACTCCTTGTACTGCTTCGGGAACAGCAGCTGATCCAGCGCGGCACGGCGAGTCACGTGATCCTCGGTGGCAAGATCGCCCGCGAGCTCCTCTGGCACCTCCACCGTGTGGTCGACTGCTTGGCGGTCCTCGAGCGCCTTGTCACGCAGTTCCGGCCAGCCGCCCGGAGGGGTCCCCAGCTCACCCTGCAGGAAGCCGATGACGGACTCGGGGATGTCGTACTTGCGTGGGTTCTCCGCGAAGTCCTTCGGGTCAACGCCCGCACCCACCAGGTGCAGCGCGAGGTCACCGACAACCTTCGAGGACGGCGTGACCTTCGTCGGGCGGCCGAGGATCTCGTTGACCGCGGCGTAGTAGTCCTCGACGAGCTCGAAGCGGTTGCCCAGGCCGAGCGCCTTCGCCTGCGTGCGCAGGTTGGAGAGCTGGCCACCTGGGATTTCGTGCTTGTACACGCGGCCGGTCGGGCCAGGGATACCGGACTCGAACGGTGCGTACACCTGACGCACGGCCTCCCAGTACGGCTCAAGGTCGCTGACCGCCTGCAGGTCGATGCCGGTGTCGCGCTCGGTGTTCGCGAACGCCGCAACGAGTGCGGACAGCGACGGCTGCGAGGTGGTACCCGCCAGCGGTGCCGACGCCACGTCCACGATGTCCGCGCCAGCATTCGCGGCTGCCAGGTAGGTCGCCAGCTGGCCGCCAGCGGTGTCGTGGGTGTGCACGTGCACTGGCAGGTCGAAGCGCTCGCGTAGCGCCTTGACCAGTTTCGCTGCGGCACCCGGACGCATCAGGCCCGCCATGTCCTTGATCGCAAGGACGTGAGCGCCGGCGTCGACAATCTCTTCGGCCAGACGCAGGTAGTAGTCCAGCGTGTAGATGTCCTCAGCAGGATCAAGCAGGTTGCCGGAGTACGCCATCGCAACCTCGGCGACGGTGGTGTTCGTCTCCAGGACGGCCTCGATGGCGGGACGCATCTGGGAGACGTCGTTGAGAGCATCGAAGATGCGGAAAATATCAATGCCTGACGACGCCGCTTCGTTCACGAACGCCTTCGTCACCGAATCCGGGTACGGGGTGTAGCCCACCGTGTTGCGGCCGCGCAGCAGCATCTGGATATTCACGTTCGGGATGGCCTCACGCAGGGCGTCGAGACGCATCCACGGGGACTCGTGCAGGAAGCGCATGCCGACGTCGTAGGTGGCACCGCCCCACGCCTCTACCGAGGCGAGCTGCGGCGTCATGTGGCCGACGTGCTTCGCCGCAGCCACCAGCGTGTTCGTGCGGATGCGCGTTGCCAGCAGCGACTGGTGCGCGTCGCGGAACGTCGTCTCGGTCACGCCGAGCGCCGTCTGGTTGCGGATCTTCTCCGCCCACTTCGTCGGGCCGAGCTCCAGCAGATCGTCGCGAGAGCCGCGTGGCAGATCGCCGTAGTTGAGCTCCGGCAGCTTCTTCGAAGGACGAATCGAGGTCGGGCGCGGGCCGTTCGGCTTATTGACGGTCACGTTCGCCAGGTAGTCGAGAATCTTGCCCGCATCGTCCGCAGCGGCAGGCGCCTCAAGCAGGTGCGGGTGATCGTTAATGAAGCCGGTGTTGATGCGCTTGTAGCGGAAGTCTTCCTCCGACAGTAGTGCGCGCAGGAAACCAATATTGGTGGAGACACCGGTGACGGTGAACTCGTTGAGCGCGCGCAGCGCACGGTCGACCGCGACCTGGAAGTTACGGCCACGGCACGTCATCTTCACCAGCAGCGAGTCGAAGTTCGGGGTGATCTCGGTACCAACGTTTGCGGAGCCGTCGAGACGCACACCCGCGCCGCCCGGGGAGCTGTAGCCGGTAATCACACCGGAGTCCGGGCGGAACCCGTTGTTCGGGTCCTCAGTGGTGATGCGGCACTGCAGCGCAGCACCGTTCATCTCGATGAGGTCCTGGGTCAGGTGCACGTCCTCGAGCTTCGCGCCCGCGGCGATGTACATCTGATTCTTCACGATGTCCACGCCAGTGATTTCCTCGGTGACGGTGTGCTCCACCTGGACACGTGGGTTCATCTCAATGAAGACGTGGTTACCCTGCTCGTCAACGAGGAACTCGACGGTACCGGCACCCTCGTAGTTGATTTCCTTACAGAAGTTCACCGCGTCCTGGCAAATGCGCTCACGCTGTTCCTGCGTGATGTGCTGCGCCGGAGCGATCTCGACGACCTTCTGGTGGCGGCGCTGCAGGGAGCAGTCGCGCTCAAACAGGTGGACCACGTTGCCGTGGGAGTCCGCCATGATCTGCACCTCAATGTGCTGCGGGCGGATGACCGCGCGCTCGAGGTAGACGTTGCCGTCGCCAAACGCGGCCTCCGCTTCGCGGGACGCCTCCGCCGCGAGGTGCTCAACGTCTTCGATCTTCTCGACGAAGCGCATACCGCGCCCGCCACCACCAGCGACCGCCTTGACGAAGATCGGGAAGGTGAAGTCCTTCGCCAATTCGGCGAGGTGAGCAGGGTCCGTCGATGGCTCTGAGTCCTTCAACGTCGGCAGCCCGGCGCGCTCAGCTGCGTGCACTGCGGCTGCCTTGTCGCCGGTCAGCTCGAGCGTCTCCGGGCTAGGGCCGATGAATTTAATGCCGTTGTCTCGGCAGGCGCGCGCAAGCTCCGCGCGCTCCGAGAGGAACCCGTAGCCTGGGTAAATTGCATCGGCGCCGGTTGCTTTCGCTGCCCGGATAATTTCGGCGATGTCGAGGTACGCCTTGACCGGCTGGCCCTCGACGCCAATCTGGACGGCTTCGTCGGCGAACGGCCGGTGGTAGGACTTACGGTCCTCGCGTGGGTAGACCGCGACGGTCTTTGCACCCGTTTCGAATGCTGCTCGGAAAGCACGCACCGCGATTTCGCCGCGGTTTGCTACCAAGATCTTATTGAATGACGGAAGGTCATTCAGGGGGAGCTGCTCCATCGATGCAATCCTTTCATACTGTGACATGGGTGACAGTTTGAATGTTATTTGGTTGGCCTGACAATCCTAACGCAGGTCGGGACCACGCCACGGGAAAACCAAGAATTGCATTCCTTCCCGCAGCGACTACCCCCCATGTTGGGGTCAGCGGCACCGCACCTTCAGGCAAAACAAACAAAACGGATGGCCCGCAGCGAAGGCGGACCACCCGTCGATCATGTTTACTGCGGCTGGTAGGTGCCGTCGAGGTGACGCTCCTCCGGGCCGTTGTAGGCGGACAGTGGGCGGATCAGCGAGTTGTTCTCGTACTGCTCGATGATGTGCGCGGTCCAGCCGGTGATGCGGCTCATCACGAACAGTGGGGTGAAGAACTCGATGTCAAAGCCCAGGATGTAGTAGGACGGGCCCGACGGGAAGTCAAGGTTCGGGCGGATGTTGATGGAGGTGTTCTCGTACATGGTCTTCGCCATGATGTCGTAGATCTCCACCCACTTCTCGGCGCCCTTGTCCTTGTGCTCCGCGGCAAGCTTCTTGAACGCAGCCTCCATGGTCGGCACGCGCGAGTCGCCGTTCTTGTACACGCGGTGGCCGAAGCCCATGACGAGCTCCTTGTTCTTCAGCTTGTTCAGGCACCACTGCTCAGCGTTGGCCGGGTCGTCGATTTCCTTCATGTGGTGCATGACGAACTCGTTCGCACCACCGTGCAGCGGCCCCTTCAGCGCGCCGATCGCCGCGGTGATCGCGGACCAGGCGTCGGACTGCGTCGAGGTCACCGTGCGCGCGGTGAAGGTGGACGCGTTGAAGGAGTGCTCCGCGTAGAGAATCATGGTCTTCTCAAACGCCTCGATGTCCGACGGGATGGTTGCCGGGGAGCCTTCCTCGTCGCCGAAGACCATCCAGAGGAAGTTCTCCGAGAACCCCTTGTCTTTGCTCGGGGCGATGTAGCCCTTGCCCTGGCGGCGGCGGATATCGGTTGCGACGATCGTCGGCAGCTTCGCCAGCAGCTCGGTGCCGATCTTGCGGATGTGGTCAGCGTCCGGGGTGAACTTGTACTCGTCGCGGGTGCCCAGGAAGGACACTGCGGTGCGCAGCACGTCCATCGGGTGGCAGTCTTTCGGCAGGTAGTTGATCACCTGGATGAGTTCCTCATCGATGTCGCGGTTGTTCATGCAGCCGAGACGGAATTCCTCCGCGCCCGACTTGTCTGGCAGCTCGCCGTGCCAGAGCAGGTACGCAACCTCTTCGAAGGTGCAGTGCTCGGCGAGCTCGTGGACTGGGTAGCCGTAGTACAGCAGGGAGTTGGTCTCCGGGTTGACCTTGGAGATTGCGGTGTAGTCCGCAACGACGCCAGCGAGGCCCTTCTTGATTTCTTGAGCAGTCATGGGATGAGTCCTTTCGGGATAGTGATTGGGATGAGAGTTGAGAACGAGGGGCTACTCGAACGTGGACGAGTACGTGTCTTTCGAGTAGGTGAATACGGACTGGTCAAACTGGTTGAAATCTTCGTATTTGACCAGCTCGTACAGGCGGGACCTGTGCTGCATACGGTCGAGCCACGGCTCCTGCGTGCCGGTTTCCGCGATGTCGCGCAGCATGGCCTCGGTCTGCCCCATCGCGAGGCGGAACGTGGTCACCGGCCAAATCACCGCGTTGTAGCCAAGGTCTTGCAGGGTGCCTGCGGAGAGCAGCTTGGTCTTTCCGAACTCAGTCATGTTCGCCAGCAGCGGGATGTCGACGGCCTTGCGGAAGGTTTCGAAGTCCTTCTCGGTGTAGAGCGCCTCTGTGAAGATGAGGTCCGCACCAGCATCGGCGTAGGTCTTGGCTCGCTCAATCGCGGAGTCAATGCCTTCGATGCCAGCCGCGTCGGTGCGGGCACAGATGACGAAGGCGTCGTCGTGGCGCTCCCGGACGGCGGCACTGATGCGTCGCACCATCAGGTCACGCGGCACTACTTCTTTACCGTCGAGGTGCCCGCAGCGCTTCGGGTTGACCTGGTCTTCCAGGTGCAGCGAGGCAAGCCCTGCGGCTTCGAACTCAGCCACGGTGCGTGCTGCGGACATCGGTTCGCCGAAGCCGGTGTCGGCGTCGATAAGCACTGGAAGGTTCGTGGCGCGGGCGATCTGGCCACCGCGCTGCGCGACCTCCGTGAGCGTGGTCAGCCCGATGTCCGGCAGGCCCAGGTCGTTGGCGAGTACCGCGCCGGAGACGTAGACGCCTTCGAAGCCACCGATGTCCTCGATGAGGCGGGCCGTCAGCGGGTTGAATGCGCCGGGCAGTTTTGTAATTTCGGCGGACTCGAGTGAGGCCCGCAGCGCCAGTCGACGTTCGTTCGGCGTTGTATCAGGAACAAACATTTTAGAAAATCCCTCCTGGAATCTGAGGAGCATCTGCCTGCGCGTCCGCGTTGACCGTGATGTTGAGCTTGCTCAGGTCGGTGAGCTGCTCGAGGTTCTGCACGTCCGCAAGGAAACGGTCCTGCTCTTCCTTATCGACGATCCCCTCCGCCAGCGTGCGGAACTTCTGGATGTACTGCTCACGGGCAAATGGGCGCGCCCCCAGCGGGTGCGCATCCGCCACGGCCATCTCGTCCTCGATGACGGTGCCGTCGTTGAAGGTGATGACGGCCTTCGCACCGAACGCCTTCTCGTTCGGGTCCTGCGAGTGGTAGCGGCGCGTCCACTCCGGGTCCTCCACAGTGGAAATCTTGTGCCACAGCGTGACCGTCTCAGGACGGTTCGCGCGCTCAGGTGCGTAGGAATCGACGTGGTGCCACGTGCCGTCCTCGAGTGCCACGGCGAAGATGTACATAATCGAGTGGTCGAGGGTCTCGCGAGATGCCTTCGGATCCATCTTCTGTGGGTCGTTCGCGCCGGTGCCGATGACGTAGTGCGTGTGGTGCGAGGTATGCAGCACGATGGACTCGATATCGGCGGTGGACTTGCCTGCGTCCGCGATGGTCTGCTTCATACGTCGCGCCAGGTCGATCGGCGCCTGCGACTGGTACTCAGCCGAGTGCTCCTTGGTGTAGGTCTCCAGGATTGCACGCTTCGCCTCACCGTCCGCCGGCAGCGGCACAACGTAGGTGCGCTCTGGGGAGTGCAGCATCCACGCGATGAAGCCGTCCTCGCCTTCCCAGATCGGTGCGGGTGCGCCCTCGCCGCGCATCGCGCGGTCAACGGCTTCGATGCCCATCTTGCCCGCGAATGCTGGGGCGGACGCCTTCCAGGAAGAGATGAGGCCCTTGCGGGACTGGCGCGTCGCCGTCGTGGTGTGCAGCGCCTGGCCAACCGCCTGATAGATGGTGTCGACGTCCAAGTCCAGCATGGTGCCCAGCCCAGCGGCAACTGACGGGCCAAGGTGCGCCACGTGGTCGATCTTCCACTCGTGCAGACACATGCCCTTCACCAGGTTGACCTGGATTTCGTAGCCGGTTGCGATACCGCGGATCAGCGCCTTGCCGTCGAGCCCCTTGTGCTGCGCGACTGCAAGAATCGGCGGAATGTTGTCGCCCGGGTGAGAGTACTCCGCTGCAAGGAAGGTGTCGTGGAAGTCCAGCTCGCGGACCGCGGTACCGTTCGCGAACGCGGCCCACTCTGCGGAGTAGGCACCGTCGACACCAAAGATCTGCGCGCCACCCTCGGCAACCGGGTGCGCCTCCGCCATCACGCGGGCGGTGGCGACTGGGCGGCGACCGTAGGAAGCAACAGCGACTGCGGCGTTGTCGATGATGCGATTAATGATCATCTCGGCCGTCTCTGCGGGAACCTCTACCGGGTCTGCCGCAACCTTTGCAATCTTGTATGCGAGGTGCTCTTCAATCGGGAAATCTTCTGCCGAACGGTGCGTGCGCACATTGTGTTCGATCATCTCGGCTCCTTCGTCTTTTTCTGAAGTTCCGCATCTGCGAAACGTTGTCGATGTTGCAGCTCATACTAAGAAGCAAAATGTGATGCGGGCCATGATTTTTACCTGTAAACTTCTGCGTACAAATTCAATCGACTATGCAAACCCTGCTAACTACGCTGCATAGACACACAAAACCGAGGAAAAGCACTCATGACAAAGCTGTACGCGGGGGCAAAGATACAGACGCTCCGCCGTGAACTCGAACTCACACAAGGGGAAATGGCCCGCCGAATCGACATCTCAACGAGCTACCTCAACCAGCTCGAAAACGACCAGCGGCCCCTCACCGTCAGCGTGCTCCTCCAACTCACCAACGTGTTTCAGCTCTCCCCCACCTTCTTCTCCCCCGACGAAGACCAACGTGTGGTCAACGAACTGTCCGAACTCCTCCCCCGTATCCCACAACCGCAACTGCACGAGTTCGCACAGCGCTTCCCCGACATCGCAAATACCCTCCGGGCGCTGCCCTCACCCGAAACAGCCGACCCCGAACACCCCCACGCGTTAGTCCGCGAGTTCTTCCAAAACCACAAGAACTACTTCCACGAACTCGACGTCGCAGCCGAACAGCTCGCCGCGCACACCGCGAACCGACAACTGCGACTGACCCGGCTCGCAGCGACCTTCGACCGCGAATACGGCATCCAGGTGCGCTTCAACCAATACGCCCATGGCCCCCGCTCTACCCTGCAACACAATCAGCGCGAGATCCGCCTACGCACCGGCCTGACCGAAGCGCAGCAGTGCTTCGAACTCGCCTACCACTACGGCCGCACCGCGTTCGCCGCGCTCATCGACGAATACGTGCGCGACACCTTCAATGAGGCAACGCAACCCGAACCAGTCCAGCTTGCGCGCCACGGGCTGGCGCAGTACTTCGCCGCGGCCGTCACCATGCCCTACGCCGAACTCCTTCAGGCCGCCGAGGAAACCCGCTACGACATCGACGTCATCTCCGCGCGCTTCGGCACCGGCTTCGAGTCCACCTGCCAACGCCTCGCCACCTTGCAGCGCCCCGGCGCGGAAGCAATTCCGTTCGTCTTCGTTCGCACCGACCGGGCAGGCAATATTTCGAAGCGCCAGTCGTCGACCGCGTTTCACTTCTCACGCCACGGCGGGGGCTGCCCCTTGTGGGTCGTGCACCGCGCGTTTGAAACCTCGAACAGGGTGACGCGCCAGGTCGCCGTCATGCCTGACGGGCGGACCTACTTGTGGATCGCCCGCATGGTGCAGGGCCCCGTCGTCGGTTTCGACTCCCCGCGCCGGGAGCACGCGGTGGTGTTGGGCTGCGATATCGCGTTCGCCCAACGCATGATATACGCCGACGGACTGAACATCTCCCCCGAGTCGGCGACAAAAATTGGCCCCGGCTGCGCTACCTGCCCGCGCACATCGTGCCCGCAGCGAGCGTTTCCGGGGCCACCTGGCTCCGGGCCTAGTCCTAGCTCTAGTCCAGATCGGACTTAGCAATCAGCCTGCGCGCCGCCTCAGTAATCGAGCCCGACAGGGACGGGTAGACCGCCATCGAGTTCGCCAGCTGGCGCACGGTCAGGTCGTTCGCCACCGCGATGGTCAGCGACAGGATCAGCTCCGAGGCAGTCGGGGCGACAATCACGCCACCGAGCACCTGGCCGGAGCCCTTGCGGGCGAAAATCTTTACAAAGCCGTGCTGGAGGGAGCGCATCTTCGCGCGAGGGTTCGTCGCCAAGTCCAGCTTGTAGATGTCCGCGTCGACCTCGCCGTCGGTGATCTGCTGCTGTGTCACACCAACCGCTGCGATCTCCGGTCGGGTAAAGACCGCGTTGCCCACCGTCTTCAAACGCACCGGCGAAACCCCCTCACCCAGGGCGTGGTCGACGGCAATACGACCCTGCTGCGCTGCGACGGATGCCAGCGGCATCAGGTCGCTGCAGTCGCCCGCGGCGTAAATGCCAGCGACGTTGGTGCGCGACACGCGGTCAACAACGATGTGGCCCGACGGCGCCACTTCCACACCGGCCGCCTCCAGGTTGAGGTCCGCCGTGTTCGGAATTGAACCAATGGACATCATCACGTGCGAGCCGGTAATTTCGCGCCCGTCCGTCGTGCGGACCACCACGCCGTCGCCGGTATTCGTCACGGACTCCACACGGGCATGCTTCTCCAGGTGCACGCCACGGCCAGCGAGCACGTCTTCGAGCACGTCAGCGGCATCGGCGTCGTCGTGCGGCAGGATGCGGTCGCGCGACGCCACCATGGTCACCTTGACACCAAGCTCAGCAAACGCAGAAACAAACTCGGCGCCAGTCACGCCGGAACCGACCACGATCAGGTGCGTCGGCATCTCCTGCAGGCTGTACATCTGGCGCCAGTTCAGGATGCGCTCACCGTCCGGCTCAGCGCCCGGCAGCACGCGCGGATTCGCGCCGGTGCACACCAGCACCATGTCGCAGTCGATGGTCTCGGTGTCGTTGCTCTCGCAGCGCACCTCCACGCGGTGCGTGGTGTGCCCAACCTGCTGGTCAGCGAACCGTGCGCGCCCCTGAATGAGGCGCACACCGCGCTGCTCTAGCTGCTTCTTAATGTCACTGGACTGCTTCTCCGCTAGCGCGATCACGCGCTCATTGAGGGCACTCAACGAAAGCTGGGCCTCACCCAGTCCGTGGTTGAGGCCCATATCGTCTGCACGACGAAGGTCGGTCTTGATGTTGGCTCCGGCAATGAAACCCTTCGAAGGGACAACGTCTTTGCGGATAGCGGAGCCGCCCAAACCGTTGTCTTCCACGATGGTGATATCGGCCCCGTACTTTGATGCGACCAGCGCAGCCTCGTAACCAGCCGGCCCTCCGCCAATAATGACGATCTTCTTCGACACCTACATACTCCTCAACGGTCTTCGTCGTTCACACAAATACTTGACTATTCTACACCGCCGTATGCTGCTTCGATACCCACCAAAAGTTGCACTAGCTGAGGTTTTCCGCATATTTTTCGACGACCCCTCCGAACAACCGCACCCCCACCTCAAGGGCACGCTCATCAATATTGAGATCGCCCTGATGCAGGTCCTGCATCTCCCCCTCACCGCTCCACGCACCAAGCCTGAACATCGCCCCCGGCACGTGCTCCAGGTACCACGAGAAGTCCTCGCCGCCGGACGACTGCGGCGCGGTCACCACCGCGTGGGGGTCAATCCTGCGGCCTGCTTGAACTCCGAGTGCGGTCGCGGCGTCATCATTGAGCACCGGCGGCACACCCCGCATGTAGTCCAGGTGGTACGTACATCCAGTCGGCGCGACCACCAGGTCGATCAGGTCGGTGACCAGGTCTTCGAGGATGCGCCACGTCCCGATATCTGCCGTACGCAGCGTGCCCAGCAGCTCACCAGTCTTCGGAATGGCGTTCGCCGCATCCCCCGACTCCACGTGCCCAAACACCAGCACCGTGCCCGTGCGCGGGTCGACCCGGCGCGACAGAAGCGCAGGCAGCTGCGTAATCAACGCCCCGAGCGCGTACACGACATCCGCCGAGAGCTGCGGGCGCGAGGTGTGCCCACCCGGCCCGTTGACGGTAATGCGCAGCACATCCGACGCGGACGTGATCGCGCCCGTGCGCACACCGACTTGCCCCACGCGCAGTTTCGGTTCGGCGTGGAGCGCAAAAATACTGGCGACGTCCTGCAGCGCACCCCACTCGATGACGTCGAGTGCGCCGCCGTTCATGACTTCCTCCGCCGGTTGGAAGATGATGCGTACACCGAGCGGCAGCTGGATCGTCGATAAGGCACACGCGAGTGCGAGCACCACCGTCGTGTGTACATCGTGCCCGCAGGCGTGGGAAACGCCCGGATGTTGCGACGCGAACGGCAGACCCGTCTGCTCCGGCACCTTCAGGGCGTCGATGTCGCCGCGGAACGCGAGCCGCTTGCCGTCCTTCGGCCCCAGGTCAACGTAGAGCCCCGTGCCTGGAAAGAGGACCGGCTCCAGGCCGTGCTCGCGCAGCACCTTCGCGATGAACTCGGTGGTGGCGAACTCCTGGTTGGAAAGCTCAGGGAACGAGTGAAAATGCCGACGCCACTCCACCATCGTCGAGTGGTGTTCCTGCACCCATTGGTCTACCGCGCGCGCAATTCCTCCGGCCGTCATTGTGTTGCTCACCCTTCACCCAGCATTTGTGCGCGTGGCTCCCACTGCGCCTTATTGTGGCACTGATTCTACGCCCATCTCCACCGATTCTTGCGACTTGGAGCGTTCCGCCTCCTGCTCCTCGTCGGCCGGCAGCAGCTGCAGCGGGGAAACATCGAGCGCGGCCGCGATCCGGTAGATCGTCGAAAGCGTGGGGTCAGCAGCCCTATTCCTGTTGTAACTATTGCGCTCCAGATTAGAGAGCAGGGATCGCGAGATCCCCGCCCGCTCCGCCAGGTATGCCTGCGATAGCCCCTGCATGGTGCGCAGCGCGCGGATCTTCTCGCCTAGCGCAAACGCGTAACTGGTCCAGTACTCGTCCGAATCCACATCGGAAAACCGTGCGCCAAGACTCCCCTGAAAGAACACGTATACCCCCTCGTGTACGTAGCAAACTTCCGGTGATTATATCCGACGCACGGTGTTTTGCCTAGAGGTCAATATTGCGTGGCCCGTACAGGCGGTCTCCGGCGTCGCCGAGACCAGGCACGATGTAGGCGTCCTCGTTCAGGCCAGGGTCAATCACGGCAGTGATCAGCCGCACCGAACCGCCGTGCTGCTTCAGCCTATCGACGCCCGGCTGCGCACTCACCATGCACACACACGTAATGTCGTCTGCCCCGCGACCCTCCAACAGCTCAATCGCGTGGATGAGGGAACCACCGGTAGCCAGCATTGGGTCGACCAGGAACACGGGCTGACCGGACAGGTCGTCGGGTAGCGCCTCGAGGTACGGAACCGGTTCGTGGGTCTCCTCGTCGCGCGCCATGCCGATGAAGCCGACCTGCGCGTCCGGGATCATGGACAGCGCGGGGTCGATCATGCCGAGCCCGGCGCGAATGATCGGGACGATAATTGGGGGCTTTTCCAAACGAACGCCGGTGGCGGTTGCTACCGGCGTTTTGGTTTCAAAGGTTTCGGTTTTCAGGTCACGCGACGCTTCATAAATCAGCATCGCGCCCAGGTCAGCGAGTGCGGCACGAAACGCGGTGTTGTCGCTTCGCTCATCGCGCATCAGTGTCAGGCGGGAGGCCGCCAGGGGATGATCAACAACGGTAATTTCCATGGTTCATATGGTAATTGAAATTCACAGGGAACCGTTTACTGACTCCGTGCGTCCAACCCATATGACTACTTTCGCTTTTGACCAATCAACCATCCATGCGCACGCCGATTCTTTACGTGACGACGCGGCTGCGCTTCAGCCACTGCCCAACGTTCCAGTGCCAAGAGTGTGGCCACTCGCGGAGTTCAGCCAGGCGCTCTCACAAGCAGTGGAGCAAGAAAACGCGCGAAGTGCGGCGTTCAGCGAGGAGGCAAGCCGCGTTGCCTTCGCGATGCTCAAGGCGGTGCAAGCCGCCATCAGCGTTGATGAACGCTTCAGCAACCGTCTTCAGGCGGTGCTGTGATGGTTGCACTGGCTGCGGGCATTGACCCGATCGCGGCAGCGCAGCTCATTCTGCGACACGTCCCTGCCCCACTTCCCCAACTCTCATTCCTTTCCACTCCCAGTTTTTCTGACATCGAGCCTCTGGCCGCGTTCGTAGGAGCACACCCTGCGGGCCAAGCATTACGCAACGCCGCGAATCTGCTCGCGAAAGATCGCGACACTATTGTCAAGGTGTTCGGCCAGGCGAGCAGCCTCGTATTCTTTGCTGCTAAAGACTTAAGCAACATCGTGGTTGGGCTCATCCGAGATACCCAGCCGCTCCTACCCCTGCTGCTCAACCCTGCGACGGCAGTCGGAGCGGGGATCAAGATCGCCGCCCAGGTTGCGATGGCGGTCACCCAGGCCGGGCTCACACTCAACGGACTGGCGAACGACCTTTCCCCGCTGGCCAAGCAGCTGACGGAAATTGTTGCCCACGCCGCAAGCCAGCCGACGATCGCCGCGTCAGCGCAGGCGAAGGCCGCCATGCACGAGCTCGAGCGCCACATCACTGCACGCGATATCACCCCTCCGAAGCAGGAAGTCACGCAGCTGGCGGCTGTGCAGCAGGCGGGGCCTCCGCCCGCTCGGGGAGGCTCGGCCGCCGGTGAAGCCGCGGTCGCGGCGGCGAAGCAGCAGCTCGGCACCAGGTACGCATGGGGTGGCTCGGCACCCGGCGGGTTCGACTGCTCCGGGCTCACCAGCTGGGCGTACCGGCAGGCCGGTGTGGAGCTCCCCCGCCTTGCTCAGGAGCAAAACATTGGGCAGCAGGTTCGCTACGAAGACCTACAGCCGGGCGACCTGGCGGTGTGGGACGGGCACGTCGCAATGTATGTCGGCGACGGAATGCTCATCGAAGCCGGCGACCCGGTCCAGATGAATCCGGTGCGGACTGAAAACATGGGAATGGCCTTCAAAGGTTTCTGGCGCCCGACAGCGTGATAGATTTGCTGCATGATTACCCGTGCTATTTTGCCCGTCAAACTTTCACTGACCGACGGCGATTTCTACACCCTGTGGGCGCCAACCTGGAAGGAGCACGGCTCCGAGTGGCAGGCCTTTTTCGGCGATGAAAACTCGGTGCTCGTGTTCGAATCCCCCGAGGCGCTGCTCGCGTACATGAACAACACGCCGAAGCACGATCTGGCGGACCACCCGAAGTGGGAGCAGTTCTCCAACCAGGGCGACGACCGCGTTGTGCCGAACGACAAGCAATACTTCGACATCATCGGTGCGCCGGAGCTGCTTGCCGGCCGCCCGAGCCACGAGAACGTCTCGCACCTGTCCCGCGTGCTGCAGATTTCGCGCTCCCTCGCAGAGGTCGCGGCGGCAGAGCCTGCGCTGATTTTCTTCGCCTCCCACTCAATTCTGGGCAATGTCAACCGCGGCTCGGACCACTACCAGGGCGAGAACGGCCTGGACGAGTGGTCGGGCGTCGGCCGAGTCGTGCTGGCCAACTGGGAGGACGTAGTCAAGTCCCTCGATGAGTCGGTCCGCGTGGTGCCAACGGATTCCATCGACTCCGCTGCTGTCAGCGCCGCTGTCGCAGCCATTGAGGCCGCGCAACAGGCCCGCGAAGAAGCACAGCAGCAGGCTGCCGAGCAGGAACAGGCCGAGCAGGAATCGCAAGACCCGTACGACAACTCCGCGTGGGCACGCGCCGGCATCGACCCGGTCAAGGTCTCTATCCAGGGCAAGAGCGTCTACACGCTGCGCACCTACCTGGGCTCCAACCCGGTATTTTTAGGCAAGTACGGCGAAATCTTCACCTTCCCGTCCACCAAGCACCTTGGACGTTGGATCATCGAGAATGATGACCACGACCTGGCTGGCATCGCCACCTGGTCTGACCTGGTCACCCTGGCTAACGCCGGCGAGCTCGATGTCACCGTCCACCCGGATAACTCCTACTCCTTCAACGGCATCGCGCAGGACATCAAGCAGGGCGTTGATGCCGTCGATACCAAGCAGATGGCGAAGGCATACGAACTGCTTGCCGACGCCGCCGACTGGGCAAAGGACGACTCGCTCAACTCTTTCCTGTTGGCAAACCCACGTATGCAGGACTACCTGGCATACATGCTCGGCTCCACCGAAGCCGCAGGCTACGTTCCGTCCGCACCGTTTACGGATAAGGCTGAGGCGTGGAACGAGATGGAGCTGCAACTCATCAAGCGCTTCTCCAAGTTCTAGGCAAGTTCTAGGCGTTTCTGAGGCCGCCGAAGGGCCGGAGCCCGGCACACGTAGAATGTGCCACCATGGACCAGGTCGATCCGTTAATCTCCGCTATCTATCGTTGGTTCGATGTCTCCGGTGTCTTACTGATGGGCGTCATCGGTGGCACCATCGCGCGTCACCGCGGCTACGACATCATCGGGTTTTTCTTCATCGCCATGCTCTCCGCCCTCGGCGGAGGCATGCTTCGCGACGTCCTCATCAACGAAGGCACCGTCGCCGCAATGAGCCAGCCGGAATACCTCATCCTGGCGTTTACCGGCGCGGTGATCGCGCGGTTCACCTACTTCAAAGGGCGGGCGTGGAGCGTGCTGGAAAGCCACGGCGACGCCTTCGTCTCCGCGCTGTGGGCGGCAACGGGGGCGTCAAAAGCCCTGGCGTACGGGCTGCCGGTCCTGCCCGCGATCATGATGGGAGTGTTCACTGCGACGGGTGGTGGCATGATTCGCGACGTCGTCACCGGCCGCGAGCCAAGCGTGTTCGGCAACAACCAACCGACAGTCATTCCGGCTGTGGCATGCTCCGTCATCGTGCTGCTTGGCCACGCCACCGACCACATGGCAGTCGGGATGGTGCTCGGCCCGATTGCCAGCTTCGCGCTGTTCCTGCTCGGCTACTACGGCAACTGGCGGATCTCTACGAACTCAGAATTCGCCCCGGTGAACCAAACTGCGGCGCACCTCGCGGAACTGGCGCGGAAGGCGGAGCGGCGCTCACGCAGCATCGCGCGGGAACTCGAGCCGACTCGCGTGCGCTCCTGGCGCCACCGCCAGATGGAGAAGGCGCTCCAACGCAGGATCGAGTCGGAGGTCAAGCGCGGTAAAGGACGTTCGGAGGCCGTCCACGAGGCGGACGCGTTCCTCCAGGAATTCACCTCCCAGTTCGAGGCGATCAACGTGGAGGACGGCCAGGATGTGGCGGAGGGGGCGTCGACAAGCGAGTCGTTGCTCGATGGCATCGGGATGGACCTCACGGGCGACTCCTACGACGAAGAGCAGCACTTGGACCAGTCCGCGAGCAAGATGCTCGACATGATCCTGCAGGACGACAAACTCACCGACGAACTCATCGAGCGGCTAGTTAAACAGTACGAGGCCCGCAACTCCTAGAGAGCCGTAGTGCCGAAGACCCAACCGGCGCCGAAGGTGATGGCAAGGCCGAGTGCGCCACCGATAACCAGGCGCAGCACGGCGCGCGTCACGCTCGCACCGCCGATGCGCGCAGAGACCGCGCCCGTCGCCGCCAGCGCCACGAGTGTCACGATGAACGTCGAGGCCACGCGCCACGAGTCCGGCGGAAGCAGCACCGCCGCCAGCGGCAACAGTGCGCCGAGGAAGAAGGAAATGAACGACGCGATGGCGGCCGACCACGGGTTCGCTAGGTCGTCCTCGTCGATGCCGTAGTGCATTTCCAGGTGGGCCTTGATGGGGTCCTCTGCGGTGCGCTCCTTCGCCACCCTCAGCGCCGTCTTCGCGCTCAGACCGGACGCGACGTAGCCTGCCACGAGGTGCTCGAACTCCTCGTGCGGGTCCTCCTTGTGCAGCTCGAGCTCGCGCTCAATGAAGGCATTTTCCATGTCTCGCTGTGAGGACACGGACACGTACTCGCCGAGCGCCATCGATACCGCCCCACCGATCAGGGCGGCGATGCCCGCCGTGGCGATCGCGGGAACGTTCGGGGTAGCACCCGCGACGCCGACGACCACCGCGGCTGTCGACACGATGCCATCATTCGCGCCGAGCACCGCCGCGCGCAGCTTGTTCAGCCGCTCATTCATGCCTTCCACTGCAACCATGCGCTACATGGTGGTCCAAATAAGACACCTGCGCAGCGAAGCGCAGCCTCACCAATATCGCGGGTGACCTGGCGTACGATGGCCTGCGATGAACACTGCAAAACGGATCGCAAGCGCCGTGTGCGCGCCTCTGTGCATCGCCCTCGTCGCCCCTGCCTCGCTGGCAGTCGCGGAGGACACGACAACCACAACGACGGTCACTCCTCGCCCCGGGTTTTACGACGACTACGGCAACTGGGTGCCACCGGTCCGCCTCCACGCGCCGGACACAAACAATTGCGAGCGCTCCCTGTGGCCACCCGAACCGGTATCGGCGTCCGAGGCTCGCGAAACCGAAACCCTTCAGCCCCTGCCCGTAACCTACGAAGGCCCATGCGGCATCGAGGCTCCTGAGGGGTTCCACGTCGACGAGGGGGTGCTCGCGTCCGCGTGGCTCGTCGCCAACCTCGATACCGGGGACGTGATCGCGATGAAGGATCCGCACGGCAGGTACAGGCCGGCGTCGATTATTAAGGTGCTGCTCGCGCTCGTGGCAATTGACGAGCTGCCCCGCGAGCAGCGCGTTGTTGTCAGCGAGGAATCCGCCGGTCAGGAAGGCTCCGCCGTCGGCATCGGCGCAGGTGGCGAGTACACCGTCAACGACCTGCTGCACGGCCTGCTGATGGCCTCGGGCAACGACGCCGCCCACGCCCTCGCCCAGGCGCTCGGGGGCGACGACGCCACCCTGACCAAGATCAACGCGAAAGCCCGAGCGCTCGGCATGACGGATACGCGCGCAACCTCCTACTCCGGCCTGGACCGCGCTGGAATGTCTACCTCAGCATGGGATATGGCGCTCGCCTACCGGGCCGCGTTTTCCAACCCGACGTTCGCCGAGATCGCGGACACCGCCTCCTACCCCTTCCCCGGCTACGGCGACATCCCGGGCTACGAGCTGTGGAACGACAACCAGCTCTACCTCAACGACCCTGACGGCATCGGCGGCAAGACCGGCTATACCGACGACGCGAACCACACCTTCGTGGGCGCCGTCAACCACGAAGGCGCGCGGCTGGTGGCAGTCGTGCTTGATACGACGGTGGACAGGATGCGCGCGTGGCAGCAGGCGCAGTCACTCCTCCACGAGTCCTACGCCTACGCCTCCGAGGGCCACACCCACGTGGCGTCGCTGAACCCTGTCGAGGGAACGCCGACGACAACATCGCAGCCGACCGATACCGCTGATGAGCAGCCTGGAACAGCAAAAAGCCAGGGTGGCATTCCCTGGCTTTCCATCGCGCTCGTCGGCGGCGTGCTGGTGGTTACCGCACTCGCCGTCGCGCTTAGTTTCGCGTCAGCAAAGAAACGATCCCGACGCCAATAGCACCAATCGCGGCCCCAATGCCTAGCGCCTTGCCCGATGCCGAGGCGCTGCTAGCAGGGTCCTGGTACGCGCCCGCGCGCACATTAATGATCGCGGACTCCGGGACCTCAACCGGCTCGAGCTCCAACGACTCCTCTGTAGTTGCGGTCCAGGCAGAAACGTAGAGCACAACGCGCCAGATGAGATAGAGCACCACCATCAGCACAATCACTGGGCCGAAGATCGCGCCGGCTGGGTTGCCCGTCGCCGAGCTGACGATCACGGTTGCGAACTGCTTCACCAGCTCGAACGCGACCGCGCCGAGCAGCGCGCCCTTCAGGCCGGACTTCATCGGCACCTTCGTGCGCGGCATGTACGTGACCATCCACCACATAACCAGGAAGTTCGCCAGCACACCGACCAACAGGCCGACGGCCCACACCACGAGGCGGGCCCCCGGGAAGTCACCGAGACCGAAGTGCTCCATCGCCTGCGAGGTCCAGGAGGATGCACCTACAGCGGTCACACCGAACGCCACGATGAAGAGCAGAATCAAACCGATCAAGCCCAACAGGTCCGTCAGCTTCTTCACGACGAAGTTTCCACCATCATTCGCGTCAAGGTTCCACATCGCCGAAACGCCGACTCGCAGGTTGTTCATCCATCCCAAGCCGGACCAGAGGGTTGTGAGCAAACCGACACCTGCGACGGCTCCACGCTGGTCGATCGCTGCCTGTAGCAACTCGTTGACGGTCTCGCCGAGTCCCCCTTCGAGGTTCTCAGTGATTTGGTCCTGCACCTGCTGCATGATGTCCGGGCGCCCGTTCAAAAACATACCGAGGGCAGCGAACAGCAACATCGCCAGCGGGAAGAGTGACAGTACCGAGAAGTACGTAATACCTGCTGAAAGCTGGTTTCCGCCCTGCGCGGAGAAACGCTCGTTCATCCGCATCAGGTGCCCGACCGCCGGAGCCTTCTTCGCAATCTCGTCCGCAGCGCCCTCTGTTTGCTGCTTCGTGGCGCGCTCAATGCCCTGCCGATCGGTGTACTCCGTCTGTGGCGACGTCGAAGTGGCCATCACAGTCCCTTCCCTACTTCTGGTTTGTTACGTTAAGCACACCATCGTAGAGGAAAGGTCCACCATCTAGCCACCGAATTATTAGGCTCCGGCCAGGAACCCGACTTTCTCGTAGACGTCTTTGACCAACGGCGCCGCGATTTCTCGGGCGCGCTGCGCTCCGTCTGCGAGGATGCGTTCCAGTTGCGCGCGGTCGTTCATGAGCTCGTCGTAGCGGGCGCGAAGTGGCGTCGTAAAGGCTTCGAGTGCATCCGCCGTATCCACCTTCAGTGCGCCGTAACCTTTGCCCTCGTAGCTGGCCGCCAGCGAGTCAATCGGGGTGCCGGTCAGCGCCGACTGGATCACCAGCAGATTGGATACGCCGGGCTTGTTCTCCTTGTCGTAGGCGACGACGCCATCGTCGTCCGTCACCGCGGAACGAATCCGCTTCGCGGACACCTTCGGATCATCCAGCAGGTTGATCAGACCCTTCGGGTTCTGCCCAGACTTGCTCATCTTCGACGTCGGATCCTGCAGGTCATAAATCTTTGCCGAGCCTTCCGGAATCAGCCCCTCAGGCACCACGAAGGTGGAGCCGTAGCGGGAGTTGAAGCGCTCAGCGAGCGTACGGGTCAGCTCGAGGTGCTGGCGCTGATCCTCGCCAACGGGCACGAGCTGTGGCGAGTACAGCAAAATATCGGCCGCCATCAACACTGGGTACGTGAACAGGCCCACAGAGGTGCGGTCCTGGCCCTGCTTCTGGCTCTTGTCCTTAAACTGCGTCATGCGGCTGGCCTCGCCGAAGCCGGTGAGACACTGCAACACCCAGGTCAGCTCCGTGTGCTCCGGCACGTGCGACTGCACGAACAACGTGGACTTCTCAGGGTCAATACCGAGCGCGATCAGCTGTGCGCAGCCCGCGATGGTGCGCTCGCGCAGCTCTTTCGGATCCTGGTCGACCGTAATCGCATGCAGGTCCGGGATGAAATAGAACGCGTCGTACCCGTCTTGCAGGTCAATCCACTGCTTCAACGCCCCGAGGTAGTTGCCAAGGTGGTAGGAGTCTGCCGTGGGTTGGATTCCGGAAAGTACGCGCTGTTTTTCAGTCATGCCTACTTACTGTAGACCAGACTGGAACGCGCGCGTGCGCTACCTGTCTCCCTGCCCTATTCTTTTTCCTCTTTGTCGGCCCTGTTGTTTGGCCGCGGGTCGGTGCGTCGCATGCGCTTGATGCCGCGGTAGACCTGGCGCGCCCCCGGCACCATCCGCGCTCGCCGGTAGAAGTAAGAGGTCAGCGCGTACTTCGGGTCGATCTCGGCGACGCGCTCGTCGTCGTACACATAGACCGGCAGTGACCAGCCACGCTTCAGGGAAACCAGGCGGATACCCAGCACGAGCAGCACGGTGACAATGACGTTGACCCACTCCGGGACCCCCACCATCATCATGAGCCACCACGCCACGGTGCCAATCACCGCCGCCGACGCATACAGCTCTTTCCGGAACACCAGCGGCACACGATCGGAGAGGACGTCGCGAATGATACCGCCGGAAACACCGGTGGTGATGGCGGCCACGCAGGCAATGATGAACCCGTGGCCGTTCTCAATCGCGATTCGAATACCAACAACAACGAACGCGGCGAGCCCGATGGCGTCGGCAACTAAGAAGCCGCGACGCAGCTGGTGCATCAGCCAACTAATGCGGACAGTCAGTACGGAAGCAACTACGACGAGCAGCAGGTACTCGGGTTTTTCCACCCACACCATCGGGTAAATCCCCAGCAGCAGGTTGCGCACCGTGCCGCCGCCGAGCGCGGTCAACGCGCCGAGGGTGATGACCCCGAAGAGGTCCATGCGCATGCGGCCCGCGGAGACAGCCGCGGTCATGGCCTCTGCGACGATACCGATGATGAACAGCGCGGTGATGAGCTGATCGGTGCTGACTGCGTCCATATTAAATGTCGTATTCCACGATGAGTGGGGAGTGATCCGACCAGCGCTGCTCTACCGTCGGTGCCTTCTCCACCCAGCTGCGCTGCGCGCGCTCGAGCATGGACTTCGTTGCGGCCTGGTAGTCGATGCGCCAGCCGGCGTCGTTGTTAAACGCCTGGCCGCGGTAGGTCCACCACGTGTACGGCGCGTCCTCGGGCTGCAGGCGGCGCGCGACGTCAAACCACTGTGGGTTGTCATTCGCTTGTCGACGCCCCTCCGACTCATACTCCACCGCCCCAGCCCACCGGCTTGCCTCCTTGTCTTCGAGGTCCTGCGCGGCGTCATCCGGGAACGCACCGAAGACGGAGTCCATGAACGCGCGCTCGTCGGGCAGGAAACCGGACTTCTTCCGGTTCGTTTTCCAGTTCTTGAGGTCTTCGCGGCGGTGGCAGATGTTCCAGTCGCCTGCGATCACCATGTCGGGGTACTTCGCGGGCAGCTCCTCGAGCACCGGGCCGAACTGGTCGAAGAAGCGGTACTTCTCGTCCTGCTTGGCGGTCTCCGCGGCGCCCGACGGCAGGTAGAGCGACGCCACCCGCACGCCATTCTCTAGCGTCGCCGCAAGGAAACGCCCCGCATCCTCGAAGCCCGGGATGCCAACGCTTACCTCAGATAGGGGGGTTCTTGAGAGAATTCCCACACCCGCGCGGCCTTTCGCGCCCGGAGTCTCCGCCGGGGCGACGGCGAGGTGCCACCCCTGCTCAAGTGCAGGGGCCAGCGCGAGCTCGGTTTGTTCCTGCGTTGCCCGCACCTCTTGCATCAGCACGACGTCGACAGACGAGGCGTCGAGCCATGCGTGCATCCCGTGATTGAGCTCGTTGCGGACCTTCGTTGCCGCGCGGATTCCGTTGACGTTGACCGAAGCAATGCTTAAAACCATGCCCATGACCCTACCTTTCCCCGCTAATACAAGACACGCGGTATGTAAAAGCTGTACGCTGTGGGTTTAGGCAACACATTTGACGCGATACTTAAGGAGAACCATGGCTCAAATCATTTGGACACGCACCGATGAAGCGCCACTGCTGGCAACCTATTCCCTCAAGCCAATCGTTGAGGCATTCGCCGCTCAGGCGGGGCTCGATGTCACCACCGCTGACATCTCGCTTGCAGGCCGCATCATTGCGCAGTTCCCGGAGCGTCTCACCGACGAGCAGAAGATGGACGACGCACTTGCGCAGCTCGGCCAGCTTGCTACTACCCCCGAAGCGAACATCATCAAGCTTCCGAATATCTCGGCTTCCCTGGTCCAGCTGAAGAAGGCCATCGCAGAGCTGCAGGCCGCTGGCTTCGACCTGCCGGAGTACCCGGACAATCCTTCCACCGACGAAGAGCGCGAGGTCCAGAAGCGTTACGACGCCGTGAAGGGCTCCGCCGTGAACCCAGTCCTGCGCGAGGGCAACTCCGATCGCCGCGCGCCGGAGGCCGTCAAGAACTTCACGAAGAAGCACCCACACTCGATGGGCGCGTGGTCGAAGGACTCCAAGACCAACGTTGCGACCATGGATGCTGGCGACTTCCGCCACAACGAGAAGTCCGTCATCATGCCGGCGGCTGATTCCCTGACCATCAAGCTGGTCGCCAATGATGGCACCGAGACCGTCCTCAAAGACTCCCTGGCCGTTGAGGCTGGCGAGGTCGTGGACGGCACCTTCATGTCCGCCAAGGCACTCGACGCCTTCCTTCTCGACGCCGTCAAGCGCGCCAAGGAAGAGGGCGTGCTCTTCTCCGCCCACCTGAAGGCAACGATGATGAAGGTCTCCGACCCAATCATCTTCGGCCACGTCGTCCGCGCATACTTCAAGGACGTCTACGACAAGTACGGCGAGACCCTTTTCGCTGCTGGCCTGAACGGCGAGAACGGCCTGGGCGCGATCCTCGATGGCCTTGCTGGCGTCGATAATGGCGAGGAGATCCGCGCGGCCTTCGAGCAGGCACTGAAGGACGGCCCGGCGTTGGCGATGGTCAACTCCCACAAGGGCATCACCAACCTGCACGTACCATCCGACGTGATTATCGACGCCTCGATGCCTGCGATGATCCGCACCTCGGGCCACATGTGGAATGCTGCCGACCAGGAGCAGGACACCCTGGCGACCATCCCGGACTCCTCCTACGCGGGCGTCTACCAGGCGGTTATCGACGACTGCCGCGCCAACGGCGCCTACGACCCAACCACCATGGGCACCGTGCCAAACGTCGGCCTGATGGCGAAGAAGGCTGAGGAGTACGGCTCCCATGACAAGACCTTCAAGATCCCTGCCGACGGCAAGGTGCAGGTTGTCAGCAAGCTTGGCAACGTCCTCATCGAGCACGACGTCGAAGCCGGCGACATCTGGCGCGCATGCCAGACCAAGGACGCCCCGATCCAGGACTGGGTCAAACTCGCGGTCAACCGCGCACGCCTGTCCGGCATGAAGGCCATCTTCTGGCTCGACGAGGAGCGCGCACACGACCGCAACCTCATCGAGCTGGTGAACAAGTACCTGCAGGACCACGACACCGACGGTCTGGACATCTCCATCATGAACCCGGTTGAGGCGACGAAGGTCTCTGTTGAGCGCATCCGCCGCGGCGAGGACACCATCTCCGTAACCGGTAACGTCCTGCGCGACTACAACACCGACCTGTTCCCGATCCTCGAGCTGGGCACCTCCGCGAAGATGCTCTCCGTCGTTCCACTGATGGCTGGCGGCGGCCTCTTCGAGACCGGTGCCGGCGGCTCCGCGCCGAAGCACGTCCAGCAGGTCCAGGAGGAGAACCACCTGCGCTGGGACTCCCTCGGCGAGTACCTCGCGCTTGCCGAGTCCTTCCGCCACGAGAAGAACACCAAGGGCAACGAGAAGGCAGGCGTCCTCGGTGACGCGCTGGACCACGCAACGGAGACCCTGCTCAACGAGGGCAAGTCGCCGTCACGCAAGGTCAACGAGATCGACGACCGCGGCTCCCACTTCTGGCTGGCACGCTACTGGGCTGAGGAGCTCGCCGCGCAGTCCGAGGACGCAGACCTGGCGGCCACGTTCGCTCCGGTTGCTGCAGCGCTGGCAGAGAACGCCGAGACCATCGACGCAGAGCTGCTCGCGGTCCAGGGCTCCCCTGCCGACTTGGGTGGCTACTACTGGCCTGAGGAGGCCAAGGTCACTGCCGTCATGCGTCCGTCGGCAACGTTTAACAAGGTGATTGACGGTTTGAAGTAAACCCTCGGTTTGATCGGCCCCGGTTGCTGCGTTTTCGCGGCGGCCGGGGTTTCGTTTACGGTTCTTAACCTGGCGCCCAGGATGGCAACCCCCACGTGGTAACCAGAGGATGGTAATCTGCCGAGTAACTGGGCCGACGGCGACCACCTCTACTCGGCTGATTACCGTCCTCTGGTTACCATCCTCGGCGAAGAGCGGGCTGCGGGTGTGGTGGCGTCGAGTAGCAGGTACTCACCCGAGGGCTGCCCGGCGGCCAGCGATGGTGTCGCGGACCTCGCGGACGAACTGATCGGGGTACCGACGCAAGAAGGATGGCGAGTAACGCAGGAAGACGTAGCCCCTGTTGGCGATTCTCTTCTGCCGCTCGAACTCTTCCTGGCGAGCGCATTCGGCATTGGGTCCTTGGTACTTCACGTTGCCGTCGATCTCGATGAGCAGCCAGCCGTCGACGCAGAGGTCCGCGTAGCGTCCAGCCACTTCGTACTGCGTAAACAAAGGGCCGATCCCGGCGCGGATCAGCAGGGCGCGTGCGAAAGATTCGTAGGGCGAACCGGAATCCGCGACACAGTGCCGGATGCACTCCCGGACCACGGCAACGCCCTTTAGCCTGCCAAGTTGGGATGCCTCCCGTTCAAGAAGTTCAAACGTAAACCCACTACACCGAAGGTAGTCGGCAGCGACGAGCCCTTCGACGAAGCCGTAATGGCGGGCGATGTCAGCAAACGTTCGGAAACCGTTAGTAACCCGGTGGCCGTCGCGCAACGAGATTTCGTTGCTACGCAGCACCATGCGCCGAAACATTATCCCCTCCCGGTTTCGGCGAGATGGCGGGCTCCCCCTCGAAAGCAGACACAGTTCGACGGGTTCTTCCGTCGTACTGATCACCCAAATGCCGTGCATGCGCGCGGCCGATCTTCCGACCAACACCGCTTCCCTGCTCATCATCGCAGCAGCTTCGACGCGCAGCCACTGACGTTCGTGGAACCTCAGCTCTTTCCAGCCCTTCTCTGCATACACAATGCTCGTGTCGAGCACCCGATACGGCCCTCGGAGTTTGTCGAGTTCCTTGTGGGAAAGAACCCGCTTGTCCACAATCCCCCGCCGTAGCTCTTCCTTCCGTTCCTCCCACCGTTGCTGTTGTGCCTTATGTGCTCTGTCAATCCCCATGTCTTTTCTGACGGCGAAAACCCGGCACCGGTTCCCTCCCGTCGCCGAAGGCCTACCCCGCGTTGCGCGACGCGAAGGTTCACGAACGTACATCACCGTCACTATTGTCAACATGGTTGAACCAGCAAGTTGGCATGACTACCGCCCGGGGTGAGCGTGACGCTGGACGCTCTTCACTATTCTATTTATATTCACATATATCGCCTGGTTAAACAGTATTGCTAGACAGCTTGGTTCACACGAAACCTACCAAGCGTTACATTGTTCCCCATGACTCAATACGACAACAGCAATACGAAAGATTGGTCCTTCAACACCCGCACCATCCACGCCGGTCAGGCCGTGGACAGCGACTACGGGGCCCGCAACCAACCCATCTACATGACCACCTCCTACGTGTTCGACAACGCTCAGCACGCAGCAGACCGCTTCAACCTCTCCAACCCAGGCCCGATCTACACTCGCCTGACCAACCCAACCCAGCAGGCACTCGAAGACCGCATCGCGGACCTCGAGGGTGGCGTCGCAGCTACCGCATTCGCCTCTGGCATGGCTGCAGAGACCGCCGCCATTACGAACCTGGCGTCGGCAGGCGACCACATCGTTACCTCACCTCGCATCTACGGTGGCACCGAGACCCTGTTCCAGGTGACGCTGCCGCGCCTCGGCATCGACGTCACGTTCGTCGACAACCCTGACGATCCAGAGAGCTGGCAGGCGGCCGTCCAGCCGAACACGAAGGCGTTCTACGGCGAGACCTTCGGCAACCCGATTGCCGACGTCCTCGATATCCCGACCGTCGCGGAGGTCGCGCACCGCAACCAGGTGCCACTGATTATCGATAACACCATGGCCACCGCTGCCCTGGTCCGCCCACTGGAGCTCGGCGCGGACATCGTGGTCGCTTCCACTACGAAGTTCTACACGGGCAACGGCGCAGCTATCGGCGGCGTCCTCGTCGACGGCGGCAAGTTCGACTGGACCGTCGAGCGCGACGGCAAGCCAGTCTTCCCGTACTTCGTCACCCCGGATCCGGCGTACCACGGCCTGAAGTACGCGGACCTCGGTGCACCGGCCTTCGCACTGAAGGCCCGCGCCGGCATCCTGCGCGACACCGGCGCTGCGATCTCCCCGTTCAACGCGTGGGTTGCGCTGCAGGGCCTAGACACGCTCAGCCTGCGCGTGGAGCGTCACAACGAGAACGCACTGAAGGTAGCGAAGTTCCTCAGCGAGCACGACAAGGTAGCCAAGGTGAACTTCGCCGGCCTCGAGTCCTCTCCGTACTACGCGGTCAAGGATCAGCTCGGCCTGCGGTATACGGGCTCTGTCCTCTCCTTTGAGGTCGCAGGCGACAAGGACGACCACACCAACGCCTGGAAGTTTATCGACGCCCTCAAGCTGCACTCGAACCTGGCGAACATCGGCGACGTCCGCTCCCTGGTGGTTCACCCGGCCACGACGACGCACTCCCAGTCGGACGCGGAGGGCCTGGCACGCGCCGGCATCTCCCAGGCAACCATCCGCCTGAGCGTCGGTATCGAAGACGCCGACGACATCATTGCGGACCTCGAGCGCGGATTCGCAGCGATCTAACATGCCCAACCTGGCGCCTGAAGGCGAGCTGCAGATAGTCCCGATTGGTGACTTCACCACAGAGGCCGGAGCCACTATCCAGGACGCCCACATCGCGTACCAGCGGTGGGGGCAGTTCCGGGGTGACCCGAAGGGCGACAACAACATCCTTGTTGTTGAGCACGCCTTAACCGGCGATTCCAACGCCGCCGAGTGGTGGAGCGGGGCGATTGGCCCCGGCAAAGCACTCGACACCGACACTTGGTGCGTGATCTGCACCAACGTGATCGGGTCCTGCTACGGCTCGACTGGCCCTGCGAGCACGCATCCCGACGGCGCCGCGTGGGGGTCCCGCTTCCCCGCACTTTCAGTTCGCGACCAGGTCCGCGCCGAACGCACCCTGTTCACCCAGCTTGGCATCCACCGTGTCCATGCCATCATGGGAGGCTCCATGGGCGGGGCGCGCACCCTGGAGTGGACGCTGCTTTACCCCGAATCTGTCGGCTACGCCTGCGTCATGGCGGTCTCCGCGCGCGCAAGCGCCTGGCAGATCGGCATCCAGGAGGCTCAGATTTACGCCATCGTGCGCGACCCCAACTGGCACGGCGGCGACTACTACTCCACTGGCACCTCCCCCGATGAGGGACTGGCTGCCGCCCGGCGCATCGCACACCTCACCTACCGTGGTGAGCTCGAAATCGACGAACGCTTCGGTACCAGCGCCCAAGAAGGCGAAAACCCACTCGGCCCCTACCGCGAGCACGACCAGCGCTTCGCTGTGCAAAGCTACCTAGACTACCAGGGGAAAAAGCTCGTCAAACGTTTCGACGCCGGCGCCTACGTCACACTCACCGAAGCTATGAACCGCCACGACATCGGCCGCGGTCGCGGAGGCCTAAACAAAGCGCTGCACTCGTCGACGGTGCCGACGATGATTGTGGGCGTCGATACGGATATTTTGTACCCCTACCACCAGCAGGAACACATGTCCCGCAACCTGGGGAACCTGCTGGGGATGCACAAGCTGTCATCCCCGGTTGGCCACGACGCGTTTCTCGTCGAGGCCCGCCAGATGGACAACATCTTGCGCAACTTCATCGCGCTGACCAGCGCGTAAGATCCCTTTAGGAGCCCAGCGCGTCCACCGACCAGGCTAGCCACACCATCGCGGCGCCCAGGCCGGTGGAAAACGCGATATCGAAACGCTTGGAGCGCACTGCCAGCAGACCAATGACTTGCGAGTCGCACGTCAGGCGCAGCAGTGCGCACCACAGCATGGTCGCCCCGAGCGTGAACGTGGCGCGCCGCCAATGATCCGTCAGCGACCACACCCCCGCGGCAACAAACCCCAGGATGAACACGCCGACCATCGCCACCTGCACGTTCCGAGGCAGTGGCGAGGGCGGGTTCCCAATGTCATGAGGGTTGTCCAGCGACAACCCTTCTGCCGAGTTAGGCAAGCTGCTCAGCTCGCTCCACGATATTGCGGACCAGGAACGTGCGAGTCATCGGGCCAACGCCACCAGGGTTCGGCGAGACCCAGCCCGCCTTCTCCCACACATCCGGGTGCAGGTCGCCGACCGTTTTGCCGTCGACACGAGAGACGCCCACGTCCAGCAACGCGGCGCCTTCCTTAATCATGTCCGCGGTAATCATGTGTGGCTTGCCAGCGGCCGCGATGACCACATCCGCCCGGCGCGTCTCCGCGGCCAAGTCCTTCGTGCCGGTGTGGCACAGCACCGTCGTGGCGTTGACGTTACGCGAGGTCAACATCAGCGAGATTGGGCGACCCACGGTCACTCCGCGGCCGATGACGCACACGATCGCGCCGTTAAGATCCACGCCGAAGCGCTCCAGCAGCTTGATGGAACCGTTCGGGGTGCACGGCAGCGGCGCGGGCTCGTTAAGCACCAGTTTGCCCAGGTTGACCGGGTGCAGGCCGTCGGCGTCCTTGTCCGGGTCGATCAGTTCCAGGATGCGGTTCTCATCCAGGTGCTTCGGCAGGGGCAGCTGCACGATGTAGCCGGTGACGGCGTCGTCGTTGTTGAGCTCCTCGATGACTTCCTCGAGCGCCTCCTGCGTGATGTCCCCCGGCAGCTCCTTCATGATGGAGGCGATGCCGAGCTCCTCGCAGTCGCGGTGCTTCATGCGCACGTAGTTCTGGCTCGCCGGATCATCGCCGACCAGTACGGTAGCCAGCCCCGGCGTGATTCCACGCTCCCGCAGGGCGGCGACTCGTGTTTTGAGATCCGCAAAGATCTCCTCGCGGTACAGTTTTCCGTCTAATTTAATCGCAGTCACGGTGACCATCCTAGACTGTAACCATGTGCGCTTTTCACGTTATCTTTGACAATCCCGTCATCCCAGGCAACACCGGCAACGCAATCCGGCTGTGCGCAAACACCGGCGCCGTGCTGCACCTCGTGGAGCCGCTCGGGTTCAACTTCGAAGACAAGCACTTGAAGCGCGCAGGGCTGGACTACCACGACTTAGCGGACGTCCAGATTCACCCAACTATCGACGCCTGCTTCGCCTCTATCCCGGATGCCCGCATCTTCGCGTTCACCACCCAGGCGACCGACTACTACCAGGACGTGGAGTACCGCGACGGCGACGCTCTCCTCTTCGGCACCGAGCCGACCGGGCTGCCCGAGGCACACCGCAACCACCCTCGCGTGACCAAGCAGCTCCGCATCCCGATGCTGCCGAGCCGTAGGTCAATGAACCTTTCCAACTCCGCTTCCGTCGCCGTCTTCGAGGCCTGGCGGCAGTTGGGATTCGTCGGCGGCGTCTAGCTCCGGCTCGGTAGCTACCGGGGGCAGCGTACGGGTGCGCAGCGTGTCGACGAGCCAACGCCCCTCCCCCGCGCGCATATCCCGCGCCACCATTTTGACGGCTCCAGGGACCAGATCAAAGCGCACGTGCGCGAGGCCAAGCCTGCGCTGCAACGGCCCTTGTTTGAAGGAAAGCTCCTGGATATGCGCGTTTTCCACCATCTGGTACCGCTGGGACAGGCGACCGAATGTGAGCACGGTGACCTCTGGGTACAGCGCGACTGTCTGCCGCCGCCAATCAACCGGTGAAACCCACCGCGCAGAGAGCGGGGAGCGCAGCTGTGCACGCGACATGTCTCGCATCGCCTCACCGGACAGCGGCGCAATCGCGTCGATGACCTGCATGGCCTGCTCCAAGGTCCCGACCGGCAGCAGCTTGGACGTGCCAGTTGCCTTGTTGCGCTCGGACCCGTACCCGGCCACAGTCACCGAGACGGTCCACCACCCAAACATGCGCCACAGCAGTGGCTGGCGAAGCTGTACCGCGTGGATGCGGTGCAGCGGGACTGCTTGGTGCCTGCGGTTCGCAAGCCCGTACGTCATGTTGATGACGGCCCCGTTGCTGCCGGAGGTGGCGTCGTCAAGCACTGAATTGAAGCGCCACGAGTGGTCGATGGTGTGCCAGATCTGTGGCACGAACCCGACGAGGATCGGTACTGCCGCGGTGATCGAAAGATCGGTGAAGAGCGGGACGGCGCTCGAGACGACAGTAATGATGGTTGAGAGTTGGAACGCTGCAGCAAGCAGCGAACGACCAATCGGGATTGGTGGCACCAGCGTATTAGCCGGTTCGACGTCTTGCTCGGTGGGCGTCAACGCCGACGCAGCTGCGCCGGGGCGGGCAGCGATGGCCTGCAGGATCTCGGCGCGTAGTTCGTCCGCTTCCGCGCGGGGCAGGTAGGCGATCTCGATGGCCGAATTATTGCCGCCGGCCGCCTCGACGCGCACCGCCGCAAGCCCGAACAGACGTGGCGCGAACGGTTCGATGACGTCGACTGCCTGGATCCGGTCGTAGCGAGCGGTGCGCACCTTAGTGGTGAGCACCCCTCGCGTCAGCTCGATGTCTTCTTCGCCAACGCGGAATCCGATCTTGGCCCACCACAGCTGCGAAATAATGAACACTACGAGCAGGCCAACGACAAACACGCCGACGGCCACGCCCACATCCATGATGCCGATGCCTTCGTCCTGCAGCCAGTTGACCAGGGGCATCGTGAAGTTGAAGACAGCGATCGTGAGCAGCGCAAGCAGCGTCGCCCACACGCGCAGCAACGGGGTCAATCGGTGGACCCGCCGGTACTCAGAGGCCGCTGTCATAGGCCACTCATCTGTTCGCGTGCTTTGACCACAAGCCGGTCACGCAGCGCGTCGGCGTCGTGGGCGGGAAGCCCAGGCAGCGTGGTCACCGAACTGACCGATGCCGTGTTCACCACCAACTTCTTGAGCCCAAGCATCCGCATCACCGGTCCCGTGTTGACGTCCACGAACTGGATGCGCCCGTAAGGGATAACGGTGAGCGTGTGCCACATCTTCCCCTGGCTCAGGATGAGCTCGTTGTTCGTTTCCAGCCACGCCAGGTTGCGTACCTGGAACGGGATAAGGAAGTACTTCCAGATGAAGAACACTCCGCAGACGGCCGCACCCCACATCCACCAACCGCCGTACTTCCATTGCGCCCACAGCAAGCCGCCGATCACGATCAGCGCCCACACCGTATTGGTCACCAGCATGGGCACCATGTACTTCGGTGATACGCGGTGCATCTGCTCAACCGAGGCCGGTAGCGGTGGTCTCGCGAGTGCGTCAGTCTGCTGTTCCATGGGCCCTACCCTAGCGACTTCACCGAAAATCACGTGAACCACGCGAGAGCCACTGGCCGACATCGATCTGCTCCAGACGGTCCGCCACGACGCTGACCGCACCTGACGCATTTTGGACAATCCCGCGCACCACCAGCGCGTGCGCTGTGCGCGCCACTACGCGCTGCCGCTTCCACAGCCCCGGCGACACCATGATGTTCAGCAGCCCGGTTTCGTCCTCCATCCCCAGAAACGTCAGGCCTGATGCCGTCTGCGGCCGCTGCCTGTGCGTGACCACGCCTGCGACGCGGACGCGGGTACCGTCTTCCACGCTACGAAGGTCGACCGCTCGGAGAATCCCCTCCCGTTGCAAGTGTTCGCGCAGCAGCTGCATCGGTTGAATATCAGGGGTGACGCCCGTGGCGGCAACATCGGCCGCGAGCAATTCGAACGCGGTCATCCCGGGCAGTGCTGGGGCGTCGATACCTGAAAGCCCAGGCAGCATGCCGTCGCGCTCTGTTGCTGCGATACCCGCAGCCCACACTGCTTGTCGACGCTCCCCTCCGAAGCAGTCCAGCGCACCCGCCTTGGCGAGCGCCTCGACGTGCTCCACGGTCAGCGCCGCCCGACGCGCCAGGTCCGCGATGTCCGTGAACGGCGCGGCCTTCTCGATCCTGGCCGCAGCCTTCTCCCCGACCCCCTTCACCAAATTCAGCCCGATCCGAATTGTGTCATTATCTATACAGCGCGCCTGTACGCCGGATCCGTTCACGCTCACCGGCAACACCGTGATGCCGTGGCGGCGGGCGTCTTGAATCAGGGACTGAGGCGAGTAGAAGCCCATCGGCTGTGCCCGCAGCAGGCCGACGCAGAACTGCGCCGGGTAGTAGTACTTCATCCACGCGGAGAAGTACACAAGCGACGCAAACGATTGCGAGTGCGACTCCGGAAATCCGTAGGCGGCAAACGCGACGATCTTGTTCCAGAGCTTTTCCGCGACGTCCGCCCCGATCCCGTTCGTGGTGTTGCAGCCCTCGAAGAACCGGGCTTTGAGCGCCGCCATTTTAGCTGGAGAACGCTTCGAACCCATCGCGCGGCGCAGCGCGTCGGCCTCCCGGCCGCTGAATCCTGCGGCGTCGACGGCGATCTGCATGAGCTGCTCCTGGAACAACGGAATACCCAGCGTCTTCCCAAGAGATTTTTCCAGCACCGGGTGATCGTAGAGAACGGGCTCGAGGCCATCGCGGCGCCGTAGATATGGGTGAACGGATCCGCCTTGAATTGGGCCTGGGCGGATGAGGGCCACCTCGACCACGAGGTCAAAGAAGCGCTGTGGTTTCAGCCGTGGCAGCGTGGAAAGTTGCGCGCGCGACTCCACCTGGAATACTCCGACGGCGTCAGCGCGGCACAGCATGTCGTAGACGTTGGTGTCGGCGAGGTCGAGCTCCCACAGGTGCACCTCTGTGCCCGTTGTATCGCGTACGAGGTCCACCATGTGGTGCAGGGCCTCCAGCATGCCGAGCCCGAGCAGGTCAAACTTCACCAACCCCACCGAAGCGCAGTCGTCTTTGTCCCACTGCACCACAGAGCGCTGTTCCTTGCGCGCCCACTCGATGGGAACGACGTCCGCGATCGGCCGGTCGCAGATCACCATCCCGCCCGAGTGGATCCCGAGGTGGCGTGGCTGGCCAATGAACTCCTCCGCCAACGTACATACCTGCTCCGGCGGGTCGCTGAGTCCTTTTGACCAGGCATCCGCAGCACCTTGTGGGTACCCGAGCGCCCGGGAAGCGTCACGAACAGCACCCTTCCTCCGGTACGTGATCACGTTCGCCACCTGCGCGGCACGCTCGCGGCCGTAGCGCCGGTAAACGTACTGGATTACTTCTTCGCGCCTGCCGGACTCAATATCAATATCGATATCCGGTGGGCCATCGCGGTCCGGCGACAGGAAACGCTCAAAGAGAAGGCCAGCGCTGATCGGCTCGGCGTTCGTGATCCCGAGAGCAAAGCAGACCGCTGAGTTCGCCGCCGACCCACGGCCTTGGCACAGGATATTGCTGCGCCGACAAAAGTCGACCAGGTCGTACACGATTAAGAAGTAGCCGGGGAATTGGAGCTCCTCAATCACGCTGAGTTCGTAAGCAATCTGCTTCATCGCCTGCTCACGGATGTTTTCCGGGCGCGTCGCGTACCGCACCTGCGCACTCGCGTAGGTCAACTCCTTCAGATAGCTCATTTCATTGTGGCCAGCAGGAGTGTCGTAGTCCGGTAGGTTTGGCGCGACAAGGTCGAGCGTAAACGCGCACTGTTCGGCAACCTCCACGGTGGTGGCCAGCATCGGCTCACATCCCGGCAGCAGCCGGGCGAGCTGCTGCCCGCTGCGCAGCCAGTGCGCCCCCATGGGGTGCAGGTCAGCAACGTCTTGCCGCAGCGCGCGGCGCTGGCCAAGCGCATGTTTCGCTGCAGCGAGGCGCGCGTGTCGGCGCGTCGCAGCGGCAGGCCGGGTACTCACTATGGCGGGAAGATGAACGAAGCGGTCTAATTGTTGGTGATGATCGGCGTCATCCGGCATGAGTGAGACCACGTACTCCCTCACCACATTTTCCACCCCGAAGCTCTCGCTCAATTTATCGAATAGCGGGGTCCACTCCCACCCGCCAAGCGCTAAGCAGGAGCCATCAAGCCACTCCCCGATTTCCCACATCGGCGGGTACGAGAGCTCGCCTTTTTGCCTACCCTCCATGTGTGCGCGCGACATCAGATGCGATAACCTCCGGTACCCTTCCGCACCACGGGCCAGGACGGGCAGCACCCCCTCTTTCAGCGTCAGCTCTGCACCAAACACCGTGGGCATCGCGGCCGCCGCAGCAGCTTCCGCAAACTTCACCGCACCGTAGAAACCGTCACGATCACACAGGCCAAGCGCCGAAAGTCCGAGCGACCGAGCGCGTGCAACCAGCTGTTCAGGCTCGCTCGCCCCGCCAAGGAAGCTATAGGACGACACCGCGTGCAACTCGGCGAATGGCACCCCACCGCGCCGCCCACCGACCCCCTCACCCTCCGCTTCACCAGCAAAGGTGAGGTGATCTACCGGAACGACAGGACCGACGTCGTTCCCAGACAGTATCCGCTCCAGCTTTGACCATGTCAGCGGAGCACCCCCATTGAATCGCATGTTCGATAGTGTAAACATGTTCGAATGCTCGCGCAAGCGGATTTATATTCAACGTTTGTAGCCAGGGATAGACTAAGCGGTCCAATAGATGCTAAGTTTTCAAACCATCAATGATTCCCCAACGAAAGACATAAAGGAGACATCATGCGCCTCAACCGTGTGATTGCAACCATCGCAGCTTCAGCCCTCGCCGCTACCAGCCTGGTAGCTTGCTCCAACGACTCTGCCGAGAAGACCACCGACGCTGCCGGTGGCGGCGAGGACACCGTCGTCAAGATTGGTACCACCGACGCTGACCAGAAGGCATGGTCCGTCTTCGAGGACCTCGCGGCAGACAACGGCATCACTCTCGACATCGTGCAGTTCTCTGACTACGCACCAGTCAACGAGGCGCTTGCCCAGGGCGAGATTGACCTGAACAAGTTCCAGCACATCCTCTACCTCGCCACCTACAACGAGGCTTCCGGCAACGACCTGAAGGTGCTGTCCACCACGGAGATCTACCCGCTGGCACTGTTCTGGAAGGATCACGATTCCCTCGACGGCATCGAAGGCACCGAGGTTGCTATCCCGAACGATGACTCGAACCAGGGCCGCGCAATCAACGTCCTCGTCCAGGCTGACTTGATCACGCTGAAGGATGGCGCTGATGAACTGGCACCGTCCCCAGCAGATATCGACGAGGCAGCGTCGAAGGTGAAGGTCGTTCCGGTCGACGCTTCCCAGACGACCTCCGCATACAAGGAAGGCCGCCCGGCCATCATCAACAACTCCTGGCTGGAGCGCGCTGGCATTGAGCCAAAGCAGGCTATCTTCCAGGATGACCCGGCTTCCGAGCAGGGCGAGCCATACATCAACGTCTTCGCTGCACGCGCTGAGGACCTGGATAACCCGACCTACAACCGCCTCGCAGAGCTGTGGAACTCCCCAGAGGTCGCAGCTGCCGTCCAGGAGGATTCCCGTGGCACCGCGGTCGCTGTTGAGCGCTCCCGTGATGACGCAAACGCTATCCTCGCACGCCTTCAGGAGAAGTAATCCGTGACGAAAACCGGCACCCGGGTTGAGTTCCGGGACGTATCGAAAGTCTTTACAACGGGTGGGCGCGAGGTTGTGGCCGTCGACAATGTGTCGCTGACGGTCGAGCCTGGTGAGATCCTTGGAGTGATCGGCTACTCCGGCGCTGGCAAGTCCACGCTGGTGCGGCTGATCAACGGGCTCGACATGCCTACCAGCGGCGAACTCCTCCTCGACGGCACCAATATCGTCGGCAAGAGCGAGAAGCGTCTGCGGGAAGTGCGCCGAAACGTTGGGATGATTTTCCAGCAGTTCAACCTGTTCTCTTCCCGAACTGCGGCGGGCAACATTGAGTACCCGCTGCAGCTTGCCGGTTTGGGCAAGCAGGAGCGCCGGGCGCGCGTCGAGGAGCTCCTCGAGTTCGTCGGCCTGTCGGATCGCGGCAAGAACTACCCCGAGCAACTTTCGGGTGGTCAGAAGCAGCGCGTGGGCATCGCTCGTGCGCTCGCCACGAATCCCTCGCTCTTGCTTGCCGACGAAGCCACCTCCGCCCTCGACCCCGAGACCACCCACGAGGTGCTCGAGCTACTGCGCCGCGTCAACGCGGAGCTCGGCATCACGATCGTGGTGATTACCCACGAGATGGACGTGATCCGCGCGATTGCGGACAAGGTCGCCGTAATGGAGGCCGGCAAGGTCGTCGAGTATGGCTCCGTCTACGAGGTGTTCTCGGACCCGAAAACGAAGGTCGCGCAGCGCTTCGTATCGACGTCGCTTCGCAACACCCCAGACAAGCACGAGGAGCTCGAGTTGCTGAACGCGGCGCCTGGGCGCCTCTTCACCGTCGACCTGACCGAACACTCGGGATTCTTCGGTGCGGCGGAGAAGGCGCGCCAACGCGGCGTGTCGATTCAGCCGGTGCACGCGGGTATTACGACCCTGCAGGAGCACTCCTTCGGCAAGATGACGGTCCGCCTCAACGGCGACGATGCAGCGATTAACGAGTTCCTGCACACGCTGCAGGGCACCACGGATATTCAGGAGATACGTCGATGAACAGTGCTGTCAACGAATTCATTCTGGCGCAGCCGAACTGGGACCGGCTCGGCCCCACGTTCGTAGACGCCATCGGCGATACCCTTTGGATGGTGGGCATCACCCTGCTCGTCGGTGGTATCTGTGGCCTGATCCTCGGCGTGTTCTTGTACACCACCCGCCCGGGTGGCATCCTGCAGAACAACGTCGTGTACTGGGTGATTAACTTCGCCGTGAACTTCTTCCGGCCGATCCCGTTCATCATCATGATCGCGATGCTCTACCCCATCACCCTGTCGGTGGTGGGCACCACGATTGGCCGGGGCGCAGCTACGTTTGTGATGTGTTTCTCCGCGACCTTTACCGTGGCCCGTATTGTCGAGCAGAACCTGGTATCCATCGATCCCGGCATGATTGAGGCCGCACGTTCGATGGGCGCAGGACCGTGGACGATCATCCGCACCGTGATCCTCCCCGAGGCGCTCGGTCCGCTGATCCTCGGCTACACGTTCATCTTCATCGCGGTGATCGATATGTCCGCGATGGCAGGCTACATCGGCGGTGGCGGCCTCGGTGACTTCGCCATCGTGTACGGCTACCGCCAGTTCGAACCGCAGGTGACGTGGGCGGCTGTGATCGTCATCGTCGTCATCGTGCAGCTGGCGCAGTTCTTGGGCAACTGGCTGTCCAAGAAGGTGATGCGCCGCTAAGGTGTGACCAGTTGGTTAGGATGGGTGCCATGAAAATCGCAGCGTTTGATTTTGATGGCACCCTTCATCATTCCACGGACACTGACACGGGCGAGCACGGCTTCGACCCGGCCGACATGGCCGCGATCCAGGCCTGGCGCGACGCCGACCACATCGCCATTTCTGCCACCGGACGCTCGCGCACCGCGCTCGAGTTCGGAATGCGCCACTGCCCCATCCGCTTCGACTACCAGGTGCTCTCCAACGGCGGCTCCGCAACCACCGGCGATAACGAGCGCCTGCTCTACTCGCACCTTGTAGACCCGGAGATCGTCGAACAGGTGGTCACGCACTTCGCTGACACGGATGGGGTGGCGGTGTTCGGCACCACGATCGGCCACGTCGATGGTGAGTTCAGCAACAACACCCAGGCTCGCAGTAGCTTTACCGTCAACTTCGACAGGATGACCACGGCCGACATTCCCCACCACGAGTTCGCCGTCGTCCCCTTGTGGATCCCAGGCAACGAAGCGCTTCGCGCGGAAGTCTACGAGTGGACGCGCGCGCTGCCGCATGTATCGGTGGCGCAGAACCAGGACTTCATCGACATCATGGCGCCCGGTCGCACGAAGGGCGCGGGCATCCAGGACCTGTTGCAGCTCCTCGACGTCCCACGCGAAGACATCGAGCTGTACACCTTCGGCGACTCGTGGAATGACCTGTCCATGCACGAGATCGCAGATCACTCGCACAGCTTCCACCACTCGCCCGCCGAGGTGCAGCAGCGCACCGACCACGTGATCAACAGGGTCGCTGACGTGCTGCCCAGCTACATCTAGGAGCGCCCGACTGCGACCCAGCTCTTGCCGGGCTTCGGGTCCTTCCCGCATGATGCCATCACGGCATCAACGTCGCGCTGTTCCAACGTCACCTCGTAGGCAGTGTCGGTCGCGGTGTCGGTGACGGTGACGTGGGCGGAGGGGCCGTCGATACGCTCGGCGGTGACTTCGAGCTGGCCGTAGCGCACCTTGTCCCCTCGGGTGGCGAGCTGCGTTGCGACGTCCACTTCCGCCACCTGGCCTACCGGGCTGAAGGTGCCGCGGCCGCGGTTGCCCGGCACGAAGTACTCGCCGCGCATCGCAGCTTCAAGCATGGCCTCAGTAGCCTCGAGGTTCATCCGGCCAAAACTGTACGCCCACGGCATGAGCAGCATCGTGGCGGCGAAACGGTGCCCCTTGATGTGCGAGGTTTCCCACACCACATCGTTGCCATGCCCAAACGGGTACTTCTCTACGAGCTCGTTGACGATGGGACGGCCCTTGATGGCGCAGCACATGTCGCGCTTCGCGTGGGTACAGACCAGGACGAGTGGCTTCGTACGCGACTTGGCGCTGTTTTGCCCTGGGCCTGACAGGTCGAGATCCAGGATCGCCTCAGGCCCATCGACGTGCAGCACCTCGGTTGCTGCCTGGTCGGCGAAGACCAGGTAGACGTGGTGATCTTCAATCTGGCGGCCTTCCCTCGTTGGGTGGCGGATAAGCAGCAAGGTGGCGTTGTAGCGCTGCATGTGCGCTTTCAACTTTTCGGTCAGTTCGTCCCCGAAGGTGTCGCCGTCGAGTACGTCGTGGCTCCACTTGTGTGGCCACTCAAACAAAACGTAGGTCGAGCCGGGTTTCGCGGTACCCGGCAGCGGCTCACTGTCCGTATCGGAGCAGAGTGTGCGTGCATGGGCTGTAGTCATGTCACCTACTGTAGCGAAAATTTCCCGATTGATTAGGCATACCTAAACCGGGCCGAGTCGGGCAGTTAACATTTTGATAACCTTTTTGGTTTTTCGCTGTTCTGCTTTGCTCTTCGAGATTCGTTCTGGCTACGGTAATTTGCGTGTTTCCCTTACCGAAGTTCGCCGTTGCGGCGCTGGCGCCCTGCATTGCTGGCGCCGTGCTCGCCGGGTGCGTGTCTTCTCCTGCTCAGGACCAGGCCGCGACCCGCGTCGGCTCGATGCATGCTGCGCCATCAACGACGCAGCTGCGCCCGCTCGGTACCGCGAACGCGAGCCCGAAGACTCAGCGGCCTTCCGCGCCTACTCAGCTCGCCGTGACTGGCGTGCGTGTGGGCACCCACGAGGGGTTCGACCGTGTGGTTGTGGACCTCGTCGGCGAAGGTGAGCCCGGCTGGTTCGTGGATTACACCTCCACCCCGATGCAGGAGATCACCGGCAAACCACTGAAGGTGACTGGCAACGCGTTCCTCAATATCAACATCGACGGCACCGTCTACCCCTACGAACTTGGCCTGGACGCGGACCAGATCAAGGTAGATACCCCGGCAGAGACCGGCAACATTATCGACGTCGTCAACGCCGGCACCTACGAGGGTCGCAGCCGCGTGGTCGTAGGGCTACGCTCTGACCTGCCGTATTCGGTGCAGATTCTGGAGCACCCGCTGCGCCTGGTCGTCGACATCGTGCAGTCCTAACACCTAGTGGTAGAGCGCCTCGACGCTCCAGCGCTGCCGGTGCCACACCAACAACCACCCGCGCTGCCCTGTTCCTACCGCCTGGTCGTGGCCCAGCACCTGGAGGCGCGCAAGCCGGGTCGGATGCGCACCCCACCACTCTTCGTCAACGGGCCAAGGCCCTGCCCACGCGGTGATGTCGTAGCAGCGCTTGCCCCACACTAGCGTTGTCGGCTGGCCGCTGAGCAGGACTTCGGCATTGAGCAGTATCGGCTGGTCGGAGCTGTCCAGCAGCTGCACCCGCGATGACGGGTGTTCGATCCCACCGCCGAGCCGGGCTGGAAGTGGTGACGGAACGGCGCCGACGAACGCCCCGCGGCCCTGCGGCGGCACCTCCCCATAGGGCACCAGCTGAATACGCTCGGCCACGCCGCGACCTCCAACCGCGACCGGCTGCAGCACCGCCTCCATTCCGAGCTGGGACTGCACCCGCTCGATCACGCGCCGCGCCCCCTCGTCCGACGCCCCGTCGGACCACAGCTCCCCCACCATGTCGGGCTGCGCAAGCTCAAGTGGTTCCAGCATGAGCGAGGCGATCGGCCCTGCGCCCCCGTTGGTGAGCCAGCCGTCGAGCTGCCAGCGCACCCGGTCGGCGGTGCCAGCCTCTGTCAGTGCCTCCCGGGTGCGCCACACGCGCTCGACCCGGGTGGCGTCGACAAGCTCGGCGGAGATTTTCAGCCGGAGGCAGTGCACCCTGGCCCCCTTGAGGCGCTGGTGCAGCCTGGCGGCGAGCGCGCGGGCGGCAAACGCGGCGGCGTCGACGCGCTCGATTGGTTCCTCCGGCGTCATCTCGACGGCGAAGTCCTCCACGGGTAGCTCCGGGGCGACGCGCCGGTCCGGGGCCGCGCTGGAGATCCGGTGGAGGTGGATGCCTGCGACCCCGAAGCGAGTCATCACGGCAGAGGACGGCAGTTGCGCGAGCTGCCCCAGCGTCTGGATGCCCAGCTGGCCCAGGGTACGGACCGTTTCCGGGTCCGCGCCGAGTGCTGTCTCGGCGGTGAGCACCCGAAGCGGCTGTACTGCAAGGAACTGCGCCGACTCCCCCGCTGCAACCACGTGCGAGCTCCGGGTGGCGATCACCGCGGTGGCGATCTCGTCCGCCGCCCCTGCCATGACGTCGATGCCGTGGCGTGCGGCGGCGTCGAGAAGCATCTCAAGCGCCGTATCTTCATCGCCGTGGAACTTCGCCGCCGCGGCGAGGTCCGCAACCACCAGGCCAGGGCGCAGCACCTCCACGGAGGCCGCCACGTCATCCAAGGATCCCGCGAGCGCGCTGAACGTGCGACCGTCGCGCTCCGGGTTGTCTTCTACCACCGTCAGCTCAGGCGCGACGGCCTGCGCGTTGCGCACCCGCATCCCACGGCGGACCCCGGCGCGCCGCGCCTCCTGCGAACACACCTTGATACGGTGCTGCACCGCGATCGCGATCGGTTCCTCCAGCGTGTCCTCGGCTTCGAGCTTGGCTGCTTGCACGGGCCAATCCGGGAACCAGAGCGCCGCAACCCTCATGAGGGCACCGCTTTCAGATGCGTGACACCGCCCGTCGCGGCCCCAAGCGTCAGCAGTGCCCGTGGCCGCTTCCAGCCTTTCGCGTGCGCGGACACCTCCAGGTCAATGCCTGCGATGCGCCCGCGGCCGCGCCCGATGCCGTGGAAGCTAGCGATGTCCGCGCTCATGCGCAATGCAGGCGAAGGCACCGTCGCGTTCACGCACAGCATCGCCGCCTCCCCGGCGCGCACGCGGGCAAGCAGTGGGCGTGCCTGGGCGGGCGTGTACTGGATTTCGCTTCGGGTGTGTAGCACCACCACGTCTAGCCCCTCGGCGAGCACCCCTGCGGCGTGCATGGCATCCATCCCCGGTTCCGGAACCGCTACGGTTCTGCGCAGCGCTTGCTTCGAGAGCTCTGCGTAGGACAACTCCGGCCACCCCACCACGGCCGCGTATCCTCCGGCTTCCGTGACCTGCCGCAGGATCTCTACGATAAGCGACGGCGTATCGCTCACCTGCGTGACTTGCCGTCTTGGCAAACCCCCGTTCGGGAGCACGCGCGCCAACTCTGCAGACAGCGGAACAACACCCTCGCTCCCGATCGGCTCCTGCACAGCACCACCGCCGAGCTCGGCTAATTGCGCTCGGAGTTGCGCAATCTGCTCAGCTTTGCTGAGCTGTCCGCCACCGTCCGAGGCAAACTCACGCAAGCGAATAGGTGTTCCATTCATGCATGTAAGTATGCAACGCGCCCCCGACACGGGCAACAGTAAAGGTCGAACAGGGTTTCGAATCCCTGTGCCACAAAAAGCGAGACACCATGCTGTACGCTCTGCCCTATGTATTACGCAGACTTCCGCAACCGCGTCACCCCAATTCCCACGCCACCCATTGTGCGGGCTGTGGCGGCGGGGTGCGTAGCGGCGTCGATAAGCGTGATGGCGGCACCGCTACCCGCAGCCGTGAAAGTCGGCATTGCTCTCGCCGCGGTGCTCGTCGCCCGTGCAACTACCCGAGCGCACCCGTACCGCAAGGCCATGGCCGAGTTTGCGCGCAGCCGCAACGTCTCGCAGGTGCCGTCGCTCAGCATGGTGGTGCCGCTGATGCTGTGGTGGCTCGCAATCATGCTGAGCCCGCTGATCGCGCCGCTGCCCGGCTGGGGGCTGGCGCTGCTTGCGGGCGGGCTGTTTGTGGTGGCGTGGGTGCTCATGCCGCACGTCGACGGCACGCGGCGCCTCGCATACGCGCCCGCAGCGCCCACCCAGAAGCGCTAGCGGTAGCGCTTCGGCACATCAGCCGCACCGAGACTGAGCATGAGGCGGTTGGCCCAGTTGAAGAACGCCGCCGAGTTGATCAGGTCGAGGATCTCGAGCTCGCCGCAGCCGGCCTCGCGGAGGGCTTCGACGTGCTGTTGCGAGAACGCGATCGGGGTGTGCGTGAGCGCCACGGCCGCATCGCGCAGCGCGTTCCACAGCGGGGTGCCCAGGTCCGCGGTCACGCCTTCGTCGAGGAGCCGGGAGATCGCCTCGGCGTCGCCGCCTTCCTGCTTCGCGCGTCCCTGGTGCACGGAAGCACAGTACTCGCACCCGTTGAGGCGGGAGACCACGGTCGCGGCGAGTTCGCGCTCGGCGCGCCCCAGGCCGCCGTCGGTGTTGTAAAAAATGTCCAGGTCAGTCAGGGTGCGAGCCTTGAGCACCGCAGGATCACGCGCGAGCAGCCGGAAGTACTCCATGTCGATTCGCTCGGGTTTGAGCAGCGCGTCGCGGTGCACCTCGGTGAATTCGGACTTGTCCAGGCTGGGCACCCACGCGCGCCAGCCTAGGGAGTGCTCCACGAACTTCGTCGGCACCACGACCTCGGGCAACAAGGTGCGCGGCCCGGGCTCCCATCCGGGGTCAGCCACGCCGTGCGCCCGCCCGCTCATCGACGCCCGCTGCACCCCACCAGCGTCAACCCCGCCGAGCACCCGCACGCCGTGCACGACGCGCAACTGGAACGCCACGAACGCGATGAGCTGCCCCAACGTGACGATGCCGTTGTCGCTCCACCCGGAGGTCTGCAGGTGACCGATCGCTGCGGCGGTGGAATCCTTCGGGTGGACAACCAGCAGGTGTGCGAAGTCCAGGGCAGCGGCGAACTGCTCGGACGCTTCCCCAATGACGTCACCGAACAGGACGAAGTCGCCGTGCCAGTACGGCCCCTCGGATGCACCGCGCGCGATGGCGGCGTCGACGGCCTCGGCTAGGCCGGGGGCTTGGTCTTCGAGGTCCTCGAGCAGCTCCCGATAGAACGCGCTCGCAGTTGGTAGCCCGGTGAGCCCTGCCACGAACGCGGCGACACCATAGCGCCAGGCCAACGGAACATCCCCCTCGTCAGCGGGCTCGAACAGGGCCGTAAACGTCAGTTCCGCGTTCTCGACTGCTTCCGGGCGGCGCCTGCGAAGGCGCGTGAGTTCCGGAGAGGCGTCGGCAAGCGTATCGATGATGTTAGACACTAAATTCTCCTAACTGCCGGGCACGGAAGCGCGCGCCCGGGATTGCATGGATCAAGTTCTTTGTCACTTCGTGGCGCGGCCACTGGAAGACGTCATCGGTCGGGCCGTACTCCACCTGGGTACCACGGCTGAGCACGCTGACCGTATCCGAGACCTGGCGCACCACCGCCAAATCGTGGGAAATAAAGATATAGGTCAGGCCCAGCTCTTGCTGTAGGTCCTCCAGCAGTCGGAGGATCTGCGCCTGCACCGTCACGTCGAGCGCGGAAACCGCCTCATCGAACACGACGAGCTCCGGCTCCACCACGAGCGCACGCGCAATGGCGACACGCTGGCGCTGCCCGCCGGAAAGCTGCGACGGGGTGCGCCGCGCGAACTGCTGCGGGTCCAGCGCCACGCGCGCCAGCACCTCGTGCGCCTTCGCGCGCGCCTCGCGTTTCGACGCCCCCGTCAGGTTCCGAACCGGCTCGGCCACGATGGCCTCCACCGTCATTTTAGGGTTCAGGGAAGAAAACGGGTTCTGGTGCACCAGCTGCACCGTGGATCGCAGCTTCCGACGGGTGGCGTCGTCGACGCCGGTCACGACGTTGTCGCCGATGGTGACGCTGCCGCTCGTCGGATCCCGGAACAGGGAGATCGCCCGCCCAGTCGTGGTCTTCCCGGAGCCGGATTCGCCCACAATCGCGTGCGTGGACCCTCGCTTCACTTCGAAGGAGACGTCGTTGACGGCCACGAAATCCCCATACTCCTGGCGCAGGTGATCCACGCGCACCAGCACGTCGCCGTCCGGCGCTGGCCGGTGGTAGGCGTTCGCGACGGCGAGCGAAGGGGCGTCGGCAAGCAAACGCTGTGAATACTCCTCTTGCGGGTCGGCGAGCACCTCCGCGGCGGGGCCTTCCTCCACGACGACGCCGCGCTGCATAATCACCACGTCGTCGGCACGGTCGCCCGCCACCGCCAAGTCGTGCGTGATCAGCACGATGCCGAGGTTGAGGCGCTCACGCATCTCGTCGAGCACGTCCAGCACCTTTTCCTGCACGGTCACATCCAGGGCGGACGTCGGCTCGTCGGCGATCAGCACCTGCGGCTCGGGCGCGATGGCCGTCGCGATGAGCACGCGCTGCTTCATCCCGCCTGAAAGCTCGTGCGGGTACTGGCCGTGGCGGCGCTGCGGGTCATCGATGCCGACGGCCTCCATCAGCTCCAGCGCGCGTGCGCGACGGGAGGCGGCGGTGCCAATGCCGTGGACCGCCATGGCTTCCTCGATCGAGGCCCCGACGGGCTTCAGCGGGTTGAGCGAATTGTTCGGGTCCTGCGGCACCAAGCCAATCTTTGTGCCACGCAGCTGACGCCACTGCCTCGGAGACAACTGCGTGATGTCTTTACCTTGGAAATAGACTGCGCCGTCCAGCACCCGCGCGGATCCGCCGAGGAGGCCCAACGTCGCCATCACCGAGGTCGTCTTGCCGGAGCCGGACTCGCCCACGATCGCGGTGAGTTTGCCAGGCGCGACGGAAAAGGACACGTCTTGCGCCGATGGCGGCTGATTGCCGTACGCGACGGTCAGGCCGCGCACTTCAAGTAAAGGTTGCAGGGGTTGCATAGGTTAGGCCTCCGTACGAATGAGTTGGGACAGGTGGTTCGCGCTCATGACGGTGGCGATGATCGCCACGCCGGGCAGGACGATGATCCACCAGGCGGTGGCCATGAAGTCGCGGCCTTCCGCGATGATGAGGCCCCACTCCGGGATCGGCGGCGGGGCACCGTAGCCGAGGAACCCGAGGATGGACAGCTGCAGGATCGCCGTGCCGAACTGCAGGGCCGCCAACGCAATGACCGGGGTGAGCGAGTTCGGCAGGATGTGGCGCACCAGCACCTGGGACTTCGTCGCTCCAGAGCCGTAGGCGGCCTCAACGTAGTCGGTGCCTGCAACCTGCATCACCTGTGAACGGGCGAGGCGGGCGAACGTCGCCACCGTGGTCATGCCGACAGCGAAGGCCGCCTGCAGTGAGCCGAAGCCCAGCACGATGATGATGGACAGAGACAGCAGAATGCCTGGGATAGCGAGCAGGACGTCCACGATCCGCATGAGCACGGTATCGACCTTGCCACGAAGCGCGCCCGCCACCAGGCCAATCAGCGTGCCGAACACCAGCCCGACCGCCACCGCGATTATCGCGCCGAGCAGCGACTGGCGCGCGCCGTAAACCACGCGCGAGTACACGTCGCGCCCCACGGCGTCGGTGCCGAAGAAGTGCTCCGCGCTCGGCGCTGCAAGGGCTACGTCGACGCCCTTGTATGGGTCGTGCGTGGCAAATATGCCCGGCAGCAGGGCCCACGCGCACGCAAGCAGCAGCACGAGCAGTGCGAGAACCGTTCCCGGTTGTTTCCAATTCGTCGTTCGCATGGTTGCTACTCCCGTCCCGTTTCGATTGCCCGCACGTCGATGGCGTCGGCGGACTGGCTGGCGTACTGCTTCGGTGTTGCGGCAAACGGCCCGCCGGCGGTGCGCAGCCGCACGTCAAGCACCGGGTAGAGCAGGTCAATGATGAGGTTGATGGTCACGTACGCCACCGCAGCGATGAGGACTACGCCCAGCAGCACCGGCGTGTCGCGGTTCGACACGGCGGTGACCACCATGGAGCCCAACCCGGTGCGCCCGAAGACGGTTTCCGTCACCACAGCACCACCGACGAGCTCGCCGAAGAGCAAACCAGCCATGGTCAGCGCCGGCAGCAGCGCATTTCGCAGCACATCGGACCAGAAGATGCGGGTCTCGCTCGCACCGCGCGCACGCGCCACCTGCACGAATGGGCTGCGCTGCACCTCGTCGATGGAGCGGATCAGCACCTGTGCGAGCGGGGCCGCCATCGGGACGGACAGTGTGAGGGTCGGCAGCACGAGCCCCTCGAGCGGGCCGGGGGCGACCACGTTGATCCAGCCGAGTTCAAAGGACACCAGCTGCAGCAGCACAATCGCGATCCAGAACCCTGGCAGCGACACCATCAGCGAGGGCACCGCGCGAAACAGCTCGCCGATGCGTCCGGCGCCGGGCAGCGTCGCGATGAATGCGGTCGCCAGCGCCACGATGATCGCGAGTCCGACCGAGGTCGCGGCCAGCGCGAGCGTGTGCGGCAGTGCGTCGGCAATGAGCTGGCCCACCGGTGTGCCCGTGCGCACCGAGTAGCCGAGACTGCCGGTGAACAGACCCGTCAGCGTCGCCACGTACTGCGTAAGCAACGGCTTATCGACGCCCATCTCCGAACGGATCGCCTCAATCTCAGCCTGGCTGAGTCCCAGTGCCGGGTCAGCGTAGCGGGCCATGACACCGTCGGATGGCAGAGCCGAAAGCAGAAAGAATGCGAGAGTGTAGGTCAGCAGCAGCACGATCAGTGCTTGGCCTACCCGCTTTACGATGTACGGCATGGCGTATCCCCTTCCTGGAGGTAGGCGCTATAGAGCGCAGGGCGTGCAACGGCTTCGACGCCGAATCCGCACAGACGTGGGCTGACGGCGTAGACCTGCGGCTCTTCGAACAGCGGCAGCGTGTAGGCCTGCTCAGTGACGTAGTCCTGGACGGCTTCCACCGCGCGGGCCCGGCCGGCGTCGTCAGGTGTGGAGACCACGGTCTGCAGCAGGTCTTCGAGGTGCTGGTCGATCACGTTGTCATTTTCATCCTGGTTAATGAAGGAGTCTCGGCGCCCAACCGCGTAGTGCGACTCGATGGCGTCGTAGTCCGCCCGGCCGACCATCGTGTGGTAGAGCTGCACCTTGTTCGGGTCCTTCGACGCCACGTTTTGCGTCGAACGGTCGCCGGAGAGCACGGAGAGCTCAATGCCGATGTCGCGCAGGTTGGACTGCACCATCGTCATCACTTCGCGGGCGCGCGGCTGGGTCTGCGCGTAGTTGACGGTCAGGTGCAGGCGTTCCCCGTCCTTGACGCGGATGCCGTCGTTGCCCACGACCCACCCGGCCTCATCGAGGAGCTGCCGGGCAAGCTCCGGGTCGTATGTGTAGGCGTCGCCCTGGTTCTTGTAGCCCAAGCCGGTGGCGGCCACGCTCGAGGTCGCCAGCGGGTAGGAGTCAGAGAACAGGATGCGCAGCAGCTCTTCGCGGTCCACGCTGTGCGTGATCGCGCGGCGCACCCGGATGTCCTGCAGGTACGGGTGCTGCGGGCGCATCGCGATCTGGTTGTTCATCGCGTTCGTGCCGCGGGAGACGATCTGCACGCCGCGGTCTTTCAGGTGGCGCTCGGCGGACGCAGTCACGTCGCGCACGATGTCCGCCTGCCCGGATAGGACCGCGCCGGTGCGCATCGCCTCTTCGGCGGCGAGCCGGTACGTCACGCTGTCCAGCCGGGCGCGGCCCTGGTGTTCGAGGATGGGCGGTGCCCAGTCGTAGTCTTCGCGCGCCCGCAGCTCGATGGAGGTGCCCAGCTCCTCACCGGCGATGACAAACGGGCCGGAGCCGATGATGTTGTGGGCGCTGCCCGGCCCGAAGGACTCGTTGTCGAGCGCCAGGGTGGCGTCGGAAAGCAGCCCGGCGTTGTACACGGAGACCGCTTGCTCGAACCCCGGCGAGGGTGCGGTGAAGTGGAATCGCACCGTGTCTTCGTCGATGACTTCGCCGTAGTCGTAGTTCGAGATCTGCTCGGATGCGTTGAGCAGCCGCTCCTTGTCGCCTTTGCCGTAGAGGTCGAAGTTGGCCACGACGTTCTCCGCGGTGAGCGGCGAGCCGTCGGAGTAGGTGACGTCGGTGCGGATGTCGAACGTGTATACCGTCGCGTCCTCGTTGATCTCCGGCAGCTTCGTGGCGATCCACGGGTGCAGCTCGAGCGTCTCCGGGTCCTGATAGAGCAGTCTGTCTGTTATTTGATTCACGACGCCACCATTCGGGTAGAACCCGGCCGCAGGCGGATAGAGCGAGGTAAACCAGTTCGGCTCCAGGTACGTGATTGCCTGCATGTCCCCGCTTTGCTCTGTTTGTCCTGCACATGCGGTGCATAACCCGAGTAGCGTGGTAGCCGCAAGCAGCGCTCCGGCCTGCGTTCGACGTGTGTGCTTCACTGTTCTCCCTTCGATGAGCGATAACGCTAACACAGATTAGACGGAGCGGTCTCATGCGTCTAGACTAAGCAGTCTAAACGGTCACTGTCGCAACAGGAAGGAACACACAGTGCAGCCAGCAATCGCCATCGTCGGCGCAGGTCCACGCGGCATTTCCATCATCGAACGCGTCGCCGCCACGCTCAACGAATCTAATTCCACCAAGCCGCTGACAATCCACCTCATCGACGACGCCCAGCACGGCGCCGGGCGCGTCTGGGACACCGCACAGACCCACACGCTGTGCATGAACACGCTGGCCGGCGCCGTCACCCTCTTCACCGAGCCCGGCGCGACCGTCACCGCCCCCGTACTCGAGGGCCCCACCATGTACGAGTGGATCCAGCTCCTGCGCGGCGAGCGCGACGCCGTGTCCGCCACCAAGCAATCACTGTTCGACGCCCACCCAACCCCCGACCACGTCACCGCGGACTTCGGCGCGGAGCTGGCTGCCACCCGCCCGGAGTCCAACCCATCCCGCGCGCTGTACGGCGAGTACCTCCACTGGGTCCTCACGGTCGCGCTGGCGCAGCTCCCCGAGCACGTGACCGTCACCAACCACCGCTCCCGCGCGCAGCGCATCACCGCCGAGAACGGCCGCGACGCCATCACGCTTGAGGACGGCACCACCGTCCACGCCGACGCCACCGTGCTCGCCACCGGCTGGGTCGTCCCCGAGCACCCGGTGGCCTTCCGCGGGCACTGGATTCAGCCAGGCAACCCGGTGGAACAGGACGTCGATACGCTGGTTGCTGGCGAAACCGCAATCGTGCGCGGCCTTGGCATGGGCTTTTTCGACCTCATGGCGCTGAGCACCATCAACCGCGGCGGCCGCTTCGTGCCCGCCGACACCCGCTCCGGCCTGCGCTACGAACCCAGCGGTGCCGAGCCACACCTCGTGGTCACCTCGGGCCGCGGCTACCCTTACCTGCCGAAATCCGAGTACCACTCACTGCCGCCCAAGGCGGACCTCTCGCGGCTGCGCGCCGCGATCGAGCAGCACAGCGGCGCCACCTCGGTCAGCTTCGGCGAGCAACTCTGGCCGGCGCTCATCCGCGACTCCTACGCCGCCTACTACACCACGCTTGCGCGCGTACGCCCCGACGCCCTGCGGATCCCGCTTGCGGACATCATCGCGCGCATCGACGCCGCCCCACTCGCCGGCGCCGCCACCCGCACCAGCCTCCTGCCCTGCGCCCGCGCGCTCAACGACACCCTTGCCGACGCCACCACCGACCCCTTCGACATCTCCTACTGGATCGACCCCCTCGCCGGGTGCGAAGGCCTCGACACCGAAAGCCTGAACTGTGTCATCGCCGACGCCCTGGCCCGCGACATCGCCGAGGCCGTCGCCGCCCACGACTCCCCCATCAAGTCCGCCCTGTGGGTGATCTCCGCAGGCCGCAAACCGACCGCCATCGCCGTCGAGAACGGCCGTGGTACCCCGGAGGATCAGCGCGGCGCGCTCTCCGACTACATGGCATTCGGCCAGATGGTCGGCTCCGGTCCTCCGATGTTCCGCTCCCGCGAGCTCCTCGCGCTTATCGACGCCGGCCTGGTCACCCTGCTCGGCCCAACCCCAACCGTCACGCAGTCGGGCACCACGTTCACCGCCACCAGCGCCGAGCGCACCGTCACCGCGGACACCCTCGCAGACGCCTTCCTGCCGTCCCCTAACATCACCCGCGCAGCCGACCCACTGACCGCGTCACTGTTGGAAAGCGAGCGCATCCGCCCCTTCGCGCCCTTCGGCACGCCCACCGGCTCCCCAGAAACCGACGCGGACACCCGCCGCACCATCCACCCCGACGGCACCCTGGACCCGCGCCTGCACATCGCAGGCATCCCCACCGGCAAGCAGTGGGCAGACACCACCATCTCCCCAATGCCCGGCACCGACCCGCGCATGCTGCAGGAAACAGACAAAACCGCACAGTCGCTGCTGCGGCAGGTAGGTGTACGCTAGCCCAGGTCGCGCGCAACCGCCCACCGGGTCAACTGGTGGCGGTTCGAGGTCTGCGTCTTACGCAAAATACTCGACGCATGCGTCTCCACCGTCTTCACGGAAATGAACAGGCGCTGCGCGATCTCCTTGTACGTGTAGCCCCGCGCCAGCAGGCGCAGCACCTCGAGTTCGCGCCGGGTCAGCGAGTCCACCGCCGGGTCGTCCTCCTCGACGACAGGCCTGCTCGCAAACGCATCAAGCACGAACCCCGCCAGGCGCGGCGAGAAGTACGCGTCCCCGCCGCGTACCCGCTCGATGGCCTCCGCGAGCTCCGCGCCCGCGATGTTCTTGGTCACGTACCCGCGGGCGCCCGCGCGGATTAGGGCAATGACGTCTTCGGCGGCGTCGGACACGCTGAGCACCAAGTACGCCGGGCCGGGTGCACGCTTCAGCACTGCGAGGCCGCCGCCGTCGGGCATGTGGACGTCGAGAAGCACGACGTCGGGCTGTGTCTGCTCGATCCCCCGCACCGCCTCGGCGACCGTGCCAGCCTCACCGACGATCTCCACAGCCTGCTGCAGCTCGGCCTTCACCCCAGCGCGGAACACGGAGTGGTCATCCACTAGAAACACGCGAGTCATAGGTCCAACGCTAGTTCAATCTCGGTGCCACTGCTTTCCGACGCCACCACGTGCACCTCTCCCCCAACGCGCTCCACGCGGCCCACGATGGAGTCCCGCAACCCGTGGCGGTCCGTCGGCACTGCCTCAGGGTCGAAGCCCTTGCCGCGATCCCTCACGAACACGGTGAGCCTGCCAGCAAGGTGCTCCGCGTAAACATCAACGGTGTCCACACCGGCGTGCTTTGCCGCGTTGACCATCGCTTCCCTGGCTGCGAGCACGACCGCCTCTGCGCGCTCGCCGAAAGGGATGTCCTCGCCCACCGTGACCGGTTTGATCACGATCCCGTACGCGTCCTCCACCTCGCCGGCAGCCTTGCACAGCGCGGCGAAGGTGGTGGTGTGGTTGGACACGGTGTCGTCGAAAAGCCAGGCGCGAAGCTCACGCTCCTGGCCACGGGCAAGCCGAACCACCTCGTCCGGATCACCAGCCTGGCGCTGAATCAGCGCCAAGGTCTGCAGCACCGAATCATGCAAGCGGGAAGCGATCTCCGCGCGCTGGTCCGCCACCGCCTTCTGCTCACGCTCCGCGACGAGCGAGTTCGCCAACTTCGTAATCAACGGCACCACCAGCACTGCTACCCCCAGCACCGTCACCAGCACAGAGACCACAACCCCGGCGACCCCGCTGCTTTCCCCCATGAGCGCGAGCGCCAGCACCCCACCCATCATGAGCAGCGCACCCAGCGCCAGCGCCGCAAGATTCTTCCATGAGGCCATACCGCGGTCGTAGGCCTGCAACGCGATAATCGCACCCACTATGAGCACGCCAACCACGAACAGCACAGCCGATCCAACGCCCGAGGAGCTCTGCAAGGACATCAGCGCACCCGCAAACCCCACCAGCACAAGGAAAACATCCAGCGCTCCAGGACGCTGCCGGGGCTCGGTACTCTCTGCAACCGGCGCGAACATCCACAAGCCCGTGTACAACAACACGCCAATCCCGCCAGTGAAACTTGCGACGACAAAGAACAGCCGCACCCATTTCACGTCCACCCCGAAGTGGCCAGCAACTCCAGAGGCCACACCCGCGATCACGCGGCGTGAACGGTCCCGGGTCAGCCGGGGATACAACGCAGACATGCACTCATCATGACACGGGCGGCGCCTCGGCCACATCGGGGTAAACCCTGAAATCAAAAATCAGGGTCATTCCCGATACCGTCCACGGGCCCACCACGCGACAATGGAGGCATGGAAACCAACACACTGAAGCGCATGTGGGAGACCCGCCCGCCCCGCATCCCAGAAGACCAGGGCGGTAAGGCTGTCATCGCTGGCGTCTGTGAAGGCATCGGCGCCCGCTACCAAGTCGACCCGACGCTTGTTCGCGTCATCTTCGTAGCACTTGCACTCGTATTTGGCGGCGGACTTTTCCTCTACCTACTGTGCTGGATCAACATGCCACGCTTCGGCATGACCCGCAGCCCGTGGAACTCAATTATCACGCCGAAAGAACAACTCACCGAGCCAGAGAAGAAGGACCGCAGCACCGGTTGGTGGCTACTCATCGGGTTGGTGATCTTCTTCCCATCTGTCTCAGCGGCAGGCGATCTCAACGGGGTGCTCGTTACGTTCGTGTTGTTCGCGCTCGGCTGGTACCTCGCCCACCAGCGCCAGCCGGAGCCGCCGGCAGGACTGCTGGTAATGAACCCCGAGGAGGCGTCGACAAGCGAAGGCCCCACCGTGGATACCTCGCACCTCACCGTGCCCGAAGGCTACGAGCACCCCGGCACGCCCCCCGCGTGGGACCCACTCGGCGCGGCGCCCGGGCTGTGGCACCTGCCCGAGCCAACCGAGCCAGCGCCGGAACAGCCGAAGAAAAAGACACGCCTCTGGCTATGGCTGCCCCTGGCTGTCATCCTCGTCTGTGCCCTGTTTATCACCGGTATTGTCGGCCCCCGGTCCGATATCAAAGTGGGCAGCCGCATCGGTGAAATGCACCACTCATTCGAGGACGCGGCTTCAATCCCCGATCTCAACAACCTCGTTGGAGAAACCACCATCGATCTGAGCAGCCTCAAACCACTCGACGAACCGAAGACCGTGAACATTGCCAACGGCGTCGGCGAAATCGAGATCATTCTGCCCAACAACGTGCCGGTCGACGTCCACTGCGAAGCCACCATCGGCGAAACTACATGCCCCCAGGGCAAGCAAAACGCGGACAAGGACGGCGAGCTCCTCACGATCAACGTGAAGCAGCGCGTCGGGTCCGTGTCCGCGTACTTTGCCGAATAATTCGGCTACCTACTCCCACTCAATGGTGGCCGGCGGCTTGGATGTAACATCCAACACCACGCGGTTGACATCCGCCACCTCGTTGGTGATGCGGGTCGAGATGACCTCCAGCGTCTCGTACGGGATGCGTACCCAGTCCGCGGTCATCGCGTCCTCGGACGCGACCGGGCGCAGCACAATCGGGTGGCCGTAGGTGCGGCCGTCGCCCTGCACACCCACCGAGCGGACATCGGCCAGCAGCACGACCGGGCACTGCCAAATCTGGTCGTCCAGGCCAGCCTTGGTCAGCTCCTCGCGCGCGATCGCATCCGCGGCGCGCAGGGTTTCCAGGCGTTCCTCGGTGACCTCACCAATGATGCGGATGCCCAGGCCCGGGCCCGGGAACGGCTGACGGTTCACGATCACCTCAGGCAGGCCCAGCTCGCGGCCGACCGCGCGGACCTCGTCCTTAAACAGCAGGCGCAGCGGCTCGACCAGCTCGAACTCGACGTCGTCCGGCAGGCCGCCGACGTTGTGGTGGCTCTTGATGTTCGCGGTACCGGTGCCGCCGCCGGACTCAACCACGTCCGGGTACAGGGTGCCCTGCACCAGGTAATCCACCTTGTGGTCCGACAGCACATCAGCCACGGCGCGCTCGAAGGAACGGATGAACTCCGCACCGATCGCCTTGCGCTTGGCCTCCGGCTCGGTCACACCAGACAACTTGTCCAGGAAGGCCTTGCGCTCATCCACGGTGACCAGCTTCGCGCCGGTCGCGGCGACGAAGTCCTTCTCCACCTGCTCGCGCTCACCCTGGCGCAGCAAGCCGTGGTCCACGAACACACAGGTCAAACGGTCACCGATCGCGCGCTGCACCAGCGCCGCAGCAACAGCCGAGTCCACACCGCCGGACAGGCCACAAATTGCGTAGCCGTCGCCAACCTGGGTGCGAACCTGCTCAATGAGCTGCTCCGCAATATTGGATGCCGTCCAGTTCTGCTCCAGACCAGCGATCTCGGTGAGGAAGCGCGTCAGCACCTCCTGGCCGTGCGGCGAGTGCATCACCTCCGGGTGGTACTGCACACCGGCGAACTTGCGCTCCACGTTCTCGAACGCGGCGACCGGCGCACCCTTCGAAGACGCGGTGACCTCGAAGCCCTCCGGGGCCTGCGTTACCGAATCACCGTGGCTCATCCACACCTTGTGCTCCTCCGGCAAGCCGGCGTGCAGCACACCACCCATGACGTTCATCGCCGTGCGGCCGTACTCACGGGCGCCGGTCTGCTCAACCTTGCCGCCGAGCGCCTGCGTCATCACCTGGAAGCCGTAGCAGATGCCGAAGATCGGAATCCCCAACTCGAAAATCTCAGGGTCCAACTGCGGGGCGCCATCCTCATACACGGACGACGGGCCACCGGATAGGACAAGCGCCAGCGGCTGCTTCTCCTTCACCTCCGCAGCGGAGATCGTGGACGGAACGACTTCGGAGAACACGTGCGCCTCACGCACACGACGCGCAATGAGCTGCGCGTACTGCGCACCGAAATCAACAACAAGAACAGGGCGAGTTTGAGCTGTAGTCACGCACCAAATCTTAACCTACGCAGCACCTAATGTGTACGTGAGCCCGATGACAGTGTCCTGCGCACCACATTCCCGCGCGCACAATTCGGGACCTGGGGAAACACCAATGCACCCGGCCGAAATACTGGAATCTGGTGCGGGAATCCCTTCGAAACAACAAAACACCACCCGCCAGGCAGGTGGTGTCTTCAGCGTTGCGGCGTTACAACAGACTACTTCAGCAGCGCACGCAGGTTCTCCAGCGCATCGTGTACCCCGTCAATCGCCGGGTCGGAGCCCAGCTTCTGCGAGGAAGCGTGCAGGCGCTCGATAGAGTTATCAGCAGCCTGGATAGCGCGGTGCACCTGAGCAACAAGCGGCTCGATGTTCTCGCCGAACGGCTCCTGCGCCGTGGTCTGGGACCAGCGACGAATCATCTCGAGCGGCATCTTGGTCAGCTCGGAAATCGAGTTCACCTTCAGGTCCACGCGGTTCGCCAGGGAGGAGTGCAGGAAGACTGCGTCGTCCATCTGCTTCACGTCCACCTCGAGGGCGTCGAACAGCATAGAGAGCACCTCGCCGCGGTTCGCCTCAAGGGAGAAAATCGCGGTCTGCGCAGTATGCAGACGAGCCAGCGCAATCGCCATACGCGCGGACGCCGCCTTCTTCGCCAACTCGCCAGCCACCTCGTTGAGTGACTGCGCGTTCTCGTCGATGATGCCACGCATCGTTGCCCACACCTGCAGCGGTGCAAGCAACAGCGTACGGGCAGCGCCCTCCGCCATGACGTTTTCCATCTCGCCCTTCACACTGTTGGTCACAGCGTTTTCTTCCACCAAAGTCTGGCTGGCCTTTGCCAGTTCTTCGGCGGCTTCCTTAATGGAGGACTGGATTTCCATGAAGCGGTCCAGCTCGCGGTAGAGGCGCTTAGTGGCCTCGTACACCTCGCCGGTGCCCTCTGGAAGGTCGAAGCCCGCTTCCTCACGCGCCAGCACCTCGGCCGGCAGCGCTTCGGCAACGAAGGCGTCGTAATCAGGCACAAGCTCCTGCAGCTTGTCCAAGCCAAGCTCTGCACGGCGGCGACGGCCAACGCCCTCGTGGCGCGCCTTCCACTCAACGTCGTTCACCGCTTGGTACACGTCGCCGACGACCTTGAACAGTTCGGTCATCGGGCGGGTGCGCACCGAGAGGTAGTCGCCATTTGGCAGAGGCGTCACGGTAGCAAACACGTCGTACGCAGAGCCGCTCTTTGCGCGGTTACGGACATAGCCTGCGAACGGTCGGCCGTCCTCAATGACGTCCCACATCAGCTTGAACGCGCCACCAGGCATCTCAATATGGCGAATGAGATTGTGTGGCTTCCCGATCATCTCGACTTCGGGATACTGCGCGTAGTGAATAAAGACCTCATTGACATGGGTCATAATGCCCTTGCTGTCCGTCACCGAGAAGAAGATGTGGTTGACATCAACCTCGTGGTGTGGGCCGTCAGGGGCATCTCGTTTAATAACTACTTCGTAGGCCATATTCGATATATTAGGTCAATCTGTTTACGGGCGGACGGTCACGTCGACCTTTTGGAACGACTTGAGATCAGTGTACCCACATTTCGCCATAATACGGCGCAAACCGCCCACTAAGTTCGTGGCAGCGCCCGAATCGCTCGATGGACCGAACAAAATCTCAGACAGCGGAAGACGATCGCCGAACTCCCAGTTGGCAACCTCGCCGCGCGGGAAGCGCGGGTGCGCAGCCGCCGGTTCCCAGTACGCGCCGCCAGCAGCGGCCTCGTTCGCCTTCGCGAACAGACTGCCTACCATGACGGCGTCGGCGCCCATGGCGAGTGCCAACGCGATGTCTCCGGCGTTCGACGGTGCCGAATCAGCGATGACGTGGACATAACGGCCACCGGTCTCGTCCAAGTAGTCGCGGCGAGCTGCAGCCACGTCAGCAATCGCAGTTGCAAGGGGAACGTCCAGCGCCAGGCCGGAAGAGGAACGACCCGAACCAACAATCACGCCGGCAGCGCCAGCACGCATCAGGTGCGTGGCCGTCGTGTAGTCGAAGACACCACCTGCGATGACCGGAACGTCGAGGGAGCCGATGAACTCCTTCAAGTTCAGCGGTTCGCCACCGGGCTGCACGTGCTCGGCGGAAATCAACGTACCCTGCACGAACAGGATCTCTGCACCGGCCTTGATCACTGCAGGGGCAAGCTCGCGCACGTTTTGCGGGCTCACGCGCACAGCGACGGTCGCGCCCGACGCGCGGACCTGTGCAATGCGCTCACTCAACACGTCCAAATTAATTGGCGCCTGATGGAGCTTCTGCAGCGTTGCCGTAGCCTTGGCAATCTTGCTAGGAATCTCGTGGTAATTCTCCTGCTCGAGGTCCTTGGGATTTGGCGCTTGTCCGCAGACCTCGTTGATCGCCTCTTCGAAGTTCGCGTGGCGGCCCAGGATGCCCTCGGCGTTGAGCACCGCAAGTCCACCCTGCTTACCCATCTCGATGGCGAACTCGGGGCTCGCTAGGGCATCGGTCGGGTGGGATACGAGCGGCATGTCAAAGGAGTAGGCGTCGATGTGCCACTCCGTGTTGACGTCCTTCGACGAGCGGGTGCGCCGCGTCGGAACCAGGGTCAGATCGTCAAGGTCGTAGGCCTTGCGGGCTTCGCGTCCGATGCCAATTTCTACATATTCACGCATGTCAGGTTCTCTCCTTCAGGAGCCAGTCAGAAAGGATTAGTTGTGGTAGTTCGGCGCTGCAACCGTTTGCGTGATGTCATGCGGGTGCGATTCGCGCAAGCCAGCCGTGGTGATTTGGACGAACTGCTTCGTCTGCAGTTCTGCAATCGAGGCGGAGCCGGTGTAGCCCATCGCGGCGCGCAGACCACCAACGATCTGGTGGGTGATGGCGTCGATATCTCCGCGGAACGGAACGCGGCCCTCGACGCCCTCCGGCACCAGCTTGTCCTCGCTGGTGACGTCTGCCTGGAAGTAGCGGTCCTTGGAGAAGGAACGCTTCTCGCCGGTCAGGCCACGGCCCTGCATCGCGCCCATCGAGCCCATGCCGCGGTAGCGCTTGTACTGCTTGCCCCCAACAACCACGACGTCACCGGGTGCCTCAGTGGTGCCTGCGAGCATGGAGCCGAGCATGACGGTCGATGCGCCAGCGGCGAGGGCCTTAGCAACGTCGCCGGAGAACTGCATGCCACCGTCTGCGATGATCGGTACTCCGGCCTTGTGAGCAGGTACGGAAGCCTCCAGGATGGACGTGATCTGTGGTGCTCCGACGCCCGCAACAACGCGGGTGGTGCAAATGGAGCCAGGACCGATGCCGACCTTGATCGCGTCCGCACCGGCATCGATCATGGCCTGCGCGGCTTCGCGCGTTGCCAGGTTGCCGCCGACGACGTCAACGCGGTCGCCGAAGTCCTTCTTCACACGGGACACCATCTCCAGCACGCGGTTGTTATGTGCGTGCGCAGAGTCGACGACGAGGGCGTCGACACCCGCCTCAACGAGCAGCGCGGCACGCTCGTAGGACTCTTCACCAGTGCCGATACCAGCGGCAACAAGCAGGCGGCCGTTCGAGTCCTTCGACGCGTTCGGGTACTGCTCGCTCTTCACGAAGTCCTTCACCGTGATCAGGCCAACCAGCTTGCCTGTCTTATCCACGATCGGCAGCTTCTCCACCTTGTTCGCCGACAGCAGCGCAAGTGCCTCCTGCTTATCGACGCCCTCATCCGCCACAACCAGCGGCATCGGTGTCATCACCTCTGCGACCTTGCGGTCGTAGTCCGGCTCGAAGCGCATATCGCGGTTGGTGATGATGCCCACCAGGCGCTCGTCGGCGTCGATCACCGGCAGGCCCGAGATGTGGAAGCGGCCGCACAGCGCGTCGACGTCACGAATCGTCATGTCTGGTGTGGCGGTCACCGGGTTGGTGACCATGCCGGACTCAGAACGCTTTACGATGTCAACCTGCTCCGCCTGGTCCTGAGCGCTCAGGTTACGGTGGAGCACGCCAATGCCACCCTGGCGCGCCATCGCGATCGCCATCCGCGACTCCGTGACCGTATCCATCGCAGCCGATGCGATCGGGATACCCAGCTTGATGTTGCGGCTGAACTGCGAGCTCGTGCTCACTTCGGCCGGCACAATGTGAGACTCGGCTGGCAGCAGCAGCACATCATCAAAGGTCAAGCCCCGCAGTGCAACCTTGTGCGGGTCATCCCCACCTGTAAGAACTCGCTCGTTTGCCATTGACAACTTCTCCTTCCGCGCGCGGTGTACCCGACATTGGTTTTCAGCCATGATATAACGTCGCGCGACACGACACACAGCGGCGTCGAAAAATCCCAACGCACATGGCTAATTGGCCTTGCTACTCCCCACACAATAGGCTGATCGGTGTGAATTACGACGACATGATGCCACTCGACCCGTTCGCAAACGACCCGAACGACCCGGCATCGTTCATCGAGGACGACGAACAGCCGGAGCCCTTAAGCAGCGAGGAGCGGCAGGCGATCATTCACGACCTCGCCCACGTCCGCGACGCACAACGTATCCTGCGCCCCCGCGGCATCCTCGGGATCTTCTTCATGTGTGAAGACTGCGAGCAGACGCACTACTACGACTGGGACATCATGGAGCAAAACATGATCTCCACGCTCAACAACGCGCTGCCGCCCGTCCACGAACCAAGCGCTAACCCGGACGTCAACGCCTATGTCACGTGGGATTACGCGCTGGGGTACATGGACGGCATCGAGTCCGCCGGGCGCTAGTGCTGCGGCGAGGCTGACGCCGGGGGCTCAACCGGCTTGGGGGAGGTCGTCGCCACTGGCGATTCCGGCGCGGCGTCCTTGCCTGTAGTAGCCGGCACGTGCGCACCGCTCGGTTCCGCACTCACTGTCGGCTGCGCGGAGGAATGCTGCTCGACGGCAGGCTGCTCCGTGACCACCTGCGTCACCGTCACCGGTTCGCGCGGCTCAGGTGTCACCGTCACAGTCACGGTGCGCGTCACCGTCACCTCAGGGATTGTCGACGCCACCGTGGGCTCAGACCCTTGCGTCTTCTTCGCATCCATGGAGTCAAGCAACGCCTTGGCCTGCAGCACCAGGGCACGCACAGCGTCGCCGTTACCCTCATCGCTGGCTACTTCCATCTCGTCGAGCGTGCTCGCAAGCTCCATGACCGACGCACGCTCCCCAAACACGGTTGAGGCTACTGGCCACAGAGGGGAATCAGGAGTCGCGTTGTACAACACTGCCCCACTTCCAGCAACGATTGCGGTGGCTGCTGCCGCGCCCACAAGCCCACTGAGCCACGGGTTCATCTGCTTGCGCGCAGGCGCCGCCACGGGCGCTATGTATGGCGGCTCCGGCATCGGACGCTCGACGTCCTCGCGCAGCGCACCCATCAGGCCCAAAAGCGGATCGGTGCCGTCGCTAGGGTCCTCTCCACGTGACGCTTTGGTCAACAGGGCGTCATCCGCCAACAGCTCATCAAACTGCGGGATACGGTGAGCATCACGTGTCATTTCGCAGACTCCTCTTCTTCAAGGGCCTCACGCAGGCGAGCCAGGGCACGGTGCTGTGAGACACGAACCGACCCAGCTGTCCCGCCAACAATCTCTGCTGTTTCTTCCGCCGAAAGGCCAACAAATACGCGAAGAATAATGATATTTCGCGCTTTCTCATTGAGTACATCGAGCAGCTCGCGCATTTTGTTACTCGCGTCGACATCCAGCGCATATCCCTCTGGATCCGCCTCTTGCGATACCCCATCGGGGATATCTTCGGTGGGCAGCATTCGGTCTCGCGCATAGCTGCGGTGCGCATCCGTCACCTTATTAAATGCAATCCCGTACACGAATGCCATGAATGGCTTGCCCTGGTCCTTATAGGTACTGAGCGCCTTGACTACCGCAAAGCACACGTCCTGAGTGACGTCTTCCGGGGTCGGGGTGCGCCCACCGCCAATGCGGGCGCGGGCGTAGCGCAGCACAAATGGATAAATGAGCGCCACGACGCGCTGCGTCGCCCGATCATCACCGGACTGTGCAGCAGGCAGCAGTTGCGCAAGCTGCGCATTCACGTCATCAGTATCTATACCGCTCATACGCGACGCCCGACTCCTTTCCAGTATCGCCTAAGGGTACAGCGCCGAGCATGCCATTCCCAAAGCCTGACCCATCAGGCACGCAAAAGCCCGAACGGCATGTATCCGTCCGGGCTCCCCTCGTCACAAACACTAATTAGTGCGCGTGACCGTGTGCGTGTTCCTCAACTTCTTCCGGCTTGTTCACCACAGAAACCTCCGTGGTCAGCACCATGCGGGCTACCGAGCAAGCGTTGACAACAGCGGAGTGTGTCACCTTCACAGGGTCAATGATGCCCTGCTCAACCAGGTTGCCGTACTCCATCGTTGCGGCGTTGAAGCCTTCGTCGTTCGCCATGTCTGCGATCTTCGACACAACAACTGAGCCGTCCAGCCCAGCGTTGTCCGCAATCCAGAACGCCGGCTTCACCAGCGCGCGGGCAACCGCCAACACGCCAGTCTTCTGCTCGCCCTCGAAGGTCTCCGCGTATTCCTCCAGGTCGCGTGCGATCTGGACCAGTGCGGAACCGCCACCGGCGATGATGCCCTCTTCGACTGCCGCGCGGGCAGCGTTGATGGCGTCCTCGACGCGCAGCTTGCGCTCGTTGACCTCGGTCTCAGTCGCGGCACCGACGCGGATGACGGCGACGCCACCCGACAGCTTCGCCAGGCGCTCCTCCATCTTCTCCTTGTCCCAGGTGGAGTCCGTCGCCTCGATGTCGCGGCGGATCTGGTTGCGACGCTCCTCGACGTCCTCAGCGGAACCGGCGCCGTCGACAAGCACGGTATCGTCCTTGGTCACGGTGACGCGGCGCACCGAGCCGAGGTCGTCCAGCGTGGCGTCCTTGAGCGCCATGCCGACCTCAGGGTCGATGACGGTCGCGTTGGTCACCACAGCCAGATCGTCCATGAACGCCTTACGACGCTCGCCGAAGTACGGCGACTTCACAGCGACAACCTTCAGGGACTTACGCAGCGTATTCACCACGAGTGTCTGCAGCGGCTCACCGTCGACATCCTCGGCGATGATCAGCAGCGGGACGGAAGCCTCCGCAACCTTTTCCAGCAGAGGCAGAAAGTCCGGCAGCGAAGAAATCTTGTTGCGGACCAGCAGCACGCGGGCATTTTCCAGCACCGCCTGGCCGGCGTCGGGGTCCGTCATAAAGTACGGCGACAGGAAGCCCTTGTCGAAGGACACGCCCTCAGTGACGTCGACGAACGAGTCGATCGTCTGGGACTCTTCGACGGTGACGACGCCGTCCTTACCGACCTTGTCCATCGCACCGGCAACCATCTCGCCGACCTCAGGGTCACGGGAGGAAACGGTGGCGACGTTGGCGATCTCGGCGGAGGAAGAAACCTCCGTCGCGCGCGACTTCAGCTCCTCGATAACTTTCTCTGCCGCAGCCTGGATCCCTTTGTTGAGCTGGATCGGGTTCGCGCCAGCCGCCACGTTGCGCAGCCCCTCCGTGACCAGCGCTTGCGCGAGCAGCGTCGCGGTCGTGGTGCCGTCACCGGCGATGTCGTTCGTCTTCACTGCGACGGACTTCACCAGCTGCGCACCGAGGTTCTCGAACGGCTCCTCGAGGTCGATGTCGCGGGCGATCGTCACACCGTCGTTCGTGACGGTCGGGCCACCCCACGACTTCGAAAGCACCACGTTGCGGCCGCGCGGGCCAAGGGTGACCTTGACGGTATCCGCCAGGGTGTCAACACCCTTCTTGATGCCTTCGCGGGCCTCCTGATGAAAAGCAATAAGTTTTGCCATTGGTGGCTACGCCCCCTTCAATTACTTTTCGACGACGGCCAGCAGGTCGCGAGCGGAAAGCAGCAGGTACTCCTCACCGTTGTACTTCAGCTCGGTGCCGCCGTACTTGGAGAAGATCACGGTGTCGCCCTCGTTGACGTCGACAGCAATGCGCTTGCCCTGCTCATCCAAGCGGCCAGGACCAACAGCAATAACAACTGCCTCCTGCGGCTTCTCAGCAGCGGAATCAGGGATAACCAGGCCGGATGCCGTCGTGGTCTCCGCCTCAGCGATCTGTACCAGAACCTTGTCTTCCAGTGGCTTGATGTTGACGTTTGCCATGATCTGAACGCCTTCCTTCAATGTTGTATCTATCAGTTCAGTAGTGTGTGGTTATTCGAAGGCCCAGCCGTCGTCGCGGGTGTACAACTGCGCTCTCAACAACCTTGTTAGCACTCTACCCCTGCGAGTGCTAACACTCAACATTGTGACGGCTCTCACCAATAGTTACTGGTGAACGAGCGGAATCTCCACTTCCAGCGACGTATCCGTCGCCACGGACAGCACCGAAGGCTGCGCCCCCTCGTGGATGAGTTGGCCGGCCAGCGCTGCGATCATCACACCGTTGTCGGTGCACAGCCCGAAGCGCGGCACGCGCAACTCCGCCCCGGCCTTCTCGCAACGCTCCTGTGCAAGAGCGCGCAGGCGACTGTTCGCCGCCACGCCGCCGCCAAGCAGGAGCGTTTTCGCGCCGGTCTCCTCCAGCGCCAACATCGCCTTGCGGACGAGCACGTCGCACACCGCCTCTTGGAACGACGCACACACGTCCTCCACGTTGACCACCCAGCCTTCACGCTCAGCCTTTTCCACGTAACGCGCCACGGCAGTCTTCAAGCCGGAGAACGAGAAGTCGAAGCGGTGCTCGCCCCGCAAATCGTCGGCCCTGCTCAGCGCGCGCGGGAACGGGATCGCATCCGGGTTACCCTTCGCAGCCAGGCGGTCGATCACCGGGCCGCCGGGGTAACCAAGCCCAAGTAGGCGAGAGACCTTGTCGTAGGCCTCGCCGGCGGCGTCGTCAAGAGTGGAGCCCAGCTCGCGCATCGGCTTGCCGACGGCCTCAACCTCCAACAACTGCGTATGCCCGCCAGAAACAAGCAAGGCCACCGAGTGCGGAAGCCGCTCCTGGCCCTCCAGGTTCGCCACCGCCACGTGCCCACCCAAGTGGTTCACGGCGTAAAACGGCACACCCCACGCCGCCGCGTAGGCCTTCGCAGCGGACGCGCCGACCAGCAGCGCACCGGCAAGACCAGGCCCGATCGTCGCCGCAACCACGTCCGGGGCATCGATACCGGCCTCTTCCAGTGCCGCGGCCATCACTTGCGGCATCACCTCAAGGTGGGCACGCGACGCGATCTCGGGCACCACGCCACCAAAGCGTGCGTGCTGCTCCATCGAAGACGCCACCTGGTTCGCAAGGATCTCCATGGTGCCGTCGGAGTGGACGTCGACAATGCCAACGGCCGTCTCGTCGCATGAGGACTCAATCCCGGCAACAATCATGCCTGCTCCCTTTCGATCTTCCGCGGACGCATCATGGAAAACGCGTCCGCGCCAGAAGGTTGATAGTAATTCTTTCGGGTGCCAACCACGGAAAAGCCGTAGCGCTCGTACATGCCAAGCGCCGCGGAGTTGTCGGTGCGCACCTCGAGGAACATCGGGCCGTCGAGAAGGTCGGCGGTGTGGACGAGCTGGTCCATCAGCTCCCTGCCCACCCCGCGGCGCTGCACCTCGGGCGCGACGCCGATGGTGTGAATTTCGAACTCCGGGTCGTTGCGCGGCCCCAGCATCGCAAGGCCCGCATACCCCAGCAGTGCGCCCTTGTCGTCGAAAGCACCGATGTAAAACGTGTACGGCTGCGCGAACTGCGTCAGCAGCACCTCCCGCGACCACGGGGTCTCGCCAGCGAACAGCACCGCCTCCAACGCTGCGACTGCGTCAGCGTCGCTGGGTGTGAGCTCCCGGATATTCACAGTTTGATGTCCGGCAGCGCAGCAGAGCGCGGGCGCGGCTTCGGCGGGACTGCGTCCGGGCGGCGCAAGTACAGCGGTGTGAGTGGCTCCGGCGTATCCGATGGATCGCACGCAGCCAGCAGACCGCGCACCCCCGGCGCGAGATCGTGTACCTCACCAGCCGCGACCGTCACAGTCTCACGCAGCGCGTCCGGGACGACGAGCATGTCAACGGCGTCACCCTCAACGTCGATCGCGCTGGCTGCGCTGACGTGTGGGCCGTCGACGCGCTGTCCGTCACGGTAGAGGCTCCAGTACACCTCGCGGCGGCGCGCATCAGTGACCACTAGCACGCTTTTCCCGGTGGTGTCCCCGGCTTCCGCGGCGATGGCGTCGTGGGTGCAGACCCCGTACACCGGCACACCCAGCGCCTGCCCGAAGGCGGACGCGGTGGCCATGCCTACGCGAAGCCCCGTAAACGGGCCAGGCCCCACGCCAACAACGACGGCTTCGAGCGCACCGTAGGTGCAGCCCGCTTCCGCCAGTAGTTCGTTGACAGTGGGGACCAAAAGTTCGTTATGCGAGCGGGTTCTGATTACCCGCTGTGCATCCACGCGGCGCGACTGTTGCTCGCCCACGCCGACAACGAGGTCGTGCGTGGCTGTATCGAGCGCCAGCGTCAGCATTACGCCGCTACTCCCATGACCCAGCCGTTACCGTCCTTGTGGAACGGCAGCGGCGTATTCATTGGGAACATCTCCGACTGCGGGATGGAGCAGATGTTCACCTTGGAAAGCTCCACCTTGTCCAGGTCGATCTCCGCGTTCTGGTCCTCGTCGAACAGCAGCATGTAACCCCAGTCGCCGGAGAAATCGAAGCGGTCCTGGTCAAGGTTCAGCGCCTGCAGCTTGCTCAGCAGCAGCTGGTCCGGCTCGTTCGGGCACAGCGTGGTGAACCCGATGTAGTCCTTGTCGTAGACGCGAGTCAGGTCGATGAGCTGGCCCGCAACGGCTTCACCACCAGGCTTGACCTCTTCAAGGGAGCGGGAAAGAGAATTCGTTGGCGTCGCAGCCGCCATTGGGGACGGCTTGGTCAGTGGGATGAAAATGAGAGCAACGAGCACAATCACCCACAGTGCACACGCAATAGCGACCCAACCACGGCTAGTATTGTTCAGCTTCAGCATGGCCTACAGCCTACATCTTCCTATTCTGCGTGCACCCACCGCCATGTAATGATGCGGCCCTCACTGTCTTCGTCTTGCTCCACGAGCGTGGTGCGATCAATCCTGACCAAGAGGTACTCGTTTGCGATGTGACCTGCAAGATCACCGCCCCACTCTGCCACCACGACGCTGCGGTCCAGTTCCGACTCGAGGTCCAGCGCGTCGAGCTCACCCAGCGGGTCGCCAGAGCTGCCCTCCCCCAACAGGCGGTAGGCATCGACATGAATTAACGACGCCCCCTCCGCCTCCTTCGCGCGGTGTTCCCTGGCGATGGTGAAGGTTGGGCTCGTCACACGCCCCTTGACCTGCATCCCTTCGGCAATGCCCTGCGTCAGCGTGGTTTTCCCGGCGCCGAGCGGGCCGTCGAGAATCACCACGTCCCCGGCGCGCAAGGTCTCCCCCAGCTCACGCCCCAACGCTTGCGTTTCCTCGCGCGTCTCGCAGACACGCCTGCCGCCGTACTCCCGCACTGTCCGTCCTTTCGGTGCACACAGCACCTCGTAGTGAATGGTGTTCGCCCGCAGCGCGAACTCGTCCGCACTCACGCCGCCGGCGCCAAAAAGTACCGCTTCATCGCCCGGCGCGACACCGGCTTCGTTTGCGCCCAGCCACACCACAATCTGATCCATGCACACCCGACCCACTTGGGGGTAGCGCGCCCCGTTGATGGTGACGTCCATCCGGTCCTGCCAAATGCGCATCACACCGTCCGCGTAGCCGGCGGGCACCACGGCGGTAAACCCGTCCTCGGGCGCAGTCCACGTTCCCGAATAGCTCACCGGCTCCCCCGCCTGGATTGGTTTGACCGCGGTCACTGTTGCAACCCAGCTCATCGCAGGTCGCAGCCCGTTGTCGGTGCCGTCGATTGCTTCCAACCCGTACAGGCCAATCCCGGGACGGATCTGTTCAAAGCGGGCGTCGTCCCTCGTCCACGTCGCCGGCGAGTTCGCCACGTGGTTCACCAGGTCCTCTAGCCCCGCCTCGTGCGCCTGGTTGAGCGCTTCACGGAACGTCGCCAGCTGCCGGTCCGTGTACGGGTCCGCTGGGTTATCCGCGCACGCAAAATGGCTCATCAGCCCGGCCACACGGATCTGACCGGCCTGTTGCGCCTCGGCGGCCATCGCGAACAGCTCCGGCCACTGTTCCTCATCTACGCCCGAGCGGTTCATCCCCGTGTCGATCATCAGATGCACGGTGGGTACGAAGGGGGCGTCAATAAGCGCGCGCAGGTGCGCAAGACTCGGCACACCCATCTCGATGCCCTCCACCAGCTCCTCCCCCGGAGCCCACAGCCACGCCATCACGGGTTTCGACGTCAGCTTCGCCACACTAGCCGCCTCCGCGATCGTCGCGCAGCCGAACGCATCCGCACCGTTCGCCTCCATGATGGGGACGCACTTCGCCGCGCCGTGGTTATAGGCATCCGCCTTCACCACGCACATCAAACGCGCGCCACCAGCCTGACGGCGCATCTGCCTCGTGTTGTGGGCAATCGCCGCCAGGTCAATGCGAAGTTTTAAAGCGTTCATGGGCATCTATTGAACAACGATCACAGCAAATGCGCCACGCCGACTACACCTAGCAGCAGCGATACCACCCACGTCGCGGTCAAACCAACCGTATCCGGGTGTGAGCGCGCCCACGCGAAACCTCGTCCAGCAACCGAGTCCGGCTTCGCCCGTACCCAACCGACCAGCAGGGCGCACAGCGTGGGTAGGGACAGCGCGACCGTCGCGTAGAGCACCAGGAAGCTGTACTTCGTCGTCGTATCGATGCCCGTCGCAGACAGCACCGCAAGGCCACCAAAGAACGGCACCGACGTCGCCGATTGGACGATCCCCAGCACAAACCCCGTCAGCACCGTCAGCGCATTGGGTGCTCGCAGCGGGCGCATCACCCGTTCAATCAACGCGTGGTTATCTCCCCCACGCAGCGCCAGCACCGCGGTCAGGAGACCAGTAGCGATGAGGAGCCACCCGAAAATGGGCCCCTCGACAAACGTTTGCACCACCGGACCGAGGCCATCGAATACGAACAACATCACCGCCGCGAGACTCGCCACCCCAAGCCAGTCGCCAGCAATGAGCAGCGCCGTGATCTTCGCATACTGCCGTTTCGCTTGGGAGGCAACCACCCCGACTGCCACGATAACCCCGATCAACAGCACGTTGATGGAATCAATAAACGCAAAGGACAACGCTCCAAGCATGTCTTGCTCCTTCCGCGCGGCTCCATCAGGCTGAATCTCGGCCCTGTCTCGATCTGGCCCCTAACCCTAAACCACAAAAACGCTGAAGCGCTATTTCAGTACTGCAGAATTCAAGTAGGGTAGGTTGCGTGTCTGCGAAATTGAAGAAGTTAGCTGAACTGTCCAAACGAGGCCCACACAAGGTGCTAGAGGGCGATCTCGGGTACACCGGGTTGCCGGGCAAGGTGTACACGCCTGCAGAGGGCAAGAACCTCCCTGGCGTCGCCTTCGGCCACGACTGGCGCCAGAGCGTCGACGACTACCACGGCACACTTCGCCACCTGGCCAGTTGGGGCATTGCGGTCGCCGCGCCAGATACTGAAAAGGGGTGGCGCCCCGACCACGCTGGCTTCGCCGCCGATTTAGAAACCGCCCTGCAAATCCTGACTGGGGTGCGCCTCGGGAACGGCAAGATTAGCATCCACCCACAGCGCCTCGGCGTCGTTGGCCACGGCATGGGCGGCGGCGCTGCCGTACTCACCGCGGTAGAAAACCCGAAGGTGCAGGCAGTCGCCGCAATTTATCCAGCGAACGTGGCGCCCTCCGCAGTAGAGGCGGCTCGCCGCGCGCTTCGCCCAGGGCTCATCATCGGCCCCGGCGAGGACGGTGACTCGCTCTTCGATCCAGGCAACCCCGCCAAGCTCGCATACAACTGGGCAGGCGAGGTGGCCTACCGCAGCGTCAAGAAAGGCGAGCAACAGAGCTTCTCGGAGGACACGCTAACCAAGCGTCTGCTCGGCCTGGGCAAGTCGAGCGCCTCCCTGCAGACCACAGTGCGCGGCCTACTCACCGGGTTCCTCCTGCACCAGCTAGCCGGGGAGAAGAAGTACTCCTCCTACTCCGAGCCGGACGCCGAAGGAAAGAACGTCACGTCCTATACCGGTGAGGACCTCGCTGAGCTGGCGGGCCTCACCAAGGACGACAGCCTCTTCTCATTCTTCTAACGTGCCGGGCTGACCAGCACGCTTCATCTCCCCCTGTGCCTCCGGGGCGTTGGGGCGTGCCTCGGTACGGATCGACGCGATTCCGCCCTGCGGCGGGCGGCGAAATGGGAACAACCGCTCGCCGCCCTGTGGAATGACAACAGGTTGGCGTTTGTAGCCAAGCGCGGCGGCCCTTCGCTGCTCGGTAAGCATCATCTCCATTTGGCGATGGTGCTCAGCGATCATCTTTTCAAAGTTCTCCATCCGCATCGCCGTGCGCTGACGGTACTCTGCTGCAAACCTTGAAAAATCCATTTACCATTCCCCCAATTTCTTGACGCCCCAAGCATCAGCCGGGTCTGTATCGACTGGCTGCTGCTCAGCGTGTTGTTCTGATGACGTCTCTGCTGCCGCTGGTGCCGTCATCGCTTGCTTTTCGGCCGGCACTGGTGGCTGCTCCACCTCGCCGAGTTGCTCAGGTGGCACGAACACACCGTTTTCGTCGACTGCCGGTGCAGGCTCCGGCGCAGGAGCGGGCTCGGGTGCCGGTGGTGTTGGTTCCGCGACGTCACACGGCACCTCCACAGCCTCCGTCGCGCACTGCCAGGCCGCGTCGATATTTGCTGCAAAGACGTTGATGCTTTCAATGACGACGGCTGCGCCCGTTTGTGCAAACGCGCCCGTGAACGCCTGCGCAGCGTCGCACTGCTCCTGTACCGGTGCGAACAACGCCGCTGCGTCGCGTGTCACGGCCTCGATGGACGCGTTAACATGCACATCGACGTCGAAGTTAAAGGCCACGTTGATCCCTGCCGCACCTGCCAGTGCCGCTGACGCGGACTGCGTGCCGACGCTCTCCAGAGAAACAAGGCGCTCGCACGGCTGCGGCGGTGTCGGCGGCACAGGAGCAGGGGCAGGCACTGGTGCTGGTGCTGGGGCGGAAGGCGGCGCGGCAACGCTCGCGCTGGCGGTCGAGGTGCTTCCGGCTGCGTGCGCAGCCGTCGCTGGCGCCGCAGCAGGCGCACTTCCAGCTGGCTTTCCGCCGGGCGCCTGACTGCAAGGCTGTTGTGCTTCCTCCACGCACACCGCGATCGCATCTAGGCACTCAGCGACAGCCACGTTGCATTCTTTCGCTGTCTGGCTCGCCTGCCGCATCGCATCAATTACGACCTGCACCAACGGGCGAATCAGGGTGGCGATTCCAAGCTTCGCAAGTATCTCAAGGTGCGAGTGCGCAAGGACCACGAACTGTTCCACCGCCAGGTTGGACGTCTTCTTGACGTCATCTATAGCGCTGCAGCACGAGGTAATCGAGCTTCCCAGCTCATTTAGGCGTGTAAAGTGCTGTGCCTCCGAATCTGCCGAGCACCGCTCCCGCGGCCCCACACCGATCTGCTCAAACCACTCTTTACTGCCCGACGTATCCTGGCAAGGCGCCTTCAACGAAAACCTGTAGCCCACGGCGTCACAATTGAACTGTGACAGCGAGACACCGACCTGGTGGAAGCCGCGTAGGTCCTGGCAGCGGGTGGCCTGCAGCTCCCGAATGACTTCCTTCGCTAGTGCCTGCAATTGGTCGCGCTCAGGCCCCTCCAGGGCTGGGGTCGTCGCAACTGACTGAGAGAAGCGCTGCACCCCTTGTTCGACAACGTCGCTGGTTACCATGCGGAACCCACCCCCGAAATGCCATCGGTGGCGTCCTCGTCAGCGTCGCGGACCTCCTGTGCAAGGCTGCGAATCCCCTCCCACTGCTGCGTTCGCTCCTGCAACAACCGGAGCGAGTCCGCATAGACCGCCTGCACCGCCGCCGTGATGCGCTGGCCCTGCAAGGCAAAACCGGCACCGAAGTCGTCCGCACCCAGGTCTGGTTGCTGGCGGGCAAAGTCCGTGGCGGTGTCTTCGTAGGCGGAGATGGCGTCGGCAAAATATGACCGCACCGCGTCAACGTTGAGGCTGACGCCCTTGTTGTGCACAGTGTTTACCGTGTTCACCATGTTCAAAATTTCCCCCAAAATCCACGTCGGCTCACCACCGACAGTTCTAACTACTTCTCTTAGTTAGACTCCCCCAACGGCCCCGCGGTTCCCCGCGAGGCCAAATTTCTTACCAACGGACTCTACACTGCCGCAACGACAGCTGCGAGGCGACCCGCCACCTTTCGGGCTTGTTCTTCCTCGGCGGCCTCCACCATGACGCGAAACAGCTCCTCAGTACCGGAAGGACGAAGCAGCACGCGACCCGAGTGCCCGAGCTCTTCCTCGGCCTCATCGATCGCAGCCAGCACCTCCTGCGAGCTCATAATCTTGGACTTCTCCGACACCGGCACGTTGATGAGTACCTGTGGCAGCACCTGCATCACCTGTGCGAGTTCCTTGAGGCTCTTGCCGGTTTCCGCCATCTGTTCCATCAGCAGCAGCGCGGACAGCGTGCCGTCGCCAGTCGTGGCGTGCTCCGGGACAACGATGTGGCCGGACTGCTCGCCACCAAGCGAGAAGTCCCCACGGTTGAGCTCCTCGAGAACGTAACGGTCGCCCACTGCGGTCTGCTTCAGTGCAATGCCTTCGCGCTCCATGGCGAGGGTAAGTCCCAGATTGCTCATGACCGTGGCTACGAGCGTGTTGTCGCGCAGGTTGTTCTCGGCCTTCATGCCGCAGGCCAAGATCGCCATAATCTGGTCACCGTCGATGATGTTGCCTTCGGCGTCGACGGCGAGGCAGCGGTCCGCATCGCCGTCGTGTGCCACGCCAAGATCAGCACCGTATTCGACGACGGCCGCCTGGATCTTGTCCATATGAGTGGAACCGGAGCCATCGTTAATGTTGAAAGCGTTCGGCTCGTTGTAGATCGCCACAACCTCGGCATCGGCGGCCTCGTACGCCTTCGGGGCGACCTCGGACGCCGCACCGTTCGCACAGTCTACAACGACCTTGATGCCCTTCAGGCTGGTGCTCATCGCCTCTTTGAGGTGCGCCAGGTAACGATCTTGCGCGTCCGGCGCCTCCTCGATCACGCGGCCGATACGGGTGCCGGTTGGCCCGCCTTCTTCAAGCGTGTCGAGAGCCCTCTCAATTTCGTCCTCGACCTCATCAGGCAGTTTGTGGCCACCCGCGGAGAAGAACTTGATGCCGTTATCCGGCATGGGGTTGTGGGACGCGGAGATCATCACTCCGATGTCCGCACCGTAGTCATCAGTGAGGTACGCCAAGCCGGGAGTAGGGATCACGCCGACACGCAGGACATCCACGCCTTTCGACGCCATGCCCGCAGCCATCGCTGCCGCAAGCATTTCGCCGGACACGCGTGGGTCGCGGCCAATCAGCGCCGTCGGGCGTCGCTTCGAGGACTCACGGTCCTTCGTTAGTACGGTCGCGGCGGCGGCACCGAGCTTCAGTGCCAACGACGCCGTCAGTCGCTCATTGGCGAGACCTCGGACACCATCAGTTCCAAACAATCGAGTCATGTTGTTTATTATGCACTACCGACAGCTATACAAAAACAACAACCGCCCACCCGGCCAGTGCCAGGGGGCGGTTGATGATACAACCAGCGTAGTGATTAACGCTTGGAGTACTGCGGTGCACGACGGGCCTTGTGCAGACCAGCCTTCTTACGCTCGACCGCACGAGCGTCACGGGTAAGCAGACCAGCCTTCTTCAGGGTTGGGCGCTCAGCCGGGTTGTAGATGTTCAGTGCACGGGCAATCGCCAGACGCAGCGCACCGGACTGACCGGTTGGGCCGCCGCCCTTGATGTTTGCCTTGATGTCGAACTGGCCCTCGCGCTCGAGCAGGGTCAGCGGCAGCAGGATGTCCTGCTGGTGCAGCTTGTTCGGGAAGTAGTCCTCGAACTCACGGCCGTTGACCGTGATCTTGCCTTCGCCCTCGACGACGGTCACGCGAGCGATTGCGCGCTTACGACGACCAACGGTCTGGATTGGGCCCTCGTGCAGCGGTGCAACCTCAACGGTGTCCTGGGTCTCCTCGACCTCTGGAGCAATAGCGTCACCGATGGTGTAGTTGAACTCTTCCGTCGCCGCGGTTGCCGCGTCGATGTCGGTCTCAGCTGCGATGTTGTTCTGATCAGCCATTACTGTGCCACCTGCTTAAACTCGTAGGTTTCCGGCTTCTGAGCCTCGTATGGGTGCTCGGAGCCGACGAAGACGTGAAGCTTCTTGATGGACTCGCGGGAAAGCTTGTTGTGCGGCATCATGCCCTTGACAGCTTCCTCGATAACGCGGTCCGGACGCTCATCGAGCGCACGACCAAGCGTCATAGCAGTCAGACCACCCGGGTAGCCGGAGTGGCGGTAGCGCATCTCGCGATCGCGCTTGTTCGAGGAGATGTGGACCTTCTCGGCGTTGATCACGATGATGTGATCGCCGGTGTCAACGTTCGGTGCGAACTGTGGCTTATGCTTGCCGCGCAGGATATCCGCTGCAGTCGACGCAAGCTTGCCCAAGACCACGTCCGTGGCGTCGATGACGTACCACTTACGGGTAATGTCACCGCTCTTTGGGTGGTAAGTAGACATGCATGACTCCTTCAAGTCTGTCTAGTTGGCTGCCGGCCATAACGTATAAAACTGTGCGCTGTATCCTGCTCAGACGGCGGCCGGTGGAGACCCGACAAGCAGCACGGCACACAAGCTGCAAACTTTACAGCACAAAGCACTGAACAGCAAGACGCTCCCCCTGGCGCCTTGCTGTTCAGCAAGCTTCTGTGTTGTTATCCCCAGCTGTTTGCCGCGGCGTTGTTTACCGCGAGCATGGTGGAGTTGCCGTCTTCAACGGTGCTGGCGATCTGGTTCAGAATGGTGTTCAGATCCTCTGCGGCTTGGTCCCACTTCGCCTGGTGTGCCTGGTACGCGGACGCTGCGGTGCCTTCCCAGGTCTGCGCCATCGGCTGGATGATCTGCTTCAGTTCGTTGAGCTGGCTGGTGATGCGGGTCGCCGACGAGCGCATGTCTTCAGCTGCGTTGGCGATCTGGGCGAAGTCGTACTTGATTTGCATGATGAGTATGTCCCTTTACATTCGGAAGATGGTCGTTGTGTCTGCTGAGAACCGCTGAGAGCGTTTTAGAGCGCCAAGCCCGCGGAACCGGACAGCGAACGGAAGTTGTCGGTGTTCGTAGCGTCGGTGCTCTCGTAGTTCTTGGCGTTGTCGCGGATATTGTTCGCGATGTCACGCAGCGCCTCAGAGAGTCGTCGCTGCGCGTCGTCGTAGCGGACCATCAGGTCATCGAAGCTGCGCTGCGCATTGCCCACCCAGTAGCTGCGCGTGGACTCCGCGACCTGCTGCACGCGGTCGATTTCTCGATTGACGTTGGCGTTGGTGTCATCTGCCCGGTCGGCAGTTGCGCGCATGACGTCGGCTTCTGTTCTGAACTGTTCCATGTTCAATCCCCCTACTAGGTACTGTGTCTTGGTTGTAACGACAGCCTTCCAAGCTGTTCATATAGTTGGACGCACGTTTTGGTGCTCCGGTTCCCTCAATGTTGAAGAAACTTTTCTCCCCACCCTCCCACCACGTGTATGCTGCGAGTTTGCCTCACCCCTCCCCTGTCGGTGGCGTGAATTCGGCGGTGTCGAAGGCCATCTGGCACGTCGCCTGCTGCACCCTGCTGGGCGCCTGCCGCGTCTGGCACGCCACGAAAAGCTGGTAAGAATCCTGCGCCCAGGTTCGCCACAGCGTTTCGGCTCCTCCGGGGGGCGTCTCGCGGTACGTCACGGCGTGGAGGTTGTGATCCACGAGCGTGAGCTCAGGGTCGCGCTCGATACCCCCGAGCAGCTGCGCTACGAACTGCTCGGGCGGCAGCGTGTAGCGGTTCTCTGCGGAGATCAGTACGCGCATGTCGGGGTCGGCGCCTGTTGCCATCCAGCCCTGCTCGTGCTGCGCGAGTTGGAACCCGGGAGGCAGCTCAATCGCAAGTCCGTCCTGCGCGATTCGCACGGCGGTAGGCTCGCTCGCAACAGAAGAAGAGGGGCTTGTTGACGCCCGCGAGGCCGTCGGTTGACTGTGCAGCACAGTGGTCGACGTCGCCCCTTCTGAAGCCTGGGCGGACGTGGGCGAAGAGGGCGTCGATAAGAAACGAAATAGCACGAACCCGCAGATTGCTGCGACCACAACCACTGCGGCGCCGAGGGCGACAAACGGCCACCACGCGCGACGTGGTGCAAGGTCTGCGGCCGTAATCGCGGGTTGCTCTTCGGTCGGAGGGTCAGCCTCTACCTCTAGGCGCTCGGCGGTAATAGTGACGTCGTAGCCGCTCATGGCCTGCTCAAACTGATCGAGGTCCTCGGGGCTCGCGGCGATCTGAATCACGGCGCCGCCCGGATCTGGCCCGAACAGGCCACGCACGTACTGCGCGACTTCCCGCGGGCCGGGGCCGTCGAAACGGTGGACGTTGGCGGCGCCGGTGAACACGGTGTTCGTGGACGTCATGGTGATGCGAAGATCGGGTTTCATAGAGTGCCTCCTTCTGGGTAGGGTGCTGCGACTTGGACCAGGCCACGGGCCTCACCTGACTGGACGAGCAGGCCTCGGCCGGGCGGCTGTGGGACTGGACGCACCCCGAAGAGCGCGCCTTCGTCCCTGGTTCCGTCGAGGATGACGACGTCGGGCAACAGGTCCTTCAGCGAGGACAGGAAGCTGCCGAACATGGCGCGCGATACTCCGCCGAACTTGCGGGCGGCCACCACGTGCAGGCCAATGTCGCGGGCGTGCGGGAACAGCGTGGCCAGCTCGCGCAGGGTGTCCTCCGGGACGAGCTCGAGGTCGTCGATGACGAGATAGAGCTCCGGGCCTTCCCACCAGGAACGCTGCGCGAGCTGCTGCGGGGTCACGTCCGCGCCGGGTAGCCTGCCGCGCAGCGTGGTGATCAGCGCACTGACCGCCTCGTCGACGGCGCTGGTAGAGGCTGCGTAGGCCGCCACCATGTCTGGGTTCGCCCGCCCGAGGTGCGCGCGGCGCACATCCAGAATCACCATGCGGGCCTGCTCACGGCCCATCGCCTCAATCGCGGTGATGGCCGAGGCAATCGCTGTGGACTTGCCAGCACCGCTCGCACCGATGACCAGCAGGTGGCCAGACTCGCTCCACAGCGGTGCAAGTCGGGGTCCACCGACGCCGAGTGGCAGACGTTGGCCTCCCGAGGTGAGCAGGTCCGCAACCTCCACGTGGTTCGGCAGCACTCGCAGGCGCGGCACCCGATGCTGGCCCTGCGTCGCTGCGCGTACATGTGCCACGTCCTGCGCGGAGGTGTGCGCAACCAGCATGAACGCCCCCTCTTCGGTAATGCCGCGGCCCGGCAGCGCGGGAAGTTTCGCCTGCACCTTCCTATTAATCACCGAGTCCATCGGTTCGGTAAGATGCAGCTCAATCCTCGTGCCGATCACGTCACGGACGTTCGCGCGGATCGCGTTCCAACGCTGTGTAGTCGCAACCAGGTGAATACCGACGGCCGGGCCCTCCGCCGCGAGGCGCGTCAACGGTTCGCGCAGGTCCTCCGTCTTCGCATCCGGTGCGAGCAACGTGTGCCAGCCGTCCACAATCAACACGGTGTGGCGCTTCGTGCGCCGCTGCGAGTCGTCGAGCATCTCGACCAGCTCGTCGACGACGCGGCGCACGCGCTCCTCGTCCGTGCGCTGCGCAACACCCGCCACATGCGGCAGTTCGGCGACGTCGCTGAAGTCGCCGGAGCCGGCGTCGATAATGTAGAAGCACAGCTCGTCAGTGGAGTGGCGCAGCGCGAGCGACGCCACCATCGTGCGCACCGCCATCGACTTGCCCGTCTGCGGTCCACCCGCGAGCGCCACGTGGCCACCCGCCACCGACAGGTCCAGCACGAGCGGTACCTGGCGCTGCTTGATCGGCTCGTCAATGACCCCGATGATCGCCTGCAGCTTCGGCAGCGTCTCGCTGCCACCGTAGACCTGCGAAAGCTCAATCTGTGCAGGCAGCGGCGGCAGCCACACCTGGTGCGCCCGCATGCCCAGGGCATCCGCCACCTCCCTCGACTTCTCGACGACCGCCGCCAGCAACGTCGTGGTCGCATCAGTATCGACGCCGACACTCTCCTTCGCGTCCTCCACCGGCGGAGGCTCCCACCCGTGAAACAGGCGAACCTCCACGGCCGCCTCGCGCCTGGTCACGCCGCGGGCGCGCTCCAGCGGCCCCGACACGTACGCCGCGCGGAAACGCTCCAAGTCGCCTGAGCCCGTGGACAAGAAGCCCGCGCCGGGCTCGCTGGGTAGCTCGTAGGCGTCCGGCACACCGAGCACCTGGCGGGATTCGGCCGCGGAGAACGTCTTGAGACCAATTCGGTAGGAAAGGTGCGAGTCCAGCCCGCGCAGCTTGCCCTCCTCCAAGCGCTGGGAGGCAAGTAGCAGGTGCACGCCCAGCGAGCGGCCAAGTCGGCCGACGGCCACGAACAGGTCAGCGAAGTGCGGGTGTTGGCTGAGCAACTCAGAAAACTCGTCCAGGATGATCACCAGCGCCGGCAGCGGCGCGAGATCCTCGCCCGCGAGCCGGGCCGCGGTGTAGTCGGTGATATTGGCGTAGTTCCCAGCCTTGCGCAGCAGCTCCTGGCGACGGTTCATCTCACCGGAGATGGCGTCGTACATGCGCTCAACCAGGATGGATTCGTCCTCCAGGTTGGTAATGACCGCCGAGGTGTGAGGCAAGGACTCGCAGCCGAGAAACGTTGCGCCGCCTTTGAAGTCCACGAGCACGAGGTTGAGCTCCTCCGGCGAGTGCGTGGCGGCAAGCGCCACCACGAGCGTCCTGAGAAGTTCCGATTTTCCGGACCCCGTCGCACCGATGCACAACCCGTGTGGGCCCATCCCGCCCTGGGCGGACTCTTTCAGGTCCAGGTAGAGGGCCTGGCCCTGGGCAGTCGAGCCAATCGGGACCATGAGGCGCTGTCGGGTGCCTTCGCGTCCGGTCCACATGGTGTGCTCGTTGAGCTCGGCGATGTCGTTGATGCCGAGCATCGGGAGCAGCTTGCCTCCGTGGGAGGCGCTTTCGGCGCTGAGCTGTTCGGGGCGGCGATAGAACGCCAGTTGGCGCGCGATGAGCTCCGCCTCCGCAACACCGATCCTGTCGGGCCTGCCCAGAAACTCCAGGCCCATCCCGGTCAGTGCGTGGAGTTCGTCGTCGCAGACCAGGTGGAACGCATCCTCGTCCACCAGCCAGTCCGGGTCCGGGTGGATAACCAGCACGCACGCGTTCTCGCTGCTGGCGGCGCTAGTGCTGAAGGAGATCACTGAGGGGTGGGTGGTGGCGTCGAGAAGTATGACTTGGAACTCGGCCGCCTCCGGCGTGGCGGAGTGCGGCAGCCACTTCACCCACTCGAATTCGCTCGGCGCCTGGGTGGCGTCGATGCCGACGAGCTCCGGGCCGTGGAAAAACGCTAGCTGGGCAACGATCGAGCGCGCGACCTCCGCCGCACGCGGCCCCACCATCGTGATCACGGGAAACGCATTGAGCGCCACCACGATCGGCATCTCTTGGATCGTGTTCACCGCGGCGACCGTCCTGCGCAGGCTCACCGCGCACACCGGGTCGAGGTCCTCGGGCGAGCCAGGGTCGTCGACCTCGATTGGGGTATGCAGTGCCACCGCGCCAACACCAATGCGCACCTGCAGCGCGTACGGCGAGGCGGCGTACTGTTCCCAGACACGCTCCGCAGGCACCGCCGTGAGCAGGGCGTTCGGTGCCGGGTGGAGGTATTCAGCGTGCTCGCGTTGGATCTCGGCGTTGCTGCGCGCCCGGTGGGCGAGGGCGTCCAGGTGCCGCAGGTAGACCCGGCGTGTCTCGTCGATGTCGCCCTGGCGCTCCTGTGGCGAAAACATGGTGACCATGCCGAAGAGCATCATGACCGGGAAGATGAGCATCATTGGGCTCACGGTGCGCCCGGACATCACCATCAGCGCCATCACCGCGCCGATGGCAACCACCATGACCACGGGCAGCAGTACTTTCAACAGTGGCATCGGCTGGTCCTTGTGCGCCTGCGGTACCGCTTCGGCGCGGAGTTGGCCGGTCGGCAGTGGTGGTGGCGGCGCGAGTGTGTGCGCCGTCGATGGTGTCACGACTGGTTCGTGGTCAAGACCAAGCATGCTTTCCCCCTCATGCATTTCCCCGGTTGCGCAATCCCCCTCGCGCAACGTCTGCATGCATTCTAGGCGATGGTGCGCTACATTGTTCAAGTTAAGCGCCAAGTCGCGCATTTGTTTGTTTTCCGGGGGGATTCATCGTGGCAGTTTCTGCAACGCATCACATCGTGCACGTCACCATCCGTATCGACGTCGCTTCGCTTCACCGCGATATCGACCTCAGTTTGCCGACGTCCTCGTCGCTCTACGAACTGATACCCGAGATCGCGCGCTTCGTGGAACTGCCGCAGCTGCACCGCCCTTGGGAGTTCACCAACGTAGCTGGCATCCCGCTCGATGGGCATGCGCCGTTGTACCAGCTCAAGATGCGAAACGGCGCGACGGCGGTGATGCGCCCACAGGAGCAGGCGGCACCGCCCGTGATCCGCGACGCGGCCCATTCCCTGAGTGCGGCCGCGGCCTCTGCCCGCGACGTGCGTGGCCTACACATCGGCGCGACGCTGCTGGGCCTGCTGTGCATTGCAGCGGTGGCTGGCACGGTCGGCGGAGTGGCGTTCGGCGCGGGCCTTGCTGCTGCGGCGGCGCTGGTGCTGTCGCTCGCGGCGCGAAGCAGCGCGGTTTACGTAGCGTTTCTGTGCGCGGCCCCTTTCGCAGTCGGCGCCTGGGTGGCTGGGCCTCCGGCTACGTGGGACGGGTCGAGCGATACGGCAATCGGGATGCTAGCCGCCGCGATCACCGCCGTGGCCTGCGTGGTCATCGGCGCGATGCTCAGGCTGTGCGGTGCGGCGGTCACGACCTTCGCGGCGGTGTGCGCGCTGCTCCTTGCCGCGGCCTCGCTCGGTGCGTGGTTGCCGCAGCACCACGCGGGGGCGGCGGTGGTCGTGCTGCTCGGGTTGCTGCTGGTCATGCTCACGCCCCATATCGCCACGGCCGCCGCGGGCTTGAAGGTGCCACGCATCCCCACCGCTGGCGAGGAATTTGATCGCTCGGATGTGTACCAGCATGACGTCGATACACGCAGCCTCACCGCGCTGACCGTATCTGCCGCGATTGCATGTGCCGTGACCACCTGCTGCTTACCAGCGCTCTACGGCATTGCCACGATGGACGCCGCACTGGGCTGGCGCGTCGCACTCGCCGGTTGCATGGCTGGCGCGCTACTCATCCACGCGGTGCGCCACCACTACCCCACCCCGCGAATAGCACTGACGGCGCTGGCCCTCGGTGCGCTCGGTGCCGTGGTGCTCGCCACCGTATACGAGTCAAGCCCGCACCCAGCGTTCCTCGTGGCCGCAGGCTGCATCGCCATTGTGTGCGCTACCGCCGTCATCTGGTCGCGCCGCGTGCCTGACCTCGAGCCAACCACGGTGGTGTGGTTCGAGCGCGCCGAAGCCGCCGCCATCATCGCAGTCATCCCGCTCGCGGTGCACCTCACCGGGCTGTTCGACCTCATCCGGGGGCTGTAAGCCCATGCGCACCACTGCTTCTCGACGCCTCTTCGTCACCCTCTGCGTCCCGCTCGCCGTTGGAACGACGCTGCCAATCTCGATCCCGGCCCCACCGGCGCAGGCCCAGGACTACGCCTGCGCCCGCCCCGCGCACCTGCCGCCAGACCGCGACACGCCACTGGAGCCTGACCCATCCGTCGCCGCGTCCCGCAGCCACGCGAGTGGACGCGGGGTGCGCGTCGCCGTCATCGACACCGGCATCGCGCGGCACCCGCAACTGCCGCCGGTCACACCCGGCCGGGACTTCGTCACACCCGACGACCCCGATCCATTCTTCGACTGCGACAGCCACGGCACCATCGTCGCCGGCATCATCGCCAGCCGCGACCTCGGCATCGCGCCCGCAGCGCACCTCATCTCCATCCGGCAAACCTCCGCGCACTACCGCGAAGAGCAGGCCGCAGGATCACTCGCCACCCTCACTGACGCCATCAACAACGCCGTCGACGAGCGCGCACGCGTCATCAACATCTCAGTCGTCTCCTGCATGCCGCCTTACCTCGCCACAAGCCTGGACACCCGCGAGCTGGAGGCCGCACTCCACCGCGCCGAAACCTCCGGCGCCGTCGTCGTGGCCGCCGCCGGCAACGCCACCAACGAATGCGCCCACGGCTTCGCCGTCTTCCCCGCGCACATGCCCACGGTCCTTGCCGTCGGCGCACGCGAGGACTCCCACACTGTCGCCGACTACTCCATCGCATCCCCAAAGCCGCCGCTCTCCGCCCGCGGCACCACACCCGTGGTCCTCGCGTCCGACGGCGCAGGGTTCGCCACCGGCATCACCGGCGAGCTCCAACCCGACGGCACACCAACCGTGCAGCCCTACGTGGGCACCAGCTTCGCCGCACCCGTCGTCAGTGGCGCCATCGCCCTCCTCCTCGACCGCTATCCACACCTCTCACCGCAACAAGTGCGTGAGATCGTCTACGCCGCCGCGGAACCCAACGGCGGGGCGCTGCGCCCAGAAGACATCGTCACGCAACTCCCACCCACGCCACCGCGCGAGGCAACCGTCACCACCATCGACGCACCGTTGCCCACCGCATCCCTTGCGGCCCGGCGCGCCGGGCTGGCACTCGGTGGGCTCTTGGCATGCATCGCGCTGACGATCGTGGCGCGCTCCCTCCGTGGGGGCCGCGGACGCCGCGGGCTCTAAGACGCCACCGGTTTCAGCGCCACCGACCGCTCGAGCGGAGCTCCACTCGGCAGCAGCGCAACGATCTGCCACGGCGCTTCCTCGGTGTGGCGCACGCCGATCAGCTCCAGCGTGTCCCGCCCGGCGACCTCGTGGCGGGAGCCCTCCGGCGACACCACGAGCAGGCCTTGCCCTGTATCCACGCCGACGGCGCCCTCGCGTAGTCCCGCGAAGTGGGTCGCGGTGCCCGTCCCCGCCAGCGCTATCGCCCCTTCGAGCACCTCACCGTCGTCCTTCGGCCAGGTGGCTGCGCCACGTTTGTCGTTCACGCACACCGTGTCCTGTGTGGGTTGCACCCAGCGCGGAGCCTCGTGCGGGATGCGCAGGTCCAGTGGCGGCTGCGCGTCCGGGTAGTGCGCGATGTCTGCGCGGTTGACGTTGCGGGATGCGGCGCCGGCGTCGAGAAGCACTTGGGCGGCCGTGTCAGAGACTTGCTGCACACCGCCGTGCTCCGTAAGCACCCAGGTAGTCTCCGGGGTGCGCAGTACCTCAGGGAGGCGCGGTGGCAGCGTGAACGCCGGACCCTCGCGCAGGGCACCAAGCACCGCGTTCGGCGGCGACCAGCGCGGCGTCGTGGCGTCGATCCCCAGGGCACGGCGCATGATGCGCCCCTCCGGCGTGGTGGATGGCGGCAGCTGCCTACGGCCGTGCGCGTCGACGACCCACTCACGGTGATCCGCCACCGCCAGCACCGCCGTGCCCCTCGGTAGCGGCGCAGGCGCTTGACCCGCGACCACCGTGACCTTGCCCTCGGTGTGGCACGCGGACCAGGCATGCGCCTCCGTGGCCTCAGGGGCAAACATCCCAGGAGCCGCGACGATGCCCACTGGCAGGCCGCGCGGCACCGTGGCCAAGTAGTCCCCACCGGCGCGGGCAGGCTCGGCGGCCTCCCCGGCGATGAGGCGAGCGGAAGTCAAGTTCGTCACAGGGTGCAAGGTGCCGTCGACACGCACGTACAGGCCGCCGTCAGTAGCTCGCACGATCGGGGCTTCACCGGGGTGCGGGTTCGGGCTCATCCAGGCGAATAGCCCCATCACCGCGGCGATCAGCACCACCCCGACCGCCCCGAAGATCCCCGCGCGGCGCCGCGCCGCCAGCGGGTCATGGATCATCCGGATGTCGCCGTAGATGAGGCCGTGCTCCACGCGGCGCTGCATGAACCTGTGCCCCGACACCTGCGGTCGCGTTGTTGGCAACAATCGCTGCGACATGTATACCCCCGATGTTGTATCCCCCAATAACCAATAACGCTGCCTTACACTACCAAAGCTCCAGCGGTTCCGAGCCGTGCTTGACGGCGTCAGCCTGCATCTTCGCAAGCTCGGCGCGCGTAAACGCCTCGTTCACCGCGAAGATCACCGTGTCGTCCTTCACGTACACCGGGGTCAGGGCGCTGTTGGCGGTGCCATTATTCAGGTTCACGCGAGGTGGCTGCTGCGCCCAGAACGACGGCGGCGATGCGATGTAGAACTTGATATTCAGCCGCTCAACGGCCCGGTCTACTGCATTCTTTGCTGTCGCGTCACCGAGTACGCCACGCCCGAGCATCTCTACGTCGAACAGCGCAGTTGCGGTGTCGTCGCCTCGTGTCTTCGCCGGCCACAGGTAGTGCCGTGAGAGCGTCGGCACGCCGTTGTAGGCGTAGATCCACGAATGCCCGTCTGCGGGCTCGCCATAGGTCACGCCTTCCCACGCCGCAGGCTGCGTCGCGAGCCAGTCGAACGCAGCCAGGTCGTCATCGTTGACCATCCGCCCACCAACGCGCGGAGCGGTGTAAATGCCCTCCGCCGATTGAGCTGCATTCGCGTGCACGGCGGTCGCAGTACTCGCAGCCACCACGAGAGACACGAGCACCGCCCCAATTGTCGACGCCCCCTTCGCCACCACCGTGCCCTCACGCGCGGCAACCGGCGCCAATGTCAGCATCCGAATCATCACCGAGGCCCCTATGGCCGCCGCGACGATGACGCACATCACCACCGGCAACACCAGGCGGTGCGCCGTGTTGTAGTGCAGCCCCGAAACCAGCGAAGGCACCACGTCCAGCACCGGCGGAAGCGGTGCGGTTGCCTGCACCACCGTCGCAAGTGACAGGACGTAGAACGCCACCGGCCACACCTGGCGACGCCACGCCACAAGCGCCACCGCCCCCACGAGCGCGAGCCACAGCAGCACAGTCGGGTTGTAGTTCGGGAAGTACTCAGTGACGTGGCGCGTATCCATCGTGATCGCGAGCGCCCACGGATTTGGCGCCGTGCCATCCTCCGGAGTAGACCACCCCGCGACCTCCTGCGCCTGCTCGGAACCAGCAAACATCTGTGGCAGGAACAGCACCGCACCGGCAAGCGCCGGGGCCGCTAACCAGACAGTGTCCACGAGGCGTGAACGGACGGGACGAAGAAGCGTCGAAAAGCACCAAGCGAAGGCCACCGCCAGCGCAATCGTGGTCACCGGCGACGGGTGCACCGCCACCACCCCGAAGAACCCGATGGCCGCCGCAAACGCCGAGTTGTGATGCCGTGGCACCTCCAGGAACTGCCAAATCACAATGCCCGTGAGCGCAACTGCCATCATGTACGGCCACATGCCAACAAAATCCGACACCCACATCAGCTGCGGCGCACCGTACACCAGCAGCGGCGCGAACCCCGCCGCGATCTGCGCCGTCAGCCCCCGCGACCGCAGAAACGCAAACACCAGGCACGCCACGGACACGCAAGCCGCCACCGATGGCACGATCGCCTGCGCCACATTCAGCGCGGGGATCGGCGCCATCCCAGCGGTCTTGGCAAACAACGCAACCCCCGCGTGGTACCCCGAGGGATACAACAGCGAACTGTGCGTCTCCTGGTACATCAACTCCCCCATGCGCGTTGGCGACGCAATCCCCTCATCCATGATGAAGCGCACAGTATTGGCGTGCCACTGGGAATCCCAACCCTGCACGATATTTGCCAAACCCAGCGGAGTTCCCTGTAGCCACCGCAGCTTGTCACTGATCAGCATCGCCGACCCCGTAATCACACCAAGCAGCGGCAGCACCCAGACGGGGTCAACCACGCTGCCTTCGCGCCGCTCCTGCGGAGTCCCCGGCAGCAGCGCCCGACGCCACGACAGTTGCCCGGTGCCAGTCCAGCGCTCGCGGGCGCGGCGCGCAAACGCGTAGCGCCACCCCGCAGCACACAACATCACAAACTCCACGCTCACAGAGAACGTCCACGGCGAAAACCTCGCCGAAGTCAGGCCCCAAGACCAGGCACTGAAGCCAATAATGCCGAAGCTCACGGGTATCGACGCCACCACCGACGCCGGCACACGCATGCCGGAGATGACGTTGACCAGGAATCCTGGCAGCACAAACACAAGTACCGCTGCTATGAACATCCCAGCAGTGACCACGCGTACTCCTTCGAGACCTAAGACGTTGAGACTGGTGAAATCTTATCGCTTTGCGCTCTCAGAGCGAACGCCGATCACGAGTTGTGTTGGCTCGTGCCTCCCACTCCTGCTCTGGTGGGTACACAACGTGGTCGAAGGTCAGCCCCTTCGCGGGGGCTAACGGTACGTCGGCGCGCCGCTCAGTGGCGTCGAGCAGTCCAGTGGCCCACGCCAGGTCGCGCTTACCCTGCCCGACCGTGAGGCACGTCGCGGTCAACGCGCGCACCATGTTCCAACAGAACGCGTCGGCACTGATGTGTGCCTCGTAGAGCTGCGGCTCCGCCTCCGTGGAAGCGTCCACCCAGCGGAAGCTGTGCACGTCGCGGATCGTCGTCGCGTGCGGTCGCGGCTTGCAGAACGCCGCGAAGTCGTGCAACCCGAGCAGCACGTCGGCGGTCTGCTGCATCAGTTGCACGTCGACCGGGCGAGCCCACACCGCAGTGTCACGCGTCCGTGTCGGCAGCGCCCCCGCTGGGCTAGTAGTGACGCGGTAGATGTAGTGACGCGCCATCGCCGAGAAGCGGGCGTCGAACTCAGGGGCGACCTCCCGAACTTGGTGAACTCGGATGTCATCCGGTAGCAGTTTGGCAAGGCGACGCACCAGGCGCGCAGGATCACCGTCAAGAGAGCGCTGCTGCAACGCGGCCGGGTCGATGTCTGCGTGCGCCACCTGGCCGCGGGCGTGCACCCCCGCATCCGTACGGCCCGCGACCGTCAGGGCGACGGGGTGGCGCAGCACAAGCGCGAGCGCGTCCTCCACGGTTCCTTGGACGGTCCGCAGGTCTCCTTTCTGCCGGGCCCAGCCGTGGAAGTCGGTGCCGTCATAGGCGATGTCGAAACGCAGCCGCATCGTGTTCATTCGTTACAGGCTAGCAAACTGGTCGCGTGCTCTTAGAATGCGAAAACCCCGCGACACCGTGAAGGTGCACGCGGGGTCTCATGTGGTTGAGCTAGAAAAGCTCACTCAGCGAAGGATTAGTCCTCCTTGGAAGCCTTCGCCTCAGCTGGCTCCAGAACCAGGGAAATCTGGGTCATTGGAGCGTTGTCGCCGGAGCGAGGTGCAACCTTGATCAGGCGGGTGTAGCCGCCGTTGCGGTTTTCGAACTTCGGTGCAAGCTCGTTGAACAGGTATGCAACGATCTGCTTGTTCGGAAGCTTCGCAGCAACAGCGCGGCGTTCCTGCAGGGAACCGCCCTTCGCCTTGGTGATCAGCTTCTCAGCGTATGGGCGAAGTGCTTTCGCCTTTGCATCGGTCGTCGTGATGGCGCCGTGCTCGAACAGGGACTGCGCCAGGTTAGACAGAATGTGCTTCTGGTGGGCGGCGGACCCTCCGAGACGGGCACCCTTCTTCGGGGTAGGCATTTTCGTACTCCTCGTATGGGATTGTGAGCGCGTGCTCTTGGTTTACTCGGTTTCTTCCGCGGTGTCGTCGACGTAGTCACCAGTCTCAGCGTCGTAGCCTTCGATCTGGGTCGGGTCGAAATCTTCCGGAGCGTCCTTCAGCGTCAGGCTCATGGAGGCGAGCTTGATCTTGACCTCATTGATGGACTTCTCGCCAAAGTTGCGGATATCCATCAGGTCGGTTTCAGAGCACTCAGCCAGCTGGCCGACGGTGTTGATGCCCTCGCGCTTCAAGCAGTTGTAGGACCGGACGGAGAAGTTGAGATCCTCAATCGGCAGGTTGTAAGCCGCGATGTACTCCGTCTCCTGTGGGGACGGGCCGATCTCGATGCCTTCTGCTGCCGTGTTCAGCTCACGTGCCAGGCCGAACAGCTCCACCAGGGTGGAACCGGCCGAAGCCAACGCGTCGCGAGCAGACATGGAGTTCTTCGTCTCCACGTCGATGATCAGCTTGTCGAAGTCAGTGCGCTGCTCAACACGGGTTGCCTCAACCTTGTAGGCAACACGGGTCACTGGCGAGTAGATCTGGTCGACCGGAATGCGGCCGGCTTCCCCACCAGAGTTCGGCATCGCCGGGACGTAGCCACGGCCACGCTCCACGACAAGCTCCATCTCAAGGCGTGCCTGCTCATTGAGCGAAGCGATGTGCAGATCCGGGTTGTGGATCTGAACATCAGCTGGCGTCTCAATGTCGCCGGCGGTAACGACTCCCGGGCCTTCAACGGACAGGTACATCACGACTGGCTCGTCGGACTCCGACGACAGCACGATGTCCTTGATGTTGAGGATGATCTCGGAAACGTTTTCCTTCACACCGTTGATGGTGGTGAACTCATGGAGCACACCATCAATCTTGATCGAGGTAACCGCTGCGCCCGGAATGGACGACAGCAGCGTACGGCGCAGGGAGTTACCCAGCGTGTAACCAAAACCTGGCTCGAGTGGCTCGATGATGAACTTCGAGCGGTTGGTATCGATGTACTCCTCGGTCAGCTGCGGACGCTGTGAGATGAGCATGAACTTCTCCTTTTCCGGCTACCACTATATGAAGCCGCGAGAATATGGACTTTCGGAAAGATATCGCACCACTTGTATACGTACGTATCGACGCAGTGCGGGGTGAAGTAAGCGGGCTTACTTCGAGTAGAGCTCGACGATGAGCTGCTCCTGCAGCGGCACCTCGATCTGAGCGCGCTCCGGCAACTGGTGCACGAGAATGCGCAGGGTGTCCGGAACGACCTGGAGCCATGCCGGAACAACGGCGTCCAGCAGGTTGTCCTGGGCCTCTTCGAACCAGAGCATCTTGCGGGACTTGTCACGAACATCGATGATGTCGTACTGCGTGACCTTGTAAGAAGGAACGTCGATACGCTTGCCGTTCACGGTGAAGTGACCGTGGGAAACAAGCTGACGTGCCTGGCGACGTGTGCGCGCCAGACCTGCACGGTATACAACGTTGTCCAGACGGGACTCAAGCAGGATCAGCAGGTTGTCGCCGGTCTTACCTGGGAGGCGGTTGGCCTCCTCGTAGTAGCGACGGAACTGCTTCTCCATCACTCCGTAGGTGAAGCGAGCCTTCTGCTTCTCCTGGAGCTGGAGCAGGTACTCAGATTCTTTGATGCGAGCGCGGCCAGCCTGCCCCGGAGGGTATGGGCGACGCTCGAAGGACATGTCACCGCCGACGAGATCGACGCGGAGGCGACGGGACTTACGGGTAGCAGGGCCGGTATAACGAGCCATGATGTATTACCTCTTTTCCTTTCTGCCTTAAACGCGACGACGCTTCGCCGGACGGCAGCCGTTGAACGGCTGTGGGGTCACGTCAGAGATCGAGGACACCTCCAGGCCAGCAGCCTGGAGCGAACGGATTGCGGTCTCACGGCCGGAGCCTGGACCCTTGACGAAAACGTCAACCTTCTTCATACCGTGGTCCATCGCCTTGCGAGCAGCGTTCTCAGCTGCCATCTGAGCAGCGAACGGCGTGGACTTGCGGGATCCCTTGAAGCCAACGTGGCCGGAGGAAGCCCAGGAGATAACAGCACCGGTCTGATCCGTGATCGAGACGATGGTGTTGTTAAAGGTCGACTTGATGTATGCGTGGCCAGCAGCCACGTTCTTCTTTACGATGCGACGGCCACCACGGCGCGCACCGGAACGAGTCTTAGGAGGCATGGATTACTTCTTCTTTCCTGCGATGGTCTTCTTCGGGCCCTTACGAGTGCGAGCGTTCGTCTTGGTGCGCTGCCCGCGAACAGGCAGGCCACGACGGTGACGAAGGCCCTGGTAGGAGCCGATTTCAATCTTGCGGCGGATGTCTGCCTGCACCTCACGACGCAGGTCGCCCTCTACGGTGTAGGAGGACTCGATTGCGTCACGCAGTGCGGACAGCTGATCGTCGCTCAGGTTGTCCGTACGCAGGTCTGGAGAAATGCCCGTCTTCTCGAGCAGCTCCTTGGCGCGGGTTGCGCCGATGCCATAAATGTAAGTAAGTGCGATCTCCATGCGCTTATTGCGCGGAAGATCAACACCAGCTAGACGTGCCATGTGGAACGTACCTTTCGGGTTGTTACGGCGGTTTTCTCCCTATCCGCCCACGCCAACCGACTCTTTATCCGGACCGTACCGGAGGATGGGCCGTGATACACGTGGCTTTGGCCACCGTAGCCAAAGGTAAGCGACGCGCAGCAACGCCACGCGTCTGGGTAAGGAGGCTTCAAACGAAATTACTTGTAGCGGTACGTAATACGCCCACGGTCCAGGTCGTATGGAGACAGCTCCACGATGACCCGGTCTTCAGGAAGGATGCGGATGTAGTGCTGGCGCATCTTGCCACTGATGTGAGCAAGGACCTCATGCCCGTTGTCGAGCTCGACACGGAACATAGCATTCTTCAAAGGTTCGACGATGCGACCCTCTACCTCAATGGCGCCTTCTTTTGCCATACACTCCACTTCCTATAGCTCACGGAACACAGCGATCCTCATTGATGCGCAATGTTTCCGCTGGTAGCTGACGTAAAACATACTTGTACTACGTGGTGCATAAACACCAGTGGTCAACTATATCCCTTCACCAGCGCAAACACAAGCCCACCTGGGAAGCTAAGTCCGCAGGTGGGCGTCGAAAAGAATGGAGCAGCTAGAAGACGAAGACCTTGTCCCCGATAGCGAGATCCTGGAAGTAGCGCTGGGCGTCCGCGCGGTACATGCGAACGCAGCCGTGCGAGAGAATCGACGGATCACCCTGGTGGAACGCGATACCGTTGTTGGTGAAGTACGTCGCGTACGGCATCGGCGCATTGCCGAACTCCCACGAGATCTCATCCTTCACCTTGCGGTTGACGTAGAACGTACCCTTCGGCGTATCAAGGCCCGGCCTGCCCGGACCGATCAGGTCAGCCTTGTAGTACATCTGGCCGTTATTCTGCAGCCAGGAACGGCGTCCGCCGGTATCCACACACACCTTCGCGTCCTTCGGGCATGGTCCGTAATCGAACGCGGGTTGTGCAGGTGGCGCCGGGCGTGCAGCTGGTTTCGGCGCTGGCTTCGGAGTCTTCTCGGCGATCAGGCCTGGGTAGAAGCGTTCGACAGTAGCATCGATGCTGGCCTTCGCCTGGGCTGGCAAGTCCTTGTTGATTGCCGCCAATCCGTCGGCCTGCGCGCGCAGCGAGTTGCGGGTTTGCCATGCTCGCTCACGGGCGTCGGGCGTACTGGAGCCGATGCTGGAGAGCTGAGACTGCGTCTGCTCAAGCAGGGCACCCAGTCCACCATTCGAAGACATCGCTGGCATCTGCTGCGCCTCCGCCATCGCTGGCTGGGCAAGCAGGGAGGCGGCGACGCCAATTCCAACACTCAAACCGGCAAGCTTGCGGCTCAGTTGGGATGGCTTCGCATGTCGAGGTTGATAACGCATGTGGGCAGTATAGCTTACTTCGCTTCGCGGACAGTGAGGATGCGCGGCCCGTCAGCCGTGGCGGCGACCGTGTGCTCCCAGTGCGATGCCGGGGCGCCGTCGATGGAAACGACCGTCCAGTCGTCACCGAGCACCTCCGTGTCGATCTCCCCGCCGAGGATCAGCATCGGCTCAATCGCCAACACCGACCCCTCCTGGATCACAGGGCCGCGCCCGGGTTTTCCCTCGTTGGCAAGGTATGGATCCTCGTGCATCGTGCGTCCGATCCCGTGGCCGCCGTACCCGTCCACAATTCCGAGCTCCACTCCGAACTTCTCCTCTGCTGCGTACGTCGCGCGTTCGAGTGCATGCGACACGTCGGTCAACCGGTTGCCCGGCACCATCGCTTTCAGCCCCTCGTACAGCACCCATTCTGTTGCCTGGTTCAACTTTTCGACGTCCGCTTCGAGCTCACCCACACCGAACGTCCACGCGGAATCCCCTACCCAACCATGCAAGGTCGCGCCACAGTCGATGGAGACCAGGTCTCCCTCGCGGAGCACAGTCTCTTTGTTCGGGATTCCGTGCACGACTACCTCGTTGACTGACGCACAGATCGAGCCCGGAAACCCCTGGTACCCCAAAAACGTGGGCGTGGCCCCGTGATCACGGATAACAGTCTCGGCGACCTTGTCTAAGTCGAGCGTCGACTTGCCGGGGGCGGCCGCCGCACGCACCTCCTGCAGCGCCAGGCCGACGATTCGGCCTGCCTTCTCCATCGCGTCGAGCTGCTCAGGTGTCTTTGCGACAATCTTGCGTTTCCGGAACCCCATCATTCGCTTCCTTCCTAGAGTTACTGCGTAAAAGGGCCGGTAGGCACTCGTCGAGTCCCTACCGGCCCTTGCGCCTACATAGACGCTGTATGTTACTTCTTCAGCTGCGCCATCGCGCGCTCGTTGATTTCATCAACGTCACCAACAGCGTCGATGGAGATGATCTCGTCGCCGTAGTGATCAATCAGCGGCGCGGTTTCGTCGCGGTAGACCTTGAGGCGGGTGCGGATCGTTTCCTCATTGTCGTCCGCGCGGCCACGGGCGAGCATGCGCTCGACCACCACGTCTTCGTCGACAACAAAGTTGAGCACGCCGTCCAGCTTCAGGCCCTGCTTGCTCAGCAGCTCCTTCAGGATCTCTGCTTGCTCAACGGTGCGCGGGAAACCGTCGAGGAGGAAGCCGTTCGCAGCATCTTCCTGGCTGAGTCGGTCTTCCACCATGCGCGCGGTGACGTCGGTCGGGACCAGCTTGCCAGCATCGATGTAGCTTTTCGCTTCGACGCCAAGCGGGGTGCCCTGGCCGATGTTCGCACGGAACAGGTCACCGGTGGAGATGTGCGGAACGCCGAGCTTCTCGGAGAGAATGGCTGCCTGAGTGCCTTTGCCAGCGCCGGGAGGGCCAAGTAGTACAAGTCGCATTATCGCAACAGTCCTTCGTAGTTGGATTGGAGAAGTTGGGATTCAATTTGCTTGACCGTAGTCAATGCTACGGACACCATAATCAGGATAGCCGTACCGCCGAACGCACTCATGCCACCGCGGCCAGCGCCACCAATGCCGGCGTCGAGCGCCAGGTTCGGCAGGATCGCGATGAGTGCAAGGTAGAGCGCGCCAACGAACAGGAGGCGGTTCATCACGAACGCGAGGTACTCGGCGGTTGGGCGACCCGGACGAATGCCTGGGATGAAGCCACCGTACTTCTTCATGTTCTCTGCCTGGTCGACCGGGTCGTACTGGATAGAGACGTAGAAGTAGGAGAAGAAGATAATCATGGCGAAGTACGCCAGGATGTACTGCCAGGAGCCTGGGTTCTGCAGCCACGCCATGACGTTGTTCATCCACCAGTTGTCCGGCGGAGTCGTGTTGTTCATGGTCACGATCTGCGTGATCAAGACAGGAACGTACATCAGCGAGGAGGCGAAAATCACAGGAATAACGCCAGCCTGGTTGACCTTGAGCGGCAGGTACGTAGAAGAACCGCCGTACTGACGGCGCCCAACCATGCGCTTGGCGTACTGCACCGGGATACGACGCTGGCCCTGCTCGATGAAGATGATGCCGACGACCAACGCAATGATCGCCGCAACGACCATGGCGAAGGTAACCGCGCCGGAGTTCTTCAGGATGTAGGCACCCTCGGACGGAAGCTTCGTCGCAATACCAGCGAAGATCAGCAGGGACATACCATTGCCGACGCCCTTTTCAGTGATGATCTCGCCGAGCCACATAATCAGGACTGCACCCGACGTCATGACGATGATCATCATGATGAGCGTCCAGATGTTGCGGTCCTCAATAAGCACCGGAATCCCCTGGCCGAGGAGCTGCTCACGGTCGGCCAGCGCCACAATACCTGCGGACTGCAGCAGCGCCAGCGCAACCGTGAGATAACGCGTGTACTGCGTCATCTTGGTTTGGCCCGACTGCCCTTCCTTCTTCAGTTCTTCGAACTTCGGGATCACCACGGTCAGCAGCTGCACGATAATCGACGCCGTAATGTACGGCATGATGCCAATCGCGAAGATGGACAACTGCAGCAACGCACCACCAGAGAACAGCCCGATGATGGAGAACATCGTGGCGTTGTCACCCTGAGCGACTTCCTCCAGACGGGAGTTAATCAACGCGTAGTCGACACCAGGCGTCGGAATCTGGGCACCAATGCGGTACAGAATCATCAACGCAAGGGTAATCAGAATCTTCTTCCGAAGATCCGGGTCCTTGAACGCTTGCAATATAGCGGACACAAAGCCTCCTGGCTCCTGCAGCACTCACGCAGGAGATAGTGGACAGTACGGTTGCCAAAAGTGCACGTCACAACCACCGTAGCGGGCAGACGGGACACTCCAGACAGGATTGACCCCACTACTCTACCAGTTAGCAGGCCAAACCCCCGATTCGGCCAGCACCCCCGCGAGGGTTTCCAACTTTCGATTGAAAATCACTACACCCAAAAATAGGTAATTGATATTACATTTATTCACGACTTTTCTGTAGAAAATCCTCGCATTCGAAGGGACAGCGATGAGCACAGCACCTACACCAACGCCGACTCCCGTGAGTCGGCGTAAATTTCTCCAATGGTCAGGCCTCGTAGGAGGCGCAGCCGTAGCGACGACGGCCGTCTCTGGCACGCTCCTGCGCGGCACCCCAGGTGTCGGCGTCGCCGAAGCCGCAGAAGGCACAAGCACCGACCCGAAGTTCGTCTGGTCCGCCTGCACCGTCAACTGCGGCTCCCGCTGCCCACTGCGCCTCCAAGTTGAGGACGGGCGCGTCACCCGCGTCCTTCCCGACGATGGCGGCGACAACTCCATCGGCTCGCAGCAGATCCGCGCATGTGTGCGTGGACGCTCGATCCGCCACCGGATCTACAACCCGGACCGCTTGAAGACCCCGCTGAAGCGCAAGCCGGGCACGAAGCGCGGCGACGGCGAGTGGATCGAAATCTCCTGGGAGCAGGCGCTCGACGAAATCGCCGACCAGATGAAGGGCATCCTGGACAAATACGGCAATGAGTCGATCTACCTCGCGTACGGCACGGGGACCATCGGCGGCACCGTCGCGCGCTCCTGGCCGCCTGTCGAGACTCCTTTCGCACGGTTTATGAACCTCATCGGCGGCTACCTGAACCACTACGCCGACTACTCCACCGCGCAGATCACGGCAGCCTACCCGTACCACTACGGTTCCTGGGTCACGTCGAACTCCTTCGACGACGTGAAGAACTCCAAGCTGCAGGTCATGTTCGGCAACAACCCGCTTGAGACCCGCATGTCCGGTGGTGGCGAGACGTTCGTCACCCAGCAGACGAAACGCAAGTACGGCGTGAAGACCATCGTGATCGACCCGCGCTACTCCGAGACCGCAGTCGGCCTTGGCGACGAATGGGTTCCGATCCGCCCGGGCACCGACGCAGCGCTCGTGGCAGGTATCGCGCACGTACTGCTCTCCGAGAACCTGCACGACCAAGCGTTCCTGGACAAGTATTGTGTCGGCTTTGACGAGGACCACATGCCGAAGGGCGCGCCGAAGAACGGCTCGTACCGCTCCTACATTGAGGGCAAGGGGCCAGATGGCGTCGAAAAGACTCCTGAGTGGGCCGCCCGCGTCTGCGGTGTACCCGCGCAGAAGATCCGCCAGCTTGCCCGCGAGATGGGCACCGCAAAACCAACCGCAATTACCCAGGGCTGGGGTCCGCAGCGCCACGCGAACGGAGAGAACCAGTCGCGCGCGGTGTTTACGCTGGCAGCGCTGCTCGGGCAGATCGGTATCCCTGGTGGAGGCACCGGCGCTCGCGAGGGCTCGGCAAGCTTGCCGATGACGTACCCGTTCAACACACAGTACGAGAACCCGGTGGAGACCTCGATCTCGGTTGCAATGTGGCCACAGGCCGTCGACCACGGCCCAGCAATGACCAAGACGAAGGACGGCGTGCGTGGCAAAGACAAACTCGACGTCCCGATCAAGATGATCTGGCAATACGCCGGCAACACCAACACGAACCAGCACGGCGATCTCAATCGCACGGTCGAGCTGCTTCGCGACGACTCCAAGGCCGAACTCATCGTCGTCAGCGACATCCAGATGACGGTGTCCGCGCGCTACGCGGACTACGTTCTGCCGGACTGCTCCACCGCTGAGCAAACCGACATCATCCAGCAGGGCTCGGCGGGCAACCTGGAGTACACCATCCTGGCCTCCAGCGCGATCAAGCCACTGTACGACTGCCGGCCGATTTACGACGTCATCGCCGACCTCGCTGAACGCTTCGGTGTGCGCGACAAATTCACCGAAGGCCGCACCCAGGAAGAGTGGCTGCGCTACACCCTCGACGAATCCCGCAAGGAGATTCCGGAGCTGCCATCCTTTGAGGAGCTCAAGAAGATGGGTGTGTGGCGTCGAGAAGGCGAAACCACGGTCGCACTGAAAGACTTCCGTGAGGACCCAGTGGCCAACCCCCTGGAGACCCCGAGCGGCAAGATCGAGATCTTCTCCTCCGAGCTCTACGAAATGTCGAAGGAGTGGGAGTTTGACCCGAACATCGCAGGCGACAAGCTGACACCGCTGCCGGAGCAGGTCGCAACTTGGGAAGGCGCCGAGGAAGCCGCAGAGAACAAGGAGTACCCGCTGCAGGTCATCGGCCACCACACCAAGGGCCGCACCCACTCCTCCTACGGCAACGTCGATTGGCTGCGCGACGACGCCCACCCGCAGGTCCTCTGGATCAACCCCATCGACGCCAAGGAACGCGGCATCAAGAACGACGACCCCGTCTACGCCTACAACAAGCGTGGCCGGATCCGCTCCATCGCCCGCGTCACCCCGCGCATCGCACCGGGTGTCATCTCGGTGCCGCAGGGTTCCTGGTTCAACCCGAAGGACGGCGGCGTGGACGTAGGGGCATCCGTCAATACGCTGACCAGCTGGCATCCCTCCCCTCTCGCCAAGGGCAACGCGCAGCACACGGCGCTGTGCCAGGTTGAAAAAGCGAAATAACAACACCAAGGAGTGAAACAACAACATGGCTAACAACAACGACAAGCCGAGCAAGCGCCTTGGTTTCTTCTTCGACCAGACCTTGTGCAACGGCTGCAAAGCTTGCCAGATCGCCTGCAAGGACAAGCACAACACACCGATCGGTGTGAACTGGCGCCGCGTGGTCGAGTACTCGGGCGGCGACTGGAACCGCAACGCCGACGGCGAGCTGACCACCAACACGTTCACCTACTACACATCGGTGTCCTGCAACCACTGCGACAATCCGATCTGCACCAAGGTCTGTCCGACCACCGCGATGCACATCGGCGAGGACGGCGTCGTCTCCGTCGACCCGCACAAGTGCGTGGGCTGCCGCTACTGCGAGTGGGCGTGCCCCTACTCCGCGCCACAGTTCAACCCTGAAAAGGGCGTCATGACGAAGTGCGACCTGTGCGCCGACTACCGCGCAGAGGGCAAGGACCCGGCGTGCGTGGCCGCGTGCCCGTCGCGCGCGCTCGACTGGGGCCCCATCGACGAGCTGCGCAAGGAACACGGCGACGTCGCCGGCATCGCGCCGCTGCCGGACCCAACGTTTACCGAACCACGCCTGACCATCAAGCCGCACAAGGACGCAAAGCGCTGGGACGCGTTGGATGCTGGCGAGATCATGAACCCGGAAGAGGTCTAACTCATGAATATGCACGAATGGCCCCTCACGTTTTTCACTACGTTCGGGCAGATGGCGGTCGGCGCGTTCTTCGTCCTCGGCGTCATCACAATGGTGGGACGCACCCGCTACTCCGCGAACGCGATTAACCGCATTTGTGTGCCGGCGCTCTACGCAATCGGCCCAATCATGATCGCAGGCTTCTGCCTCGCGTTCTTCCACCTCGGCAACCCAATCAACGCGCTGAACGTGATGCGCCACATCAGTTCCTCCGGACTCACCCAGGAGCTCGTGGGCGGCTGCATCTTCGCGGCGCTCGGCTTCCTGTTCGCTGCCTGCCAGTTCTTCGACTGGGGCTCCGTGGGCACCCGCACAACCATCGCGGTCATCACCGCAATTGCCGGCATCGGGTTCATCGCCACCATGGCGCGCCTCTACATGCTGCCCACGATCCCATCGTGGAACCACTGGACCACCCCGGCGGCGTTCTACCTCTCCGCCGCGGTCACAGGACTCCTCGCGATTGCTGTCGCGCTCACGGCGTACAACTGGCTCGAGGACTCAGAGCTCATCAAAAAGCTCATTCCGTCCGCGCGCAACGAAGACCAGACAGACGCCCAGAAGGAAGAGGTCTGGGACCTCATCCACGCGTCCCTGCGCTGGATCGGCATCGCGCTGACCGTCGTCGTGCCGCTCATTTTCATCGTGATGGTGTTCAACTACGGCCGCCCCGCGGGCCCGAACCCGGCGCAGTTTGAGTTCAACATGACCGCATTCGTCATCCGCATTGGGCTCCTGCTGGTCGGTGCGTTCATCGTGGGCCTCATCCTGGCGTTCGGCGGCCGCACCCGCCGCCCCACCTCGAGCGCGATGCTGTGGATCACCGTCGCGTACATCCTGGTGGTCATCGCGGAGCTGCTCGGCCGCTTCATGTTCTACGGCGCAGTTGACCGGATAGGAATCTGATGCACACAGAGTTACTTGAACGCTGCCACATCGCAGCAGACATCGTGGGGCAGCTCTTCCTCGACGAGCCGCAAGGCCCGCTTCTCGACGCCCTCTCCGACCCCTCCTTCCTGCAATCATGGCCGCTCGAGGACGACGCTTCGCAGCACGCCATCAACGCCCTGCTGGAAACGGAGCGCGACACCGCCGAAGCGCTGCAGCGCGACCACCTCTACCTGTTCATCGGCGTAAGCTCCCCGCTCTCCCAACCGTACGAGTCCCCGTACTTTTCCAAGGACGGACTCGTCATGGATGAGGACGCCGCGGCAGTCGCCGCCGTTTACCACCAGGTCGGCTTTGACCCCGGCGCCGATAACCTCCCGCCGGACCACATCGGGCTGGAGTTCCGCTGTATCAGCCAAATGTGCGCCCTGGCACTCACCGCATCCTCCGGGGCCGATCAAGCCGCCGCGCTGGCTGTGCTGCGCTCCTTCACCGCCGAGCACCCCGCCCGCTTCGCTGAGCAGGTGCTTGGGGGCGTCGAAAAGCATGCGAACACCGCGATCTACCGGGCGCTGCCTGGGCTTACGCGGGGCGTGCTTGCCGCCGTCCAAACCCTCTAATACGAAAGCTCCCCACCTCGTCGCTGACGAGTGGGGAGCTTTTCTCTGCGCTGTGGCGCGAAGATGAAGGCTTATGCCTGGGTGGTGGACCCGCCGGCTGCCTCGATCTTCTCAACCGCAGACTTGGAGAACTTGGTAGCGGTGACGTCCAACTTGACGTTGATGTCGCCGTTGCCCAGCACCTTGACTGGGTGGTTCTTGCGAACCAGGCCAGCTGCGACGATGTCGTCGATGGTGATGGTGCCGCCGTTCGGGAACGCTTCTGCGAGCGCCTGAACGTTGACTACCTGGTACTCCACGCGGTTCGGGTTCTTGAAGCCCTTGAGCTTCGGCAGGCGCATGTGAAGTGGCATCTGGCCACCCTCGAATGCTGCGGAGACCTGCTTGCGAGCCTTGGTGCCCTTGGTACCACGGCCAGCGGTCTTGCCGCCCTTGCCTGCTTCACCGCGACCTACGCGGAACTTTGGTTTGTTAGCGCCCTTTGCTGGGCGCAGATCATGGAGCTTGATAATTTCAGCCATGTTGTTCTACTCCCCTGCAACTTCTTCGACGGTAACGAGGTGGCGAACCTTCAGGATCTGTCCACGGGTTGCGGCGTTGTCCTTCTTAATGACGGACTGGCCGATCTTGCGCAGACCGAGAGCCTCGAGGTTCTTACGGGTCAGTGGCTTCTCGCCAACCTTGCCGTGGTGCAATGTGATCTTCAAAGCCATTGTTCTTACGCCTCCTGTCCTGCGCGTGCGCGCAGCATGCGAGCAGGTGCGACGTCCTCGAGGTCCTTGCCACGCTTCGCAGCAACTTCCTCAGGGCGTACGAGCTGCTTGAGACCTGCAACCGTTGCCTGAACAACGTTCAGAGCGTTGTCAGAACCGATCGACTTAGCAAGGATGTCCTGGACGCCAGCGCACTCGAGCACTGGGCGAACTGCGCCACCGGCGATAACACCGGTACCTGGTGCAGCCGGGCGCAGCATAACGATGCCTGCTGCCTCTTCTGCCTGGACTGGGTGAGGAATGGTGCCACCGATCATCGGGACGCGGAAGAAGTTCTTACGTGCTTCTTCTGCACCCTTCTGGATAGCGGCAGGAACTTCCTTTGCCTTGCCGTAGCCAACGCCGACCATGCCCTTGCCGTCGCCAACGACGACGAGAGCGGTGAAGGACATGTTGCGTCCGCCCTTCACGGTCTTTGCGACACGGTTGATGGTGATGACGCGCTCGATGTACTTGTCGCGGTCATCATTCTGGTTGCGACGATCATCGCGACGGCCACGGCCACCGCGGTTGTTGCGCTCATTCTTCTTGTTCTGGTTGTCGGCGGAGCGTCCGCCGTCACGCCGTTCACGTTCGGCCATTACGCGATCCTTCCGTTGATGGTGATGATTGCGGTGGTCATTAGAACTTCAGACCACCTTCACGAGCGGCGTCGGCAAGAGCTGCGACGCGACCGTGGTACTTGTAACCTGCGCGGTCGAAGACGATAGCTTCGATGCCCGCAGCCTTGGCGCGCTCAGCGATCAGCTGGCCAACCTTGGCTGCCTTTGCCTTCTTGTCACCTTCCATTGCGCGCACGTCAGCCTCGATGGAGGATGCCGCTGCGAGCGTGTGGCCAGCGAGATCGTCGATCAGCTGGACGTGGATGTGACGCGAAGAGCGGTGCACAACGAGACGTGGGGTCTCCGGGGTGCCGCGCAGCGTCTTGCGGATACGGAAGTGGCGACGTGCACGAGCCTCGCGGCGGCGGGAGGAAATATCCTTGCCGACCGGGGTGCGCTTGGTGTTCTCTGCAGAATTGCTCATGATTACTTACCCGTCTTTCCGACCTTGCGGCGAATCTGCTCACCTTCGTAGCGGATGCCCTTACCCTTGTATGGGTCATCCTTACGGAGGCGGCGGATGTTAGCCGCGATCTGGCCAACCTGCTGCTTGTCAATGCCCTCGATGGAGAACTTGGTGTTGCCATCGACTGCGAAGCTGATCCCTTCCGGAGCCTCAATGAGGATCGGGTGGGAGTAGCCGAGCGAGAACTCGAGGTTCTTGCCCTTGGCCTGGACACGGTAGCCGACACCGAAGATCTCCATGTTGATCTTGTAGCCCTCGGTCACGCCAACAACGAGGTTGTTGACCATGGAACGGGACAGACCGTGCAGCGCACGGTGCTTACGGTGATCGTCCGGACGGGAGACGACAATCTCGTTGTCCTCAACCGCAGCGGTGATTGGCTCAGGCATCTCGAAGTTGAGGGAACCCTTAGGGCCCTTGACCTCTACGACCTGACCGTTAACTTTAACTTCGACACCATTCGGGATGGCGATGGGTGCATTACCTACACGCGACATAGTCTTTTCAACCTCCCTTTACCAGACGTAGGCGAGAACTTCTCCGCCTACACCCTTCTCCTGGGCCTGACGGTCAGTGAGGAGACCCTGGGACGTGGAGATGATCGCCACACCCAGACCACCCAGCACCTGCGGCAGGTCGTTGGACTTTGCGTACACGCGCAGACCAGGCTTGGACACGCGACGCAGGCCAGCGATGGCAGCCTCACGGGTCGGGCCGTACTTGAGGTCCAGGGTCAGCTGCTTGCCAACCTTGGCGTCCTCAACCTTGTAATCAGCAATGTAGCCTTCCTGCTTCAGGATCTCGGCGATGTTTGCCTTGATCTTGGAGGAAGGCATTGTCACGCTCTCGTGCTGTGCGTGCGACGCGTTGCGCACGCGAGACAGCATGTCTGCGATTGGATCAGTCATCGTCATAAGATGTGACCGTTTACCTTTCTCGTTGCGGTTCCCTACCCACCTGACCAGCAAGACTATGTCGTGCCAGGTCGCGTTTTCCGCATGATCTGTCGGGGGCTACTTCACGCTCCCCACGCTCAATAACGCGGGGCGCTCGCCGCCTCCCTTGCACGCGGTCCGCTTCTCGGCGGGGGGCCTGCAACAAAGTTGGATGTACAATGTTCTCTCGGATTTTGCGCACAGACGACCGCCTGTGCACAAGTCCGTTTGGCCACGTTACACTCCCTCTATACAAGAAACAAGTCACATTGGCCCGATCGCTGCGTCGTATAGTCGGTGCTATGAAGCACCTCGACGAACTTTTCGACGCCCTCTCCGCCACCCGCACGCACCGCGAGGAGCTCTACCGCTGGTTCCACCAACACGCTGAACTCTCGATGCAGGAAACCCAGACCTCACAGCGCATCGTTCAGGAACTCGAGGCAGCGGGGATCCCATATTCGGTATTGGGCGAAACGGGCGTCGTCGCCACCATCGAAAACGGGCCTGGTCCCGTCGTCGCCTTGCGCGGTGATACTGACGGCCTCCCAATCAAGGAGGACTCCGGCAAGGCCTACGCCTGCACGCAGACCCAAGTCGATGTTGCGACTGGGCAGGAGGTGCCGGTGTCCCACGCGTGTGGGCACGACTTCCACATTTGCTCGGTGCTCGCGGCCCTCGTCGCGTTCAACACTTGCCGCGACGCCTGGTCCGGCACGCTGGTGGGCGTATTCCAGCCCGGCGAGGAAACAGCCTCCGGCGCACGTTCGATGGTTGAGCACGGTATCGCCGACGCGATCCCCCACCCCGACGTGTACTTGGGCCAACACGTGCTCGGCACGCTGCCGTTGGGCCATGTGGGGACCCGGCCGGGCCCGGTGCTCTCCCAGGCGTTCTCGGTGAAGGTCACAGTACACGGAGTGGGTTCGCACGGATCCATGCCTGAGCTGGGCGTCGATGCGGTCTTGTTGGCGTCGACAATTGTGACGAGGCTGCACACCGTAGTCTCCCGAGAGATTGCTGCTTCCGAAACCGCGGTGCTGACGGTCGGCGCGATCCATTCGGGAGCAAAATCCAACGTCATCCCGGATAGCGCGGAGCTGCTGATCAATACCCGCGCCTATTCGGAGGCGACGAGCGCGCACCTCAAGGAGGCCATCGAACGCATCGTGCGCGCTGAGTGCGAGGCAACGCGTAGCCCGCAGCTGCCCGAGTTCGAGTACTACGACGCCTACCCGCTCACCAGCAACGATGCCGCAGTAACGCAGCGGGTACGCAACGCCTTCGAGGCGCGATTCGGTGATGAAGCGCAGACGTTGGCGCAGGTCCCTGCCAGCGAGGACTTCTCGATCATCCCGGACGCGCTCGGCGTGCCGTACACGTTCTGGGGCCTCGGCGGCTTCGCCAGCTACCCGCATGCGCCGGGCAATCACAGCGCAGCGTTCGCGCCCGACCTCCAGCCGACGCTCGACCGCGGCGCCGAAGCGATGGTCACGGCTGCGAGCGCGTGGCTCATCAACAAGAACGACGACTAAGGTGGCACACATGGCTAACAACGAAGGTTTGCAATCAACACACGAGTGGCTCGAAGAGGTCTCCCGAACGCTCGGCGTTTCCCCGGATCTCACGCGCTCGCTGGTCGGCGACATTCTGAAGATGACAGCGGACGTCGCGCACAACGGCCCGTCGCGCCCGGCGGCTCCAACGACGGCGTTCGTCGTAGGCGTCGCAACCGGTGCGGCGCTCCAGGGCGATACTGATGCAGACGCAGCAACGACGCGCGCGGCGCTTGCCAAGGTAGCGAAGCTCCTGGAAACGTATGAGCAGGATTAATCGACGCTTCGCCGTCACGAAAGTCACCCGCACCGACAGCGGCTTCGCGCGCGATACCCGCGCCGATACCGTCACCGTGGAAGAGCCGCTGGCGATCCGCGCCACCGGCGACACGCTAACCACCACGATGCGGACCCCCGGCCACGACGTCGAGCTGGCACACGGCTGGATGTTCGCGGAGGGACTGATCAGCAGCGCAGAGGACGTTCGTTCCGCGCGCTACTGCGCGGGTGCGGTCGGGCCGAACGGCGAAAACACGTACAACACGCTCGACATCGACCTCGGGCCCGCGGCCTCCCCCGCTGCACCGCAGTTCATTCGCCTGACCACTACCACGAGCGCATGCGGCGTGTGCGGCACGCAGTCGATCGACGACATCATGGGCAAGGTGCCCGCGCCAATCACTCCCGTCCGCTTGGACCCGGACCTGGTGATGCGATTACCCGGCGCCCTTGCAACCGGCCAAAAGCAGTTCCGTAAGACAGGCGGCATCCACGCGGCCGGTGCGTTTACCTTTGACGGCGAACCTGTAGTAATCCGCGAGGACATCGGTCGACACAACGCGACCGACAAAGTCATTGGCCACCTACTACTCGAAGGGCTCCTGCCAGCCAGCGACCTGATCCTAGTTGTCAGCTCACGTGCGTCATTCGAGCTTGTGCAAAAGGCCGCGATGGCGGGCTTCCCGGCAATGGTTGCGGTCTCTGCGGCATCCTCCCTTGCCGTCGAACTGGCCCGCGAAACAAAAATGGCGCTCGCCGGCTTTGTGCGCGGCGAGCGCTTCAATCTGTACTCCGGGGAGCTTGCAGACTAGTCCTTGTACACCGTCTTCGTCTTGTTCAACCAAGCGTAGACACCGCCGATGCACAGGCCACCGCCGATGAAGTTGCCGATCCACACAGCAACCCAGTTGCTCAGGATTGCAGCGGCGGTGAATCCCTCAGGTGGCGTGCTGGACAGGAACGCCAGGGAGAACAGCGAGAAGTTCGCAATAACGTGCTCGAGGCCCAGGCCAACGAAGATAGCGATCAGTGACAGGATCACGACGAACTTGGAGATGAACTCCTTCGCCAGCAGCGCACCAACAATCGCCATGTTGACAATGAAGTTCGCGAAGATCGCCTCAAGCAGTGCGCCGAAGAACGGCTTCGCCAACTTGCCCTCAACCAGAGTGACAATCAGGTGGCTGTTATCCATCGAGCCGAACTTGGCCGACTGGCTCATCACAGCCGCGAAAATGATCGCACCGATCAGGTTCGCCACCGTCACCACAACGACGAGCCAAATACCCTTGCCCCAGCTGAACACCTTGTCTGTCGCCGCCCAGGACGCAAACATCATGTCGCCCGTTGCAAGCTCCGCGTTCAGGATGACGATCGCGAACAGGCCAAGCCCGAACAGCAAGGCGAACACAACCGAGCCGAGCCCCGGCGCATATTCATTGACCGCATTTCCCGCCACCGCGGCGAACGCCGTACCGGCGGTCAGGTAAATGCCGGCGAGAATCGCGCGGACGAAAAACCGTGGCATCTCATTATCGAGAAGCTGCTCTTTCTTTTTGGCCCCAGCGTGGACCATTTCTTGCAAAGCCATTGTGGCCTCCTCAAATTCACCTGAGAGATTGTTGCAGAATGTCAGTCTATCCGACGTTTCCCAAAAGCAGTACATGCGTACTTTTCGGGTGTGCTCTGCAGGTTCCCCCAAAAGACGTACACCCCCGCAACCCGGTTGGGTCGCAGGGGTGTTCGTCGAAAAGCAGTGACGCGTTATGCGCGCTGCATCTTGCCATCCTTGTCAGCGAACGGGAAGCCGAGGTGGCGCAGGAGTGCGCGGCCCTCGTCGTCGTTCGTTGCGGTGGTGACGACAGTGATGTCCATACCGCGGACGCGATCGATCTTGTCGATGTCGATTTCGTAGAACATCGTCTGTTCGGTCAGGCCGAAGGTGTAGTTGCCTGCACCGTCGAACTGCTTGTCGCTGAGGCCACGGAAGTCACGAATACGTGGCAGAGCAACCGTCAGCAGGCGGTCCAGGAACTCCCACATGCGGTCGCCGCGGAGGGTGACCTTCGCGCCGATCGGCATGCCTTCACGGAGCTTGAAGTTAGCGATGGACTTCTTCGCGCGGCGAAGCTGTGGCTTCTGGCCGGTGATCGCGGCGAGGTCCTCGAGTGCGCCGTTGATGACCTTGGAGTCACGTGCAGCGTCGCCGACACCCATGTTGACAACAATCTTGGTCAGACCTGGGATCTGCATGACGTTGTCGTACTTGAACTCATCGTTGAGCTTGGTACGGATGTCCTCTTTGTACTGGGTCTTCAGACGAGGGGTGTAGTTCTCAGCCATGCTTAGATGTCCTTCCCGTTCGACTTTGCAACGCGGACCTTCTTGCCGTTTTCGTCGAAACGGTAGCCCACGCGCGTCGGCTTGCCGTCGGAATCCAGGACCATCACGTTGGAGACGTGGATCGGAGCTTCCTGGGTGACAATGCCGCCGGACTCTGCGCCGCGCTCGTTGTAGGAGTTCGCGACGTGCTTCTTCATGCGGTTCACGCCTTCAACGAGAACGCGCTGACGCTTCGGGTATGCCTCAATAACCTTGCCCTGCGCGCCCTTATCCTTGCCAGAGATGACCTGGACCATATCGCCCTTTTTGATTTTCATCCCTAGATCACCTCCGGTGCGAGAGAAACGATCTTCATGAACTTCTTGTCGCGCAGCTCGCGAGCAACTGGGCCGAAGATACGGGTGCCGCGTGGCTCGGTGTCGTTCTTGATCAGCACTGCAGCGTTCTCGTCGAACGCGATGTAGGAGCCGTCCGGACGACGGGTCTCCTTCTTCGCGCGAACGATGACAGCCTTAACGACTTCGCCTTCCTTAACGTTGCCGCCTGGGGCAGCTTCCTTCACAGTGGCGACGATCGTATCGCCGATGCCGGCGAAGCGCCGAACGGATCCGCCGAGGACACGGATGCACAGGATTTCACGTGCACCGGTGTTGTCGGCGACCTTCAGGCGCGATTCCTTCTGAATCACTATTGGTCTCCTGACCTGGGTCGATGTGCGTTAGATTTCCGTCCTATACGCACGTGGTCAATGTCTTCGATGTCTTTTCGCTTGTCGACGGCACCTTCGGTACCGCAGGCGTACATGCTCAGCTCGGAAACGCGCAGAGCAAACACGCAGCAAAGGACAACTGGAACATTAAAGCACGGAACATGCGCGCCCGCAAACCATGACTTTTGGTTGTGTGGATTCGTGCCCGGTTCTGACCTTTGGTATGGTCATACCTATGAACTTCGATGGCACACTTGCGGATTCAATCGGCTTCAAGTCGTACCTCTACACCTACGAACTCCCCAAGTTCGCGGTACGCTCCATGCTCGCCGGCATGTTTTTGACGATCATGACGGCATTCGCCACCGTCGCCTCCACCCAAGTAGAAAGCAGCGCCCCCGGCTACGGCCGCTTCGTGTTCGCAGCTATCTTCTGCCTCTCGCTGTACGTCATCGTTGTCCTGGGGGCGGAACTCGCAACCGGCAACATGATGTTCATGACCTACGGCAGCGCCTCCGGACGCCTCCCCTGGCTCAAGGGCTTCCTGATGGTCTCCACCTGCACCATCTTCAACCTGCTCGGCGTCCTCATCACCGCGGTATTCCTGGTCCACGCCACGGCGTTCCAGCCGATCGGGATGGACAGCTTCCTCGCCGCGACCGTTGAGACCAAGCTCGCGAAGCCGGACAGCTTGCTCTTCATGGAAGGCATTTTCGCCAACATCGTGGTCAACATCGGCGTGCTGCTCGCCATCCAGGCTGGCAAGGACTTCACCGCGAAGTTCCTCGCCATCATGCTGATCGTTCCCGCATTCGCCGCAATGGGGTACGAGCACTCCATCGCCAGCTTCGTCGTCTTCTCCCTGGCGGGCTACGGCATCGGCGCCGAGCACTTCGCCGGGTTCACACTGACGAATGGCCTGATGAACTGGCTCATCGTGTGGGTCGGCAACTACATCGGTGGTGGCCTCATCATGGGCGGCGTCTATGCTTGGCTAAACAAGGGCGGCACCCCGGCAACCCCGCTGGCGACACGCCGCTAACCCCCAAGCAGAAAGAAAACGCCCCGTTCCCGCGAAGGGAAGGGGGCGTTCGTTATTGCTCGGTGAGCACTTAGCTCGAAGCAGCGATGCCCACGCCGGTTGCCGCAGCAACGATCGACAGGATGACCACAACGGCCATGTTGACGACACCGATGGACGAAAGCACAGCCGGAACCAGCAGCAGGTTCGGACCCTGCGGGCCAGCGAAGTTGCGCAGCTCGTTCATGACGTTGTTCAGCGGCTCTGGGTACTGTGCAGCACTTGCATCGGTAGCAACAACGCCAGACAGGACAACAACAGAAGCGGCAACTGCAATTGCGTTACGAAGTTTCATTCTTACGTTCTCTCTCTATGGTCTCGGGTGAATGGGTGGGATTTAGACGCGCTGCGAAGACGTCGCGATGTTCGTCAGGAAGCCCAAAGAGGACAGCAGTGCAGGCACGAGGATCAGGTTCTGTGCCTGGTAGCCACCGAGGCGCTTCAGCGCGTGCAGGACACCTGCCAGCGGTTCTGGCGCTGGCTGTGCTGCCTGTGCGACCGGTGCGCCCACTGCAAGAGCGGAAGCCACGAGGCCTGCGGCGAGAATGCGACGAAGTTTCATAGTTTTCCTCCTGTGATGTCCGCTAGACCCTTGTGAGCTAGCGCGCTGAACAAGACACCAACAGATTAACAGACCAATTTAAGGTTGTTGCCAGTTTTCTAAAAAACTTTTATTTTGCTTCTTCAGCTATCTTTTTCGGCTCGACGAAGAAGAGGGCATCGCCAAACTTCGTGTCTGCAGGAAGGCTTCTCGACGCCCCAATCTCCCCTACCCGCTTCGTATTCGAGACAACGACCGGAGTCGTCACTTCGTATCCTGCGTCGCGGATGGCATCGATATCGAACGTCGCGAGGAGCTGGCCTGCTTCTACGACGTCACCTTTCTTCACGTGTGCAGTGAAGTGCTCGCCCTTGAGGTTCACGGTGTCGAAGCCGATGTGCATGAGAATGTCCACGTTCTTGCCATCGGTCCCCTTGGCGCGGATTGCGTAGGCGTGGCCGGACGGGAACGTGACCGCAACCGTACCGGCGACGGGTGCGCGCAGCTCCCCAACCGTCGGCACGATTGCCACGCCGTTCCCCAGCTTGCCCTGGGCAAACATCGGGTCACTGACCGTCGCAAGCGGCACGGCGTTGCCCTCGAGAGGCGCCACGACGTGGAGCGCCTCGTCGGACGCCTCGAGCAGCGCTTGCTCGGCAGCGGCATCGGCGGCTGGATCCTCGGTTGCGTCCGGATCGATGCTGCCATGCTTGCCCACCAGGTAGCGCCCGTACCCGTAGGCCGCCACGAAGGCGATCACGAACGTAATGACGCCGAGGATCAGGAAGGTCACCATGTCATTCGCGCGGATGGAGACCACGCCGATAAAGCCCGCCGCACCAAGCGCAACTGCCTTGACATCAAAGATCGCAATCAGCATTGCACCAATACCGGCCGCGCCGAGGCCGATAAAGAAGGGCCAGCGGAGGCGCAGGTTGACGCCGAAGATGGCGGGTTCCGTGATACCAAATACGGCCGAGATGCCCGAGGAACCAGCTAGACCTTTGAGCTTTGCGTTGCGCGCCAGGAAGTACACGGCAAGGGCCACTGCGCCTTGCGCGATGTTCGCCATGGAGGCCGTCGGGAAGATGAAGGAGCCGCCCTGATTAAACAGCTCGAGCTCGATTGGCGGGAAGGACTGGTGCAGGCCAGTGATCACGATCGGCGAGTACACCAGACCGAAAAGCAGGCCACCGATTGGGCCACCGAAGTCGTACAGGCTGGAGAGGCCGACAATCAGCAGGTCACCGAGCCAGCGGACAAACGGGCCGACGGCGATGAAGGTAATGAAGCCCGTAATCAGCAGGGTTGCCAGCGGAGTAATCAGGAAGTCCGCCGTACCCTTCAGACGCTTGTGGAACCACTTCTCGATCGTTGCCAAGATCCACGCGACCGCCAGCACCGGCAGCACCGCACCCTGGTAACCCGCCTGCGCGACTGGCAAGCCGAACAGGTCCCAGAACGGCATCGTTCCGTCGGCAACGGAGTTCGCCACGTCGTAGCCGTTGACCAACGCCGGGTGAACCATCGCCATGCCCATGCCGGCGCCGAGGTATTCGTTGCCACCGAAGCGCTTCGTCGCGGAGTACCCCACCAGCACCGGCAGGAACGCGAACGGTGCGGAGGCCAGCACATTGATGATCTCCGTCAGACCCTGGATCTGCGGGAACATCCCCACCAGGGAGTTCTCCCCGAACAACCCCTCGGCGGTCAGGACGTTGTTGAGCGCCATGAGCAGACCGCCGCCAACCAGGATTGGGATCAGCGGCACGAAGATGTCAGAAAAGACCTTAATGAAGCGCGTAAACCAGTTGCCCTGGTTCGCCGCTACTTCCTTCAGGTCTTCCGTGGAGACAGCAATGCTCTTGCTGGTCATGCCGTTGAGCTGATCAAAGACAATGTCCACGTCACCGGGGCCGACGATGATCTGGAACATGCCGCCGGTTGCGAACGTGCCCTTCAGATCCGGGTCGTTCTCCAGTGCGTCCTGCGCAACCTTGTCGACGTCCTTAAGCACGAAACGCAGTCGCGTCGCGCAGTGGGCGACGCCAACGATGTTTTCCTCGCCCCCTACCCCGGCGAGGACCCGCCGGGCTACTTCTTTGTGGTCCATGTGGGAATCCTTTCTCTTCCCACACAGTCAAACATCTATACGGGCATAAATCAGCTTACTTGCGTCCGATTACCCCCGGTTGTGGCCGATTTCACGTACTTCCACAGCGCCCCATGGGGCTCCCTCAGTACCGAAGACCGCCGAGGAGAACGCCACTTCCCCGTCTCCGGCAACAACTTCGAGCGCCGCCCCGTCAGCGCACACCACGAGTTCGCCCTGCGCGCACTCGGCGCGGCGCTCGTCACCGCCGACCGTCACGCTCAGCGTTCCACGCCCGGCCTCGCCAGGCCGCCACGCCACGTGAGCACCAACGCCACCGGCATCGTCGACCAGGTCGGCCTCCCACGGCTGTCCCCTGAGAACTTCGCGGTGCACGACCATCCCCGCGGGATCGGTTGGGAGAAGGAGTTCGGTGCGAAGCTGGCCGTCGACAAGTTGGAGCCTGCGAGGCAACGTCAGCTGATGCACCCAGCCCTCTGCCTGAAGCGTTGGGGTGTCATCGCGGGCAGGCAGTCCCATCCAACCGAGCGACAGCGCATCGCCATCGTCCTCGGCGACCATCTGCGGCGCGTAAAACTGATGCCCAAAGTCCAACGCCCGGAACTGCGACTCCACGCGAAACCACAGGCCATCAAGCGAACCGACGACGTAGCCGCACTCGTCCGAGCCCGGGTACTGCGGGCACAGCACGAGTACCTCGCGCCACTGCCCCGTCGCGTGGTCACGCATCCGCAGCAGGTTCGGGCACTCCCACATGTAGGCGGCCTCAACGCGCGGGTCCAGCCCCTCGAACTGCAGCGCGCCAGCAAACGACCAGTTCAGCAGGTCCGGTGACTCGTAGAGCACCACCGCGCCGCGCTCCTCCTCACGCTGCGCGCCGAGCACCATGCGCCAGGAGCCGTCCTCATTCTGGGTGACGTGCGGGTCCCGGTAGTGGGCGGTAAAGCCGAGGGCTGGGCCGTCAATGAGCGGATTCTCCGGTGCACGGTGGTACACACCGCCCATCGGGCCCTCCAAGTCCTCAACGCGGACCAGGTTCTGCGTGGTCAGGCGGCACCCATCCTCCTTCACGTTGCCGGTGTAAAACAGCATGACCTCACCGTCGTGGACCACGGAGGACCCGGAGTAGCACCCGTGCGTGTCGTACGGGAAGTCCGGATACAGCGCGTCCGGAAGGTGGCGCCACTGGCCCAGGCCCTCCTCACCCCCAATTGTGGTGACGGCGTGGCCCCAACCGGTGCGCTTCGCAGCGTGCGGAAAGCACGGATCATGCTGGTAAAACACGTGGAGTTGGTCGCCGATGAGCGTGACGCCGTTCGGGTCGTTGAGGCGCCCTTGCGGCGGGGACAGGTGAAATGTTGGCCGGTACGTCATGCGACTTAGTCTACGGTGGAACCATGATCACTGTGTACGGCGAAGCCCTCGTTGACCTTGTCCCCCAGGACCGTTCCCCGCTCGCGCCGCTGGTGCCCGCGCTCGGTGGCGGCCCGTTCAATGTGGCCCGAGCTCTGGGCCGACTCGGCGCAGACGTCTCCTTCCAGTCACGGTTGTCTCGCGACAACTTCGGGGAGGCACTCGCCCAATCGCTTCTCGACGCCCACGTGGACCTCACCAACTGCGGCCGCGGCGACGAGCCCACTACCCTGGCCGTCACCGCGCTGGCGGAGAACGGCTCGGCGACCTACACCTTCTACGTTGACGGCACCGCCGACCGCTTTGCACAGCCAGTCCCGGTGCAGGAGGGCTACGCGGTGTTCGGGACCCTGTCCCTGGCGCTAGAGCCCGCGTCGCTGCGCTACGCGGAGGCCGCCTCTGAGTCGGCGAAGCACGGCGCAATCGTCTGCCTGGACCCGAATATCCGCCCGGCGTTCGCTTCCGAGAAACACCGCCTGTTCCTGCGGGGGCTGCTCGATTCCGTAACGGTGCTCAAACTCTCCGACGAGGAAGTCGAGTTCCTCGGTGACACCTCCCACGTGCCAGTCGTGGTGACCACGCTCGGCGCCGACGGCCTGCGGGTACGCGCGCCGTTCGGCACGGTCACGGTCCCGTCACCGAAGGTCACGGTCGCGGACACGATCGGCGCCGGCGACACGGTGATGGCGGCGCTGGTCCACCAGTTCGACGCCCGCGGCCTGGACCGCGACGGCCTGCTCGCCCTCGGCGAGGAGGAATGGTGCGACATCCTCACGTTCGCCACCCGCGCGGCCGCGATCACGGTGTCGCGCACCGGCGCAGACACCCCCTTCGCCCACGAGCTGGATTAGGAAGCCGCGTTCGCTGGCTCCCACCCAAGCGCCGGCGCGACGTGCTCGGCGAACCCGCGCAGGATCTGCATGCACACGTCCACCCCGGCCTGGTTCGGAACGGTGAGCATCAGCGTGTCCGCGGCCTGGATTGCTGGGTCATTACCGAGCTCCTCGATAAGCTGATCGGCCTCTGCGGCGTACGTCTTGCCGAACGTGGTGTACACACCACGCTCAATCTGACCGATCTGTTCCTCGGTATCCAGCAGTCCGAAGAGCCGCTCGGTGTCCTCGTCCACGATCGGAAAGATAGAACGAGAAACAGAAACGCGCGGCTCCCAGTCGTGGCCCGCGGCCGCCCACGCCTTCCGGTAGTGCTGAATCTGTTCCGCCTGCAGCTCGCCGAGGCTGCGGCCGTCGGCTTCCGAAATCAGCGTGGAGCTCATCAGGTTCACGCCGTCGCGGGCAGCCTGCTCGGCGCTGGCGAACGTACCTGCTCCCCACCACACCCGGCGCGCCGCATCCTCGGAGTGTGGCATCACCGAGAGCGGGCTGGCAGGCGGGTACATCTGCGGGTACTGCTCCTCAAGGGATGCGGCGAGCGCCATCGGGTCCCCGCGCAGCGCGGAAATGAAACGCTGGAAATGTGCACGCGCCAGGTCAGAACCGTTCGCGGCCTCTGACTCGTAGCCGAAAGCGCGCCACCCTCTATCGGCAGGCTCCGGTGACCCGCGGGAGACGCCGAAGGCGAGGCGGCCGTCGCTTAGCAAATCGAGCGCGGCGACGTCCTCCGCGAGCTGCAGCGGGTTAGTGTAGCGCATATCCACGACGCCGGTGCCCACCTCAATGTGCTTCGTCGCCGACGCCATCGCGCCGAGCAGCGCAATCGGAGACGCGAACTGCGGCGCAAAGTGATGCACGCGCACGTATGCGCCGTTGACACCGATAGCATCCGCCTGGCGTGCCAGCTCCACAGTGTCCTGCAGCGCCTCGCGGGCGGTCATCCCCTGGCGCCCGGGTGGTGCGTGGTGACCGAATGAAAGGAACCCAAACTTCTTCATGCGGCCACTCTAGCGCGCTACTCCACCGTGACGGACTTCGCCAGGTTGCGCGGCTGGTCCACGTTCAAGCCACGTGCTTGCGCAACGGTGCAGGCGAAGATCTGCAGCGGGATCGTCGACAAGAGGGGCTGCATGAGGCCGGCCGACTGCGGGATGCGGATCACGTGGTTGGCGAAGCGGTTCACGTCTTCGTCGCCCTCTTCCGCGATCACGATGGTGACGGCGCCACGCGCGCGGACTTCCTGGATGTTGGAGACAACCTTGGCGTGCAGGTTGTGGCGCGAACGCTTCGACGGCACGATGACGAACACCGGCTGCCCTTCCTCAACCAGCGCGATCGGGCCGTGCTTGAGCTCGCCTGCGGCGAAGCCCTCTGAGTGCAGGTAGGCGACCTCCTTGAGCTTCAGTGCGCCCTCGAGCGCGACTGGGAAGCCGACGTGGCGGCCGAGGAAGAGTACCGACTTCGCGTCGGCGAGCTCGCGGCCAAGTTCCTGGATTTCTGCTTCGTTGTCCAGGATCCACTGGATCTTCTCCGGCATCTCCTCCAGCTCAGCAATGATGGTCTGGATTTCGTCGGTGAACTTGTTGCCGCGGACCTGCGCCAGGTACAGCGCCAACAGGTAGGACGCCACGATCTGGGAGATGAACGCTTTCGTCGACGCCACTGCGATTTCTGGGCCAGCGTAGGTGTACAGGGATGCGTCGGCCTCACGCGGGATGGAGGAGCCGACCGTGTTGCAGATCGCGATGACCTTCGCGCCCTGCTCGCGCGCGTGGCGTACCGCCATGAGGGTGTCCATGGTCTCGCCGGACTGCGAAATTGCTACGACCAGGGTGTTCGGGGTGACGATCGGGTCGCGGTAGCGGAACTCGTGCGCCAGCTCGACCTCCGTCGGGATGCGGCACCAGTGCTCAATCGCGTACTTCGCCACGTGCCCCGCGTACGCAGCGGTACCGCAGGCCACGATGATGATCTTGTCGACGCTGCGCAGCACGGACTCGTCGATACGTAGTTCGTCGAGCGTGAGCTTTCCCTCGGCGTCGAAGCGGCCGTAGAGGGTGTCGCGAACGGCGGCCGGCTGGTCGTGGATCTCCTTCGCCATGAAGGAATCGAACCCACCCTTTTCTGCGGCGGTGACGTCCCACTCGACGCGGAACGGGCTGCCCTCGGCGTGGTTGCCTTCGAAGTCAATGATGTCGTAGCTGTCGGCGGTCAGGGTAACGATCTGCCCGTTGTCCATCTCCACCGCGTCGCGGGTGAACTCGATGAAGCCGGAGACGTCAGAGCTGAGGAAGTTCTCACCCTCGCCCAGGCCGATGACCAGCGGGGAGTTCCAGCGCGCCGCAACGATACGGTCCGGGAATTCCTGCTCGATGGCCAGCAGCGTGAACGCGCCCTCGAGTCGCAGGGCGGTCAGGCGCATTGCCTCGGTGAGGTCCTTGTTCGCCTCAGTATTGAAGATGTCCAGCAGCAGCGTGGCTGCCACCTCGGTGTCAGTTTCGGAGCGGAACGTGTAGCCCTTCTCGCTCAGCTCAGCACGAAGTGCCGCGAAGTTCTCGATGATGCCGTTGTGCACCACGGCCAGCGCGCCGTCGCCGACGACGTGGGGGTGGGCGTTGGCGTCGGTAGGCCCGCCGTGGGTTGCCCACCGGGTGTGCCCGATGCCCAGGTTGGAGGGCGCAAGCGGTGCCTCGGCGATGGCCTGCTCAAGGTCCGCGACCTTGCCTGCCTTCTTCCTGCACGCGATGGTGTCGCCCTGCATGACTGCTACCCCGGCCGAGTCATAACCGCGGTATTCGAGCCTGCGAAGCCCATCAATAATGACGGTGAGGGCGTCGTGCTCGCGTGCACGCTCGCCACCTATGTATCCAACGATTCCACACATGGGGCGAATTTTACACGCGGCGTAGTTCCTGAAAAAGTGACGCCGCCGTACCCTAGCCCAGCGAGCCGGTGAGCTTTCCGTGAAACTCCGTGGTACTCGGGTTCATGCCGACAAAGCGCACGTGCTTGCCGTGCTCGGCGTACTTTTGCTCAATGCTGTCGAGCGCCGCGACTGTTGACGTGTCCCACACGTGCGCGCGGTGCAGGTCCACGACAACCTCTTCCGGGTCCTCCGAGTACATAAACAAGGTGGTCAGGTCGTTGGAGGAGGCGAACAGCAGCTGGCCGGATACCACGTAGTGGGCAACGCCGTCGATAACTTCGCGGGTCACTTCAACCAGGTGGGCGACGTTGCGTACAAAGATGACCGACGCAACTAGGACGCCAACCACGACGCCGATGGCTAGGTTGTTCGTCGCCAGCACCACCGCGACCGTGATCAGCATCGTGACGGTTTCCGACACCGGAAGCTTACGCAACGTGCTCGGCGTCACCGAGTGCCAGTCGAACGTGCCCACCGACACCATCACCATCACGGCGACCAACGCTGCCATCGGAATCATGGCGACGTATTCGCCGAACGCGAGCATCAGGATCAGCAGGAACGCGCCCGCCAGGAAGGTGGAAATACGGGTGCGAGCCCCCGAGACCTTCACGTTGATCATGGACTGGCCGATCATGGCGCAGCCACCCATCCCGCCGAACAGGCCGGTGACAATGTTCGCGACGCCCTGCCCCCAGCTCTCGCGAGTCTTGTTGGAGTGCGTGTCCGTGACTTCGTCAATCAGCTTCGCGGTCATCAGCGACTCCATCAGGCCAACAAGCGCCACGCCGAGCGAGTACGGTGCGATGATCCGCAGCGTCTCCCAGGTCAGCGGCACGTGTGGGATAAAGAATTCGGGCAGGCTGCTCGGCAGCTCGCCGCGGTCCCCGACCGTCGGGACCGGCGCATTCGTCGCGACCGCGATGAGCGTCACCACCAGGATTGCGACGAGCGGGGCCGGAACCGCCTGCGTAAACTTCGGCATCACCACCATGATCACGATGGCCAGCGCCAGCAGCGGGTACACCGCCCAGTGAATGCCGATGATTTCGGGCAGCTGCGCCACAAAGATGAGAATCGCCAGCGCGTTGACGAAGCCAATCATCACGCTTCGCGGCAAGAACCGCATCAGCGTTGCGACGCCAGCAACCGCCAACAGAATCTGGAACACCCCGGCGAGCATGATGGCTGCCACCATGTAGTCGTAGCCGTAGTCGCGCACCAGTGGCGCGATTACCAGCGCCACCGCACCGGTGGCGGCCGCGATCATGGCGGGGCGCCCACCCGTAATCGCGATCACCATCGCCATGATGAAGGAGGAGTACAGCCCGATCTTCGGGTCCACCCCGGCGATGATGGAGAAGCTGATCGCCTCTGGGATCAGCGCCAGCGCCACAACTAGCCCGGCGAGGACCTCCTTCGTCAGGATGCGCGGTGTCTTCAGCGCTGTCGCCACTGATGGCTCGGGCTTGTACCGGCGCGTGTTTTCCGTGGTCAGCACGGTGGCTGCCATATGTGTCACTCCAAACGTTGTTGCTATTCGTAGCGCAGGGCTTCGATCGGGTTCATTCTCGAGGCGCGGTTGGCCGGGTAGTAGCCGAAGAACAGGCCAATCAGCAGCGCGAATACCAGTGAGAGTAGCACTGCCGAGATCGGGGGCAGCACGAAGGCGTTGAGCAGCAGCGCGCCCAGCATGCCGAAGCTCGCGCCCACGACCACGCCGAAGAGCCCGCCGATGAGGCAGACGATCATCGCCTCGGTGACAAACTGCGTGCGGATCATTCGCCTCGTCGCCCCGAGCGCCATGCGCACACCAATCTCGCGGGTGCGCTCCGTCACGGTAATCAACATGATGTTCATCACGCCGATACCGCCCACCAGCAGCGAGATCCCGCCGATCGCGGAGACCACCACGCTCATCATGGTCAACGTCTGGTTGAGCTGATCGATGTCACGCTTCATGTCGGCCACTTTCCCCTTGTAATCGGGGTCGTCCTCATAGGCACGGTCCGCCCACGCCTGGACGTCCTTGGCCACTTGATCGGTGTCGGCGCCGTCCGCGACGCGCACGCTCACGTTGTCCACGCCAGGCACCGGCGTGCGCATCATGTCCGGCTGCACCGTGTACGGCACCGCCATCATCGACTGCGAAAAGTCCCCGACCAGCACTCCCTGCTTCTCAAAGTGCCCGTACGCGCCGACCACCTGCACCGAAGCATACTGCCCGCCGATGTCCAGCTCGACTTCCTGCCCGATCGCCGAATCAGGGTCGTTATTGAACAGCTGCTCCACAACCTCCGGCGAGACCACCGCCACGGCACGGTTCGCCTCAATGTCGTCTTGGGTCAGAAATCGCCCGGCGGTCAGCGGCAGGTTCTGCATCTCCAGCTGGTCAGCGTTGACAAAACTCACCATCGTGGTGCCGTGCGCCAGCCCGCGTGTCGCCTGAGCTGTCGAGCTATCCAACTCAAACGCGATACCCTTCGCCTGCGCCCCGAGGTCGGCGCGCAGGTCCTCGATCATGTCGGGGGTGAGCTTCGAGGCGTCGTCAATTTCTTGGAACATGTAGCGGGCGGCCTCGCTGTCATCCTCCTGGCGGGGCTTGACTTCGAGGTGGACGTCGTGAATGCCGAACTGCTCCAGGCTGTCCAGCGTCTGCTTCTGCATCGCCTTACCCAGCGTCATAATCGCAATCACCGAGGCGATGCCAATGATCACCCCGAGCAGCGTCAGCGCCGAGCGCATCTTGTTCGCCCGCAGGCTCACCGTAGCGAGTCTGACAGATTCGCGCGGGTTCACTCCTGCTCCTCAACCAAGGTCACAGTGGCACCGACGCGTTCGCGGTACTCGGCAGGCTTGTTCAGCACCCGCGTCCCCTTCTCGACGCCCTCTACGACCACATCCGAATCCGAGACCAGCCCAACCTTGACCGGCGTCTTCACTACCTCGAACTTGTCCCCGTCATCCTTCGGGCGAAGCGTGTACACCGAGTAGCTGCCATTCTCGTCGACGACGGCCTCCCGCGGCACAGCGAGCGCGTCCTTCGCGGACTCCGTGGTGATCTGCGCCTTTGCCGTCCCGCCGATCTTGAGGCCCTCGGTATCACCCAGAACCTCGATCTCCACGGGGAACTCCGGGCGCGCCGCCTGTGCCGACGCCCCATCCGCAGCGGGCTGCGCTTCCGCAACCGATGAAACATCCAGCACACGGCCCTTAAACTTCTTCGCGCCGGTGCCAGGCGTGGTGAACGTGACGGCGTCGCCCGGCTGCATCTTCGCCGAGTCCAGCTCCTTGACGCTCGCGCGCAGCACCAGCCGATTCGGGTCCGCCACCGAGAGCAGATAGCCCGTCGGCGTTTGCCCCTGCTTCACCGCAACCTCCGCGACCACACCCGCGATCGGAGCACGCACCTGACCCGACGCCACGTCGACCTCAAGCTGCGCGATTGACTGGCCAGCTGCCGCCTGCGCCGCCTGCACCCCACGCTGTGCCTGCTGCACAGCCGCCGCCTGGGAATCGAGCTGCTGCTGGGCGGCAAGCTTCGCCACCTCGAGCCCAACCGCCGCCTCTGCTTTCGCATCAAATGCCTGGGCAACCGCGCGCTGCTTCGCCGCAAGATCCGCGTCGGTGTCGTTGAGGGCGGCGTCGTACGCCTTTTGCGCCGCAGAAAGGTTGTGCTTCGCGCCGCGGAAACGCTCGTCGGCCTCCAGTTTGCTCAGCAACGGCTGCACAGCATCGTCTTGCGCCATCCCAGATTGGAAGATGCCGTGGTTGCCGCGCACAGACTCCAGGGCCGCCGTCAGCGCGTCACGACGCGCCGAGTCCACGCCCTGCGCCTGCGTAAGCAGCGTGCTGTCCAGGCCCGCAGCGACTGCTTTCTTTCGCTGCTCGAAAACTGCGGTAGCCTCCTGCAACTGGCCATCAGCCTGGCGAAGCGCCGCCTCCGCCTGCGTCACCTGCGGGTTCAGGCCACGCTGCATCGCGTCGCTCGACTGCTGGTAAGCCTGCTGGGCCTGCTCAAGCTGATTCTGCGCCGCGACATCCGCCGAAATCTGCTGCGCGCGCTGCGCATCAATCTCACGCTGGACCCCCGACGTATCCAGGACCGCGACGACCTGGCCCGCCTCGACACGCTGTCCCACCTTCACGTTCAGGGCTGTGACCGGGCCGGTCAGGTGCGTCGTCAACGCGGTCACCGTGGCAGCCTCCACCGTCGCGGTGACCGGCACTTTGGCAGCAACATCACGAGGAGCGAGCTCTGTCGTATCAGCTGCCATGACCGGCTGACCGCCCCCAAACCCGCACGCAGCGGTAGAGGCAAGAATACAAAGCCCGAGCCCCACGGTGGCAAGGGTCCGGGAAACGACATGGTTCGTTCGGCGCAGTCCTTTATTCACAGCGCTAAGGATAGCCGAAGTTTCACATCAATCAGAAGTTTTACGGATATAAAACTCCGGGTGATCCGCGCGCAGCAACGTGTTGCCAGTCAGGCCGCACCAGGCACGAATATCGATATCGATCGCCTCGTTCGTGGACCGCAAGTGCAGCACTTCCCCATCCTTGATCTGGTCGCGGAACAAGAGGAAGAGGCGCACCAGGACATCACCGCACGCGATGTCCTGGGCGTCCCAGTAATGATCCTCATGCATTGCGGCGTGCCATCACGTTGTCGCGGGCCTGCACAATGAGCGCGAGCTGCTGCTCAGCCAAGTTCGCGGCCACGATTGGGTTATCCGCAAACGTTGCAAAACCGCAGTCCGTGGAGAAGACCACCCGGTCAGCCCCGAACGTGTCCAGGGCTCGCTCGATGCGCTCCTCCACTGCCTCGACGGGCTCCAGCTCCTGGAGCTTTTGGTTCAGCACGCCAACGCAGATGCGCTGGTCGTCGCGGATTCCCTCGAGGGCTCGGATATCGCCGGCGCGTGGCGTCGCCAACTCCATGGACAACATACCCACGTTCAGCGAGGCGAACAGCTCAACAAACGGAGCGTAATCGCCCGTCAGCGCCGCCGACTCGTCCGTGGTCCAGTTGCCGCGGCACACGTGCAGCGCCAACCGCTCCTTCGGCAGCCCCTCCGTCAGCTCATCGAGCAACGACTTCGCGAACTCCAGCTCCTCATCCACCGTGCCCTCCAGGCCGTCGAGCGCGCCACACATAAACGTGCGGCCGCCCCCGCCTGCCTGCCCGTACACGACTTCAGTAAGCACCGGCTCATCGATCTGCACCAGCGACGTTCCCTTCGCCAGCAATTCGTGGAGCTCCTCGCGCAACACCCTGACAATGTCCTTCGACATCTCCTCACGGTTCTCGTACGCGCGGTCGGAGACACACTCCATCCACATCGTGCGCGTGAGCAGATACGGCCCCGGCAGGCACACCTTCACCGGGCGGTCGGTGAGCTGCTGCACGAACTCAACCTCGTGCGCAACCAGCGGCTTATCGCGACCAAGCGGGCCAAAGACCGCCGGGTGGCGCACCTCGCCCGCCGGGACGTCCAACGCGCGAAGCTCGCGCTCGAACTCCTCCGGGTCATCCACGTACGGCAGCAGGTCCGTAATCGGGATCAGCTGGCAGTTCTGCAGACGCCCCGCGACGAAGCTCGAGTAGTTGTCGCGTCGCATTTCACCATCCGTGACGACGTCCACTCCGGCCCGCTCCTGCGCCGACACCACCAGGCGCACCGCGTCGTCGGCTGTGGCCTGGAACGTGCCCTCATCCATCCGCTCTTCGAGGTGGCGGTGCAGCGCATCCAACAACCACGGAGACCGTGGCCAAGAGCCCATCGTCAGCACAGATCCGGCCGGAATCTCCGGCGCGGGAGCTGGCTCAGACAGTTCCTTGGCGATCGTCGGCTCCACGACCTCCTGCGTCACCGGCATCTGCGGGCGCTTGCGCGGCCCCTTCTTCTTTTTCGGGCGCACAGCCTCGGGAGCGGCCGGGATGTCAGCAACCTCCACGGGCTTCGTAAACGCCCCCTTCGACACGAGGAAGCGCCACCGCTTGTGCTCTGGCTCCTCAACCACGTTGACCAAGTCATTGCCAGTCAAGTTACACCAGGAAGGCAGGTCCACCTTGACTGTGGGGTCGTAGGAGATAATCTCCAGCAGCTGGCCAGACTCGAGCGGATCGATGTTCTTTCGGATCAATAACAGCAACCCGTTACCGCAGTCCAGATCGCCGCCGTCGAAGCTGGCGTCTGGAGCGTACGGGTGCAGATTCTCGGACTGAGACATCGTTGCCTTAGTAGGAAACGCTTGGGGTGCCGTCTGCCAGGAACTCAACCAGCTTTGCGCCGCCGACGATGGTGGCGCCGTCGATAAGATCCTCTTCCCCGAAGCCGCGCTTCTTGGCACAAGGCGCGCACACGTACAGCTTGCCCTCTGCGGCAACGAAGTTCTCAATCAACTCCTTGATTGGAGCGAAGCCCTCCTCATGGATGTCGTCCGCGTAGCCCTTCGCAGCGAGGCGAGCGCCCTCGGAAGACAGGAAGACCATCGTGTCCTGCGCGGAACCTACAGCAGCGTTGGCGACGACGAAACCGAGCGTCGCAAGGTCCTCATTGTCCTTCGCGTGTGCAACAGTGACGCAAAACTTGCCAGTACCCATAGTGAACTCCTTTTCATTGAACGTTACGAGCACCAGAAAGTCTACCGAAATAGAAAAAGCACCACCCCGTCGTAACGAAACTTGGGGGTGGTGCTCTCTTGTCCTTGAGTCGGACGCCTCTACCGGATGGGTTTAGCGTGCCTTCTCAATGATCTCCACGAGACGGAAGTGCTTGTCCTTGGACAGCGGACGCGTCTCCTGGATGCGGACGAGGTCGCCAACACCTGCGGTGTTCTCCTCGTCGTGTGCCTTCACGCGCTTGGTGGTACGGACGATCTTGCCGTACAGGGCGTGGGACTTGCGGTCCTCGACCTCAACAACGATGGTCTTGTCCATCTTGTCGGATACGACGTAGCCGCGGCGGTTCTTCTGAACACGCTTCTCGTTGGTCTGTTCGTTCACGTTTGCCTCACTCATGATTAAGCCTCAGCTCCCGGAACAACGGACAGGCCGAGCTCGCGCTCGCGCAGCACGGTGTAGATACGTGCAATGTCGCGCTTCACGGTGGAGATGCGGCGGTTGTTGGTCAGCTGGCCGGTAGCAAGCTGGAAGCGCAGGTTAAACAGCTCTTCCTTTGCCTCGGACAGACGAGCGCGCAGCTCTTCGTCGTTGAGCTCGCGGAACTCGGATGCGGGGGTACCGTTTGCCATTAGAACTGGTCCTCCTTCTTGATGATGCGAACCTTGCAAGGCAGCTTCGCGCCTGCGCGGCGCAGTGCCTCGATAGCGGTTGCGTCGTTCGGGTAGGACATCTCAAAGAGAATACGTCCCGGCTTTACGTTAGCGACCCACTTCTCGACAGGGCCCTTACCGGAACCCATACGAACACCGAGCGGCTTCTGCGTCAACGGACGGTCCGGGAAGATGTTGATCCAGACCTTGCCACCACGCTTGACGTGGCGGTTGATCGCAATACGAGCCGCCTCAATCTGACGGTTGGTGATGTACGCCGGCTCGAGAGCCTGCAGAGCGTAGTCACCGAAGTTGATCGTGTTGCCACCCTTGGACACGCCAGAACGAGTCGGGCGGTGCTGGCGGCGGTACTTCACACGCTTAGGAATAAGCATTGATTAGCCCTCCTGCTTCTGCTCTGCACGCTGGCGGCGCTGGCCACCACGGCGTGGGCGGCGATCGCCACGGCCACGACGCTCGTTCGACGGAGCGTTGAGCTCGGACTCGCGCACGCCACCGACGACGTCGCCCTTGTAGATCCAAACCTTGACGCCGATGACGCCGAAGGTCGTGTGTGCTTCTGCGATGCCGTAGTCGATCTCAGCACGAAGGGTGTGCAGTGGCACACGGCCTTCGTGGTAGCGCTCGACGCGGGACATTTCAGCGCCGCCGAGACGACCCGAGGTCATGACCTTGATGCCCTTGACCTGTGGGTTACGCATAGCGGACTGGATTGCCTTGCGCATCGCACGACGGAACGCAACGCGGTTGACCAGCTGTTCAGCGATGGACTGAGCAACGAGCGTCGCGTCGGCGTCGACGTTCTTGACCTCGAGGATGTTCAGCGCAACCATCTTGCCGGTGAGCTTCTCGAGCTCACGGCGGATGCGGTCAGCCTCAGCGCCACGACGGCCAATCACGATGCCCGGGCGGGCAGTGTGAATGTCGACGCGGACGCGGTCACGGGTGCGCTCGATGACAACGTCGGAGATACCGGCGCGCTCGAGGCCCTTGGACAGGAACTCGCGGATCTTGATGTCTTCTGCGACGTAATCAGCGTAGTTCTTGTCGGCGTACCAGTGGGACTTCCAGTCGGACGTGATACCCAGGCGCAGGCCGTGTGGGTGAATCTTCTGGCCCATTACTTCGCCCCTTCCTTGGACTCGACAACTACGGTGATGTGCGAGGTGCGCTTCCGGATCTGGAATGCGCGACCCTGAGCGCGTGGCTGGAAGCGACGCATGGTCGGACCTTCGTTTGCCCAGCACTCGGAGACGACCAGCGTACGCGGGTCCAAACCGAAGTTGTTTTCAGCGTTGGCGGCTGCAGATGCAACAACCTTGGCAACGTCCTTCGCAGCACTCTGTGGTGCGTACTTCAGGACTGCGAGAGCCTCGGAGACGGACTTCCCACGGACGAGGGCGAGCACGCGGCGCGCCTTCATCGGAGAAACACGAACGAACTTGGCCGTCGCGGATGCAGTGGTGATGGTGTCAGCCATTGCTTATCGACGTCCCTTCTGTTCCTTGACGTGACCCTTAAAGGTCTTGGTTGGTGCAAACTCACCGAGTTTGTGGCCGACCATGGACTCGTCGACAAACACCGGGACGTGCTTGCGGCCGTCGTGGACGGCGAAAGTGTGTCCGATGAAATCTGGGAGAATGGTCGAACGGCGAGACCAGGTCTTGATTACCTGCTTGGTGCCTGCATCGTTCTGAGCGTCCACCTTGTTGAGGAGGTGCTCATCGACGAACGGGCCTTTCTTTAGGCTACGTGGCATGTCTTACTACCTCCTCTTAACGCTTCTTGTTCTTCGAGCGACGGCGTCGCACGATCATGTTGTTTGAGTAACGGTTTGGGTTGCGGGTGCGAACTTCCTTCTTGCCCCATGGGGACACTGGGTGACGACCACCGGAAGTCTTACCTTCACCACCACCGTGTGGGTGATCCACAGGGTTCATGACAACACCGCGGACCGTTGGGCGCCAGCCCTTCCAGCGCATACGGCCAGCCTTGCCCCAGCGGATGTTGATCTGGTCAGCGTTGCCGACCTCACCAACGGTTGCGCGGCAGCGGATGTCCACGCGGCGAATTTCGGAGGACGGCATACGCAGCACTGCGTAGGAACCTTCCTTACCGAGCAGCTGAATAGAAGCGCCTGCGGAACGAGCAAGCTTGGCACCTGCACCAGGCTTGAGCTCAACAGCGTGGATCGTCGTACCGGTCGGGATGTTACGAAGTGGGAGGTTGTTACCAACCTTGATGTCGGCGTTAGGACCAGCCTCAACGACGGCACCCTGCTTCAGGCCCTTCGGAGCGATGATGTAGCGCTTCTCACCGTCGTAGTAGTGGAGCAAAGCAATGTTAGCGGTGCGGTTCGGGTCGTACTCGATGTGAGCAACCTTTGCCAGCACGCCGTCTTTGTCCGAACGACGGAAGTCAATCACGCGGTAGCGACGCTTGTGGCCGCCACCACGGTGACGAGTGGTGATGTGGCCGTGCGTGTTGCGGCCACCCTTCTTCGGGAGCGGGCGCAGCAGCGACTTTTCCGGAGTGGAGCGGGTAAGCTCCTCGAACTCCGAAACAGAGCTGGCACGGCGACCCGGGGTTGTCGGCTTGTACTTACGAATAGCCATATTTTGTCCTTTTCTATCGAGTCACTTAGACGGCTGCGCCGCCGAAGATGTCGATGGGATCGCTGCCCTCGCGGAGAGTAACGTAGGCGCGCTTGGTGTCCTTGCGCTTACCGAAACCAGTGCGGGAACGCTTGCGCTTGCCCTCACGGTTCACGGTGTTCACCGAAGCGACGTCGACGCCGAAAATCTCTTCCACGGCAATCTTGATCTGGGTCTTGTTAGCAGACTTCGCTACAAAAAACGTGTAGGTGTTCTGCTCCATCAGCGCGTAGGTCTTCTCAGAGAGGACCGGCGCGATGATGATGTCGCGGGAATTCACGATCTTAGCCATTTACTTCTCCTCCTCCGCAGCTTCAGCCTTGCCACGGTTGATGAAGGTGTGCAGCGCCTCAACCGAGAACACAACGTCATCGGCGTTCAGCACGTCGTAGGTGTTCAGCTGCGCCGGCTCAAGAATGGTGACGCCCGGCAGGTTCCTTGCGGACAGACGGGAGTTAACATCCTCACGGCCGATCACGAGCAGCACCGACTTACGGTCAGTCAGACGCTCAATGAACGCACGAGCAGACTTGGTCGAAGGCTTCTGGCCCGGAACAAGCTCCTCAATGAGGTGGATGCGCTCGTTGCGAACACGATCAGTGAGTGCACCAGCAAGTGCAGCCTTGATCATCTTCTTTGGGGTGCGCTGCGCGTAAGAACGCGGCTGCGGACCGTGGACAATGCCACCGCCGGTGAAGTGTGGCGCGCGGATCGAGCCCTGACGAGCGCGACCGGTGCCCTTCTGGCGGAATGGCTTCTTACCACCACCGCGGACCATGCCGCGGGTCTTGGTGGCGTGAGTGCCCTGACGAGCGGCTGCCAGCTGAGCTGTCACAACCTGGTGCATCAGGGGAATGGAAGCTTCACGGTCAAAAAGTTCTGCCGGAAGCTCAACGGAACCGTTGGTCTTTCCGTCTGCGGTGTGGACGTTCAACGTCAGGTTCGTCATGCGTGAGCACCGCCCTTCACTGCGGTCTTGACGGTAACAACAGAACCCTTCGCACCAGGGATAGCACCCTTGATGAGGAGGAGGTTGTTGTCGCCGTCGATGCGTTGAATCTTCAGGTTCTGGGTAGTAACGCGGTTACCGCCCATACGGCCAGCCATGCGCTTGCCCTTGAACACGCGACCCGGCGTAGACGCGCCACCAATGCCACCAACGCGACGGTGAGCAGCCTGGTTACCGTGTGCTGCACCCTGGCCCGCGAAGCCGTGACGCTTCATTGCGCCAGCGAAGCCGTGGCCCTTGGTGGTGCCAGCAACGTCGACGAAGACGTCGCCGTCAAACAGATTGACGGTGATCTCTTGGCCGAGTTCGTACGCAGAGGTGTCATCCATGCGGATTTCAGCTACGTAGCGACGTGGGGTGACGCCAGCCTTCTTGAAGTGGCCAGCCTCTGGCTTGTTCGTCTTACGGGGATCGATGTCGCCGTAAGCAATCTGGATGGCGGAGTAGCCATCAGTCTCTGGTGTACGGATCTGGGTGACCACGCACGGCCCAGCCTCAACGACGGTAACCGGGATAACACGGTTCTCGTCGTCGAAGATCTGGGTCATGCCGAGCTTGGTGCCCAGAATGCCCTTGATCTGGTTATCAGACATGTATTAGTTCTCCACTACTTACAGGTTGTCGGATCTCTAGTGATTACTGGATGTTCACGTCAACGCTTGCAGGAAGGTCGATACGCATGAGCGCGTCAACCGTCTTCGGCGTCGGATCGAGAATGTCGATGAGACGCTTGTGCGTGCGCATCTCAAAGTGCTCGCGAGAGTCCTTGTACTTGTGGGGAGAACGAATAACGGCGTACACGTTCTTCTCTGTGGGCAACGGCACCGGTCCAACGACGCGGGCACCCGTGCGGGTGACCGTCTCAACGATCTTCTTCGCAGATGCGTCGATCGCTTCGTGGTCGTAGGCCTTCAGCCTGATGCGGATCTTCTGTCCCGCCACGCTTACCTCTTCCTCGCATCCCCACATTCTGAACGAAGCGGTGGGGTTGTAGCTTCTAGTTTCTCTATAACGTTGTCCGGGCTGGGCCCATGGCTCAACGCCAGTGTCGTTTTCATTGACTGTTTGACACTTCCGGAAGGTGAGTAACGCGACAATAAACTGCGCGCTTACTTCAGTGCTTCCGCCTCGGTGCACACGTGCATCGGGGTGTCAGACTCGGAAGGGTGCGTGACCCTTGCGTACTGCCGCTGTTTATTTGCCATGTCCCTTCTCCGGTTTCTCACCTAGTTAACCTAGATAAAAACCTTCTTTGGAAGGTGTCATGTTTACCCCACCATCACAACCTTGCGGCCGCCATGTCGAGGCAACCCGAGTATTAAAACACGTTCTTGCAAGAAGCGCAACCCCTCCTCTGAACATTTCAGTTTGATTGCAGAGTGATATCCATTCGGAACTTTTTGCATCGATTCAGGCAAGCTAGTTGGTTGCTGTGTACCCTGGGTGTTTACACGGGCGTCTGTCCGTCGTACTTTTCTTTACCCATATATATACGAAGGGATTTTCCATGGCCGACCACAATGCAACCGAGAACACCCCTGCCACCACTGAGGCAAAGGAGACGGAGCAGGTTCGCACTCGCAACTCCAACCTTGAGACTGAGCACGGCACCACAATGATCGACGACAACGTCGTCGGCAAGATCGCCGGCATCGCCGCCCGCGAAGTTTCCGGTGTTTACAACCTGGGCGGTGGCGCTGCACGCATGTGGGGTGCTGTTCGCGAGTCGCTGACCTCCTCCACCAATGTTCAGCAGGGCGTCGATGTCGTTGTCGAGGACGGCCACGCTTCCGTCGCTGTTGCAATTATTGCGGAGTACGGCGTCGCCATCCACGAGCTCGCAAACGCCATCCGCGAGAACATCACTGTTGCTGTTACCCGCATGACCGGCCTTATCGTTGACCGCGTCGACGTCACTGTTCACGATGTCCACCTGCCGGAGCAGGACAACGAGGAGTCCAACGAGGCCGCCTACAACGCTAACCAGGCGCTGGCTCAGTAGTTATGGCGTACACCTCCGTTAGCCGCGAGGTGGCCGAAGCCGCCCGGGACGCCATTTTGGCCGTCCCCGGCGTTGCGGGTATGCATGGCGGGTTCTTCGGTGAAGTTGCCCTCCTGCTACCCGGCGAGCGGATCGAAGGGCTCAAACCCGCGACGCGATCCTCAGACCCCAACCTCCGCGGCCTTGAAGTCAACTTTATTTACGACGTTTCGAGCGAACGGGACATTCACTCCATCGCCGACGACGTACGCACCGCTACCCTGCGCGCCACCGATGTCGATTTCGTCGACGTTGTTGTCGCCGACGCCGAATAGGTACGCCCGTTAGGGCGTCCGCGTTGCGTACCCACAACTACAAGTAAGTGGTGAACAATGAATCTTTTATCTAACAAAGCGTTAACCGGTGTCATTATCGGCATTATCGTTGCTTTCTTCGTCACCTTTGGCGGCGGACTCGGGCTACTTTGGCTCGTTCTCTTCTCCGTCATTGGTGGTGTCGTCGGCGCCCAGCTTGATGGCAAGCTGGACCTCGCAGAAATCCTGAGCACCAGCTCGGGCAAGGGTCGTAGCTAATGGCGTCGAACCAATTCCATCTCAGTGAGCGCGTCATCGCGCAGATTGCTGAGGTGGCGGCTTCGTCAGTGCCCGGCACGATCGAAATGGACGCAAAGCTTGCAGGTTTGGCAGGCCGCAGCTTTCCCCAAATCGATGTCCGCCTGGACCGAGTTTCAGGCACCGCGGCCGTCGAAGCCGAGATCGCTACTACTTACCCTGCCCCCATTGCTGCCATCACGGACGCGGTGCGTTCAACGATCATCTCGCACATCCGGACCTTGACTGGGCTTGACGTCTCCAGCGTCAATATCGAGGTGGCAAACGTCACCGCGAACGCCGGTGAACCCGTCTCGTGGGACGACGTTGCAAACCACCAGTCGTTCATCATCCCGACTCCGCTGAAGGTCAAGCCTTTGGACGTAGAGTCCCCGACGACGAAGGAGCCGGAACCGTTGCACGATATCGTCGCTCGCTCGCTTGTCGACGACCTGACGGACACCCACGTTCCAGAGCCAGTCTCTGTGAAATCCATTGCCGCTCCGACTCCGTACCCCGTGCGTACCAAGGGCTTCGAAGCACAGCCCACGCGGGTTTTCCGTCCACAAACGCCGGAGCCTGCCCGACTGCTTGGCGTGCAAACACGCAAACAGCGCGTATATAGCCCGAGCGTTCCGCAACCTGCGCCGCTCAAGCCCATTCGCGTGAAGCGCACTGCGGCACCGACGACGGTATCGGCACCGCAACCTCAGCCGCTTCGTGAAATTACGATCAAACCGGCGGTGAAGTACTATGACCGAACCTAATACGCCCGTCGCCCCAGTAGGCCCGCACCCGGCTGCCGCACCGAAAGCTAGCCCAGTTGCACGCTGGATCACCGTGCTCGCCGGCCTGGCGTTCCTCGGGGGCGCCGTTGTTATCGGGCACGACGTTTGGGTCCGCCTCCAAGAAGCAGATGGCCAAACCGAATGGCTCCCCGAGCTCTACGACCAGTTGACGTTGAATCTCATTGACATTACGTGGGTAGCCGTCGCCGTCGGCATCGTTGTGATGTTGGTGGGGCTTGCGCTCGTGATTGCGTCGTTGAAGCCACGCCAGAAAACTCATCTACGCGTGCAGTCACCGGTTTCGATCTGGACGCGACCCGTGGATATTGCGCGGAAGTCGACGTTCCTTGCAACGTCTCAGTTTGGCGCAAACCATGCGCGTACCAAAGCGGACCGGAACAAATTGACGCTCACAATGCAGACCGACGTCCAGCGGCCCGATGTCGAGCAGCAAGCGCACGAAACTCTCGTTGGTGAGTTCCAGCGTCTGGAGCAGGTACCCGCCATCACCATCAAGACCGAAGCGCCAGCACCAGTTGCTGAACAGGAGGCGAAGTAAATGACCAAGACACTTGCGTTCTTTGACCGCCTGCTCGTGTTCATCATTGGCGTTCTCCTGCTCTGCGTCGGGTTTATCCCACTCACGTACTTCTGGGACATCCCCTACGTGAGCGAATGGATCCAGCAGGTCGATCCAGTCGTGATCAGCAATCTTCCCTACCGTTCCTGGTACAACACAGCGCTGATCGTCGGTGCTGTCGTGCTGGTACTTCTTGGACTGTGGGCTGTCATCGCAAATATTCGCAGCCGCGGATTCTCGACCCGAGCAATCACCGCGGCCGACGCCGAGCATGGCACAACCGAAATCAACGTCAAACGCGTCGCCGAAGCGGCGTGCCACCACTTGGCTATGGACCCCATGATCAACTCCGCCGACGCCAAAGTTGCGATGGTGGAGACCAGGCCGACCGTTGAATTCGTTGCGATTGCCAACCCAGCATTCTCGCTTGACGAAGTCGTTGACGTTCTCGAACGCGCCGATCAGGACTTCCGAATGGCAAACCACACAATGAACGTGGATACCCTGTGGAAGCTGCACTTCGACCAGGTTAGCGCCTAAAAGGACTCACGCGAAAGCTCCCCGCCAACGGGTGGGGAGCTTTTTCATGTCCAGACGGTGCGGCTTAAAAGACATTTTGTGTGTATATATCTATTCGGTTTCCCGGACTCCCGATATGGTTTTCAAAACAGTTCCATTCGCCGGTCTTGAGAATTGAACGCCGGATGACGTCTGACGTGTGGGATGTATCGAGTCTGCGGGTAGCGCAGCGAGATTGGTGGCTCTAGAGAACAAGAACCGGTCTCTCTACGCGTTGGGCGATCGCATACTGCCAGGGGGACGAGCAAAGCCCTGGGCGTGCACGATACTGGCCAGGGCACGAACAGGACCGGGAAGCAAGGCATTGGGGTATGCCGTTAAGCGAGCTGCCATACAGCCTGCGGGGCGAGAGACGATCTTGCACACAGCGGTGCACTGAATGGGCGGCTGAAAGAATTCAATACTGGCAATGATCGTCAGTGCAACCCCAGTCTAGCCGTGAGAAAGGGGTGGGCTGGACGCGGCTAGTTACACACAAAATGTCCCTTAAGTCGGCGGTGCCCAATGCACTGAAGTAACAGCACGGTGACCAGCTGCAGGACATAGTGGTCCTAGAACCGTTGCCTTCCCAACGCACTGTAGGCATGAAAAAAGGTCACTCCCCGATGGGGAGTGACCTTTACGTCACGTTATCGGACTGAGTTAGCCGAGGATCTTGGTGACGCGGCCAGCGCCGACGGTACGGGAGCCCTCGCGGATAGCGAAGCGCAGGCCCTCGTCCATAGCGACTGGGTGGATCAGCTCGACGGACATGTCGACGTTGTCGCCAGGCATGACCATCTCGGTGCCCTCAGGCAGGTGCACAACACCGGTAACGTCGGTGGTGCGGAAGTAGAACTGAGGACGGTAGTTGTCGAAGAATGGCGTGTGACGGCCACCCTCGTCCTTGGACAGGACGTAGACGGAGCCCTCGAACTTGGAGTGAGGGGTGTAAGCGCCCGGCTTGATGACAACCTGACCACGCTCAACGTCCTCACGCTTCAGGCCACGAAGCAGCAGAGCTGCGTTGTCGCCAGCCTCAGCGGTGTCGAGAAGCTTGTTGAACATCTCGATGGAGGTGACGGTGGTCTTCGTGGACTTCTCGCGGATACCGATGATCTCAACTTCGTCGTTGAGGTTCAGGACGCCACGCTCAACACGGCCGGTAACAACGGTACCGCGGCCGGAAATGGTGAAGATGTCCTCGATCGGCATCAGGAAGTCACGGTCGGTCTCGCGAACTGGGTCCGGAATGGAGTTGTCGCAAGCATCCATGAGCTCAACGATGGAGTCAACCCACTTCTCCTCGCCCTCAAGAGCCTTCAGAGCGGAGATGTGAACGATTGGAGCCTCTTCGTCGTAATCCTGCTCTGCGAGAAGCTCACGAACTTCCATCTCGACGAGCTCGATGATTTCCTCATCGTCGACCATGTCGCACTTGTTCAGAGCAACGAGGATGTAAGGAACGCCAACCTGGCGAGCAAGCAGAACGTGCTCGCGGGTCTGAGGCATCGGACCGTCGGTAGCAGCAACCACGAGGATTGCGCCGTCCATCTGAGCAGCACCGGTGATCATGTTCTTGATGTAGTCAGCGTGGCCTGGAGCATCCACGTGTGCGTAGTGACGCTTAGGAGTGTTGTACTCGACGTGGGAAATGTTAATGGTAATGCCGCGCTCGCGCTCTTCCGGCGCCTTGTCAATCGCGTCGTACGCGAAGGACTTGTTCTCCTCCGGGTACTTGTCAGCGAGCACCTTGGTGATAGCAGCCGTGGTGGTCGTCTTACCGTGGTCGACGTGACCAATGGTACCGATGTTGACGTGCGGCTTTGTACGTTCGAACTTTGCCTTTGCCACTGTATGTCCTCCTAGGACTTCATGGTGGCTACGACCTTCGCAGCCACGTGGTTTACATTTGCCTTTGCCTTCGAAAAGGCGTCGGCTCATTCACAATGTGCCAGTTACCTGATCCTAGAGATTCCCAGTCTGATTTTCAAACCGTCAGACCGAAAGTTCCGGGATCATTCGTCGCGAGTAACGGCCGGCTCAAACCACCACTTCAATCTTGTGGCGATTCCAGCGCGACCGCTACTAGCGGCCATCCCTGCTTCCTTCTACCGGTCACGCTCACTGGCACGTGAGCAGGCCGTCGAGAAGCAGGGAGCAGCGATTAGTTGCCGTTGCGGGCGTCGATGATTTCCTGAGCGACGTTGGACGGAACTTCACCGTAGGAGTCGAACACCATGGTGTAGTTCGCGCGACCCTGCGTCTTGGAGCGCAGGTCACCGACGTAGCCGAACATCTGCGACAGCGGAACAACAGCCTTGACAACCTTGGCGCCAGAGCGGTCGTCCATCGAGTTGACCTGGCCACGACGGGAGTTCAGGTCACCGATGACGTCACCCATGTACTCCTCAGGCGTCACAACCTCAACAGCCATCAGCGGCTCGAGCAGCACTGGCTTCGCCTTAGCGACGGCCTCCTTGAGCACCTGCGAACCGGCCATCTTGAAGGCCATTTCGGAGGAGTCAACCTCGTGGTAAGCGCCGTCTTCGAGGGTTGCCTTGATGTTGACCAGCGGGTAGCCAGCGAGGTAGCCGTACTGCATCGCGTCCTGGATACCGGCATCCACGGAAGGGATGTACTCCTTCGGCACGCGACCACCGGTGACCTCGTTGACGAACAGGTAGGTTGCGCTCTCGCCCTCTTCCAGGGTCTCTGGATCCGGGTTGTAAGGCTCGATGGAAACGATAACCTTTGCGAACTGACCGGAACCACCCGTCTGCTTCTTGTGGGTGTAGTCCAGGGACTGCACCTTCTTGCGGATGGTCTCGCGGTACGCAACCTGTGGAGAACCAATGTTCGCCTCGACCTTGAACTCGCGCTTCATGCGGTCAACGAGGACGTCGAGGTGGAGCTCGCCCATGCCGCCGATAACGGTCTGGCCGGTCTCCTCATCCAGGTGAACGGTGAAGGTTGGGTCCTCTTCAGCAAGCTTCTGAATAGCGGTGCCCAGCTTCTCCTGGTCAGCTTTGGTCTTCGGCTCAATAGCAACCTGAATAACCGGATCCGGGAAGTCCATGGACTCGAGGATGATCGGGTGATCAGGGTTGCACAGGGTGTCACCAGTAGTGGTGTGCTTCAGACCAATGAACGCGTAGATGTTGCCGGCGTCAGCGTGCTCAACCGGATTCTCCTTGTTCGCGTGCATCTGGAAGAGCTTGCCCACGCGCTCACGCTGCTGCTTGGTGGAGTTCATCATGTTCTCGCCCGGGATAGCCTGGCCCGAGTACACGCGCACGTAAGTCAGCTTGCCGAAGAACGGGTGCACAGCAATCTTGAACGCCAGTGCAGAGAACGGCTCATCAACGGAAGGCTTACGCGTGAGGTCTTCCTCACCGTCGACGGAGGTGCCGTGAACCTCGCCGATATCCAGCGGAGAAGGCAGGTAATCGACGATGGCGTCCAGCACAGGCTCGACACCCTTGTTGCGGTACGCAGTACCACAGAACACTGGGTAAACTTCCGAATTAACGGTCAGCTTACGGATGCCAGCCTTGAGCTCCTCGATCGTGAGCTCTTCGCCGCCGAAGTACTTCTCCATGAGCTCTTCGTCGGACTCAGCAACGGTCTCGACGAGCTTCTCACGGTACTCCTCAGCCTTTTCCTTCAGATCGTCCGGGATCTCGGTGATCTGTGCAGGGGTGCCGGTCTCGACCTTGCCTGGCCACAGCATTGCCTTCATCTCAAGAAGGTCAACGACGCCGTCAAAGTCATCCTCAGCACCGATCGGCAGCTGCATCACCAACGGCTTGGCGCCGAGACGATCGACGATCGTGCCAACGGTGTAGTAGAAGTCAGCGCCCAGCTTGTCCATCTTGTTGACGAAGCAGATACGCGGAACGTCGTACTTTGCAGCCTGACGCCAGACCTGCTCAGACTGCGGCTCAACGCCTTCCTTGCCGTCGAACACAGCAACTGCGCCATCGAGCACGCGCAAGGAACGCTCAACCTCGACGGTGAAGTCCACGTGACCCGGCGTATCGATGATGTTGATCTGGTTGTTATTCCAGAAGCAGGTCACTGCTGCGGACGTAATGGTGATGCCGCGCTCTTTCTCCTGCTCCATCCAGTCAGTTGTGGAAGCACCGTCGTGGGTCTCGCCGACCTTGCGGTTAATACCGGTGTAGAACAGAATGCGCTCTGTCGTGGTGGTCTTACCAGCATCGATGTGCGCCATGATGCCGATGTTGCGGACCTTGTGCAGGTCCTTAAGCACTTCTTGTGCCACGTTATTTACCCCAACTTAAAAGTCGTCGACGTGCTGCACACGTCTTGGCGAATATTTACCTAGTTCATTGTGCCACTGTTTGCCCAAGATGGGCAGAGCCAGCCTGGAAGTCACCTCAAAACAAAAACCCGGACGCCGCACGTGCACCCACATTGGTGGGTAACCACGTATGCAATTGTGCACACGTTGTCCGTGTCAGCATGGTCCGGGCGCTTTGTTTCATATATGACCTACCGGCGACTACCAGCGGTAGTGAGCAAACGCGCGGTTTGCCTCAGCCATCTTGTGGACGTCCTCGCGACGCTTCACGGATGCACCCAAGCCGTTGGACGCGTCCAGGATCTCATTAGCGAGACGCTCGACCATCGAGTTCTCACGACGCTGGCGCGTGAAGGTGACCATCCAGCGCAGAGCCAGAGTGGTTGCACGAACTGGCTTCACCTCGACTGGAACCTGGTAGGTAGCGCCACCGACACGACGGGAGCGAACCTCAAGGTCAGGACGGATGTTGCCGAGCGCCTTTTCCAAGGTGCCAACCGGATCGGTGCCGGTCTTTTCACGGCAGATCTCGAGTGCACCGTAGACGATACGCTCAGCGGTGGACTTCTTGCCGTCGAGAAGCACCTTATTGACCAGCTGGGTCACGAGTTCAGAGTTGTATACCGGGTCCTTAACGATGGGACGCTTCGGAGCTTGCTGCTTACGCATTTCTGATTACTGTCCCTTCTTTGCGCCGTAGCGGGAACGAGCCTGCTTACGATCCTTGACACCCTGGGTATCCAAGGAACCACGAATAATCTTGTAGCGAACACCTGGGAGGTCCTTCACACGACCACCACGGACAAGCACCATGGAGTGCTCCTGGAGGTTGTGGCCCTCACCTGGGATGTATGCGGAGACCTCAATACCGGAGGTCAGACGAACACGAGCAACCTTACGAAGCGCCGAGTTCGGCTTCTTCGGCGTGGTGGTGTACACGCGGGTGCACACGCCACGACGCTGCGGGGAACCCTTCAGCGCTGCAGTTGCTACCTTGCCACGCTTGTCGTGGCGGCCCTTGCGGACCAGCTGCTGGATAGTTGGCATAGATTTTCCTTCTAATTTTTACGCTGAGGCGGACAATCGCCTGAACATGCAAAAATGAGGGCTCTTTCCCGGGGCCCTGCCGCACGTCCAGAACGCTCCGCCACGTTTATGCGAAAACGATCAGACACTTCACCTTGAGTTGGTGAACCGTCCGACAGCGTATCACGGCCACCCCAGCTTTGCAAGACCGAAACCTCCTCCACAGTACATACCCCCGCTCGAGGGTGTACTGAAGGTGTATGGAGGCGCTACTACACCTACACCTATCGCCCGTCGTCCACCAAGGATGCACACCCCTACGGCTACCACATGTTGTATCTCAGTTACTCTTTGTGTCCATATCTACTAAATACGATCAATGGAATTACAGCTACGTTAGTTACGAACCGAGAGAAAGGAAGCAGCATGGCCGCCAACAACGTCAACCCCCAAGCCACCATCAACGAATACCTCCACCGCGCTGACTGGCGCATCAACGCAAACGCCAATCAGGACTACTCCCTCGGCGGAATGATTCTCAACTCCGCCGGCAAAATCACCGCCAACTACTGGCTGGACGAAGTGTTTTCCGACGTCGCCGGCAATGCCCACCGCAACGGCGACCTCCACATCCACGATCTCGACATGCTCTCCGGGTACTGCGCAGGGTGGTCATTGAGGCAACTCCTTGAAGAAGGGTTCGGAGGGGTACCTGGCACGATATCTTCTCTGCCACCAAAACATTTCTCCTCCGCGTGCGGACAAGTAGTGAACTTCCTCGGCACGCTGCAGAACGAATGGGCTGGCGCGCAGGCGTTCTCCAGCTTCGATACCTACATGGCACCATTCGTGCGGCTGGACTCGCTCACCTACGAGGACGTCTTGCAACACATGCAGGAGTTCGTCTTCAACCTCAACGTTCCCTCGCGTTGGGGGACGCAGACTCCGTTCACGAACCTTACTTTTGACTGGACGTGCCCTCAGGACCTCGCTGAGCAGACTCCGTTCATCGGTGGAGACCCTGTCGACTTCACTTACGGCGAGCTCCAAGAAGAGATGGACATGATCAACCGCGCGTTCATTGAGGTTATGTCCCAAGGCGACGCCGACGGCCGCCCATTTACCTTCCCCATCCCGACGTACAACATCACCAAGGACTTCGACTGGGGCTCGCCAAACACGAAAGCCCTGTTCGACATGACTGGCAAGTACGGCCTCCCCTACTTCCAAAATTTCCTCAACTCGGATTTGGACCCAGGCATGATCCGCTCGATGTGCTGCCGCCTCCAACTCGACCTGCGTGAACTACTCAAGCGCGGAAACGGCCTGTTCGGTTCCGCGGAGCTCACTGGCTCCATTGGCGTAGTCACCCTGAACTGCGCACGCCTCGGGTACCTCTTCCCCAACAATGAGGCTGCACTACTGCGCAGGGTTGACGAGTTGATCGAGGTGGCTGTCGATACGCTGGAGCGGCGTCGCGCGTTTGTGCAAGATTGCTTCGATAAGGGGCTATACCCGTACACGAAACGGTGGTTACCGGGGTTTGACAACCACTTCACCACCATCGGGGTCAATGGCTGCAACGAAATGGTACGCAACTTCACGCACGACGCCTACGACATCACCGACCCCCAAGGCCACGCACTTGTGGCGCGCCTGCTCGACCACATCAATGCCCGTATCACGGAAGCTCAGGAACGTACAGGGCACCTCTACAACCTAGAAGCGTCCCCCGCGGAAGGCGCAACGTACCGCTTCGCACGCGAGGACCGTGCCCGCTATCCCGGCATCATCCAGGCAGGTACCGAGGAGCAGCCGTACTACACCAACTCCTCCCAGCTGCCTGTTGCGCACACTCCAGATCCGTTCGCGGCGCTCGCCGCCCAGGAGGACCTGCAAACGAAGTACACCGGCGGCACGGTGCTTCACCTGTACATGGGCGCAGCAATGTCCAGTGGCGAAGCAACCGCCAAGCTCGTACGACGCAGCCTAGAAACCTTCCGCCTGCCGTACATCACTATCACGCCGACGTTCTCCATCTGCGCAAACCACGGCTACATCTCCGGCGAGCACCCCGAATGCCCGCACTGCGGAAGCGCCACCGAAATGTGGACGCGCGTAATGGGCTACTTCCGGCCCGTGCAAAGCTTCAACACTGGGAAGAAGGGTGAGTTCGCTGAGCGTCACTACTTCGCAGAAGCCTTCGCCTAACCTGCCGGTGGCGGGGATCATTCCGTTCTCCGCCACCGACTGGCCCGGCCGTCTCACGGTCACGGCATTCACACAAGGCTGCCCACTGCGCTGCAGCTACTGCCACAACCCTAACTTGCAGGAATTTACTCCTGCTCCCCACGATTTCTCGGAAGTGCTCGACTTACTGCGGGCTCGACACGGACTGATTGACGCCCTCGTCATTTCCGGCGGCGAACCACTCGCATGCGCAGGACTCGGCGAAGCGATTGCCGCGGCCCATGAGATCGGGTTTCCCGTCGGGCTACACACGAGTGGCTATGTCCCCGCGAGGCTGGGTTCCATTCTCGCTGAGTCGACTACCCGCCCCGACTGGATCGGGTTCGACGTCAAGGCGCTTCCCGAGCACTTACCCTCGGTCGCTGGTGTCACCAGCGTGGTGGCTGCACGGATGTGGGAAAGCCTCGACATCGTGTGCACCGCGGCCCGCGAACATGGCATGGGACTGCAGCTGCGTACTACGTTGTGGCCGGGGTCCGTCATCGAGCAAAACATCGACCAGCTGCAGGACGCCGCCGCACAGCGGGGCCACGCGCTGGTATTGCAGTGGGCTCGCGGAGTTGACGCCGACGGCGTGTACAGCGCCTAAGGCAAAGCGCCCCGCCTCCCTGGGTTCAGGGGGCGGGGCGCCGGTGCTGGGGTAGCAGACCTAGCTATAAGCCAGAGTCACTAGATCTGGTCGTACCCGTATTCCTCCAGTGGGACGGAGGCGCCGGTGTAGTCGCCGTATGCCTCGTCGCCGTAGATGCCGTCGCCGAAGGACGGGATCGAGTAGGCGGCGGAGCGGGCGGCTTCCGTCGGCTTGACCGTGATGTTGCGGTAGCGCGAGATACCGGTACCAGCCGGGATCAACTTACCGATGATCACGTTCTCCTTCAGACCGATCAGCTGGTCAGAACGCTTGTTGATAGCAGCGTCCGTGAGCACACGCGTGGTCTCCTGGAACGAGGCGGCGGACAGCCAGGACTCGGTTGCCAGGGAGGCCTTGGTGATACCCATGATCTCGGAGCGCATCTCTGCTGGCTCGCCACCATCTGCAACAGCTGCAGCGTTGACCTGGCGTGCCTCCGACAGATCCACAAGCGTACCCGGCAGGAACTCGGTGGTACCCGAGTCGATGACGGTGCCGCGTCGCAGCATCTGGCGGATGATGATCTCGATGTGCTTGTCGTGGATGGACACACCCTGGGTGCGGTACACGGCCTGCACTTCGTCGATGAGGTGCTTCTCCACACCACGGCGGCCGAGAACCTCGAGCACGTCGTGCGGGTCAGCAGCGCCGCGCAGGAGGCGGTCGCCCACGTTGACGTGGTCGCCTTCACGTAGGGAGCGCTCGATCATCGCGTTCGGGTTGGACTCCATCGGGCGGCGGACCTGTGCGAGGCCCTGGCGCTTCGACAGCTTCTCGTAGACCACAACGTCGGAGCCGTCATCCGGGTGGATGGTGAGCGTCCAGAAGTTGCCTTCGTCTTCGAGGGTGACGGTGCCGGCCACGGATGCGATCGGGGCGCAGTTCTTCGGCACGCGGGCCTCGAACAGCTCCTGAACACGTGGCAGACCACCGGTAATGTCGCCACCGACACCACCCTGGTGGAAGGTACGCATGGTCAGCTGGGTACCAGGCTCACCAATCGACTGTGCAGCCACGATACCGACGGCTTCACCGATGTCGACAAGCTTGCCGGATGCCATGGACTTGCCGTAGCACTTCGCGCAGACGCCGGTTGGGGTCTGGCAGGTCAGGACGGAGCGGACCTTGACTTCTTCGACACCGGCGGCGACGAGGGCGTCAATACGCTCTTCCGAAAGCTCAGCGTCGGCTTCGAGCACAACGTTGCCCTCGGCGTCCTTCGCGTCGGATGCCAGTACTCGGCCAGCGACGGAGGTCTCGACGAACTCGTCGCGGACGAACTTCTCACCGGCAAGCTGCGCAACTGGAACCTTGACTCCCTGGCGGGTGCCGCAGTCGTGCTCGCGGACGATGACGTCCTGGGCGACGTCGACAAGACGGCGGGTCAGGTAGCCGGAGTCTGCGGTACGCAGTGCCGTATCCGCCAGGCCCTTTCGGGAACCGTGAGAGTTGTTGAAGTACTCCATCACTGTCAGGCCTTCACGGAAGGAAGTCTTGATCGGGCGGGTGATGTACTCACCGCGCGAGTTCACGACCATGCCCTTCATGCCGGCCAGGGTCCAGATCTGACGCATGTTACCGGCAGCGCCAGACTTCACGATCATCGGAATCGGGTTGTCATCCGGGTACAGCGCCTCAACTGCTTCACCGACCTGGTTGGTGGCGTCCTGCCACAGCTCCACGAGACGGTCGTAGCGGTTCTCCTCGGTCAAGGCACCCTTCTCCCAGTACTTGCGCTCGATCTCCTCGGCGCGCTGCTCGTACTGCTCAAGGATTTCCGTCTTGTTCGGAAGCACCAACACGTCGGACATTGAGATGGTCACGCCGGAACGGGTCGCCCAGTAGAAACCGGCGTCCTTCAGCTTGTCCAGCGTTTGGGCAACGGTAATCATTGGGTACTTCTCCACCATCGACTGGATGATGTCGCCCAACAGCACCTTGCCGACACCGCCGCCCTTACGGACCATCGCGCCTTCCTGGTACGGGAAGTTGAACGGAAGCAGCTCGTTGAACATGATGCGACCAAGGGTGGTCTCCATCATCCAAGCCTGGCCCTTCGACCAGCCGTCTGGGAACTGCTCAGCCTCAATCTCAATCGTCGGACGCAGGTGGTCGATGCGCACCTTGATCGGTGCCTGCAGGCCAAGTACACCCAGGTCGTAAGCCATGATGGCCTCACGGTAGGAGGAGTACACGCCCTTGGCTGGGCCGTTCTCGTCGGCTGGGGTGAAACGACCCTCGCCGCCGATCTCGTCCTCGCCCTTTTCCATGGTCAGGAAGTACAGGCCGGTCACCATGTCCAGGCGAGGCATCGCCAGTGGCTTGCCGGATGCCGGGGACAGGATGTTGTTCGAGGACAGCATCAGGATGCGGGCCTCTGCCTGCGCCTCCGCGGACAGTGGCAGGTGGACCGCCATCTGGTCACCGTCGAAGTCAGCGTTGAACGCCTCACAGGCCAGCGGGTGCAGCTGGATTGCTTTACCCTCGACCAGCTTCGGCTCGAACGCCTGAATGCCAAGACGGTGCAGGGTTGGCGCACGGTTCAGCAGCACCGGGTGCTCGGAAATCGCCTCTTCGAGGACGTCCCACACCTCAGGGCGCTGGCGCTCCACCATGCGCTTCGCCGACTTAATGTTCTGCGCGTACTCATTGTCCACGAGGCGCTTCATCACGAACGGCTTGAACAGCTCGAGCGCCATCAGCTTCGGCAGACCACACTCGTGCATCTTCAGCTGCGGACCAACAATAATGACCGAACGGCCAGAGTAGTCCACACGCTTACCCAGCAGGTTCTGGCGGAAGCGACCCTGCTTACCCTTCAGCAGGTCAGACAGGGACTTCAGCGGACGGTTGCCTGGGCCCGTGACAGGGCGGCCACGACGGCCGTTGTCGAAGAGGGCGTCGACAGACTCTTGCAGCATGCGCTTCTCGTTGTTCACGATGATCTCTGGGGCTCCCAGGTCAATCATGCGCTTCAAACGGTTGTTGCGGTTAATTACGCGACGGTACAGGTCATTCAGATCCGAGGTGGCGAAACGGCCACCGTCGAGCTGCACCATCGGGCGCAGCTCCGGTGGGATCACCGGGATCGCGTCCAGGATCATGCCGGCAGGATCGTTGCCGGAACGCTGGAACGCAGCCACGACCTTCAGGCGCTTCAGTGCGCGGACCTTCTTCTGGCCCTTACCCTCCGCGATGATGGTGCGCAGCTCCTCCGCCTCAGCTTCAAGGTCGAAGTTGCGGATCAGCGTCTGGATCGCCTCAGCGCCCATGCCGCCGGTGAAGTAATCCTCATAACGGTCCACGAGCTCTTCGTAGAGGAACTCGTCGATAATCATCTGCTTCGGAGCAAGCTTCTGGAAGGTCGACCAGATCTCGTCGAGGCGCTCAACCTCACGCTCGCCAGCCTCACGGATGTGCTGCATCTCCTTGTCAGCAGCATTCTGCACCTTCTTACGGGCAGCAGCAGTCGCGCCGGCGGCCTCGAGCTCAGCGAGGTCCTCCTCCAGCTTCTGTGCACGCTCCGCAATCTCGGCGTTAGCGTCCTGCTCAACTTCCTTCTTCTCGAGCAGCATCTCCGCCTCGAGCGTCGACATATCGTTGTGACGCGCCTCCTCATCAACACTGGTGATGATGTTGGCAGCGAAGTAAATGATGCGCTCCAGATCCTTCGGAGCAAGATCCAGCAGGTAACCAAGGCGCGACGGGACGCCCTTGAAGTACCAAATGTGGGTCACCGGCGCAGCCAGCTCAATGTGGCCCATGCGCTCACGGCGAACCTTCGACTTGGTGACCTCGACGCCACAACGCTCACAAATGATGCCCTTGTAGCGAACACGCTTGTACTTGCCACACGCACACTCCCAGTCACGGGTAGGACCGAAGATGCGCTCGCAGAACAGGCCGTCCTTTTCCGGCTTCAACGTGCGGTAGTTAATCGTTTCGGGCTTCTTGACCTCACCATGCGACCAACGACGGATGTCGTCAGCAGTAGCCAGGCCGATGCGAAGCTCGTCGAAGAGGTTTACGTCAAACACGTAAATTCCCTTTCACCTCCCCAACGACGGGGAGGATTGCAGTTGGATAGATTCTTTCGTTCGTTCCTGGCTTAGGCGGTGTCCGCCGCGGAGCCCTCGTCACGTGACAGGTTGATGCCAAGGGAGGAACCAGCCTGATCAAAGTCGTCGTCATCGCCGTCGAGCTCCATCGGGGTGCCGTCCGTCGAAAGAACCTCGACGTTCAGGCACAGCGACTGCAGCTCCTTGAGCAACACCTTGAACGACTCCGGAATACCCGGGTCAGGGATGTTCTCGCCCTTCACGATGGCTTCGTACACCTTCACGCGACCAACCACGTCATCCGACTTGATCGTCAACAGTTCCTGCAGCGTGTAGGCGGCGCCGTATGCCTGCATCGCCCACACCTCCATCTCACCGAAGCGCTGGCCACCGAACTGGGCCTTACCGCCAAGCGGCTGCTGGGTAATCATGGAGTACGGACCAGTAGAGCGAGCGTGAATCTTCTCGTCAACCAGGTGGTGCAGCTTGAGCATGTACATGTAGCCGACGGAAATCGGGTACTTGAACGGCTCGCCGGAGCGGCCGTCGAACAGCGTGGTCTTGCCGTTCTCATCGACCATGACGTCACCGTCGCGGTTCGGCTTGGAATTCGCCAGCAGACCAGCGATCTCCTCGTTCGTCGCGCCGTCAAACACTGGGGTCGCGGTGAGCGACTCCGGCGGGACGTCGTACAGGTGCTCAGGCAGCGTCTCGAGCAGCTTAGCGTTCGCAGGATCGTCCGGGTTGACCGTCCAACCAGCCTTCGCCAACCAGCCGAGGTGCACCTCGAGGACCTGGCCAATGTTCATACGACGCGGCACACCGTGGGTGTTCAGGATGATATCCACCGGAGTACCGTCCGCCATGAACGGCATGTCTTCCTGCGGCAAAATCTTGCCGACGACACCCTTGTTACCGTGGCGGCCAGCCATCTTGTCACCGTCCTGGATCTTGCGCTTCTGCGCAACGTAAACGCGAATCATCTCGTTGACGCCTGGCGACAGATCGTCGTCGTCCTCGCGGGAGAAGCGACGAACCGCGATGACCTTACCGGTCTCACCGTGAGGGACCTTCAGGGACGTGTCGCGGACCTCGCGAGCCTTCTCGCCGAAGATGGCGCGCAGCAGACGCTCCTCCGGAGTCAGCTCGGTCTCACCCTTCGGGGTGACCTTACCGACCAGGATGTCGCCGTCGCGCACGTCCGCACCGATGCGGATGATGCCGCGCTCGTCGAGGTCCTTCAGCACGTCCTCGGACACGTTCGGAATCTCGCGGGTGATTTCCTCGGCACCGAGCTTGGTGTCGCGGGCATCAATCTCGTGCTCCTCGATGTGCACGGAGGTCAGGATGTCATCCTCAACCACGCGCTGGTTCAGGATGATCGCGTCCTCATAGTTGTGGCCTTCCCACGGCATGAACGCAACCAGCAAGTTGCGGCCGAGCGCCATCTCGCCGTTCTTGGTGCCCGGACCGTCAGCCAGCACCTGACCAGCCTCAACGCGCTGACCGTGGTCAACGATCGGGACCTGGTTGTAGCAGGTTCCCTGGTTCGTACGCTCGAAAGTGCGCAGCATGTACGTGTCCTGGATGCCCTCGTCGTCCATGACGGTGATGAAGTCACCGGTCACGTTCGTGACGACGCCAGCCTTCGCCGAAATAATCGTGTCACCCGCATCGTACGCGGCGCGCTGCTCCATGCCCGTGGCCACGTACGCAGCCTCAGAGCGCAGCAGCGGCACAGCCTGCTTCTGCATGTTCGCACCCATGAGGGCACGGTTCGCGTCGTCGTGCTCGAGGAACGGAATCATTGCCGTTGCCACGGACACCATCTGGCGCGGGGAAATGTCGAGGTAATCGACGCCCTTCGGGCCGACGACGCCGATGTCGCCGTCCTTCAGACGGACCTCGATACGCTCACCGGTGAGGTTGCGGTCCTTATCCATTGGGGTCGCCGCCTGCGCGATTGCGTAACGGTCCTCTTCGTCCGCGGTCAAGTAGTGGACCGTATCGGTCAGCTTGCCGTCTTCGACCTTCTGGTACGGCGTCTCAATAAAGCCGAACGCGTTCACGCGTGCGTAGGAGGAGAGCGCACCGATCAGACCAATGTTCGGGCCTTCAGGCGTCTCAATCGGACACATACGGCCGTAGTGCGACGGGTGGACGTCGCGGACCTCAATGCCGGCGCGCTCACGCGACAGACCACCAGGGCCCAGCGCTGAAAGACGACGCTTGTGCGTCAGCCCAGACAGCGAGTTGTTCTGGTCCATGAACTGGGACAACTGGGAGGTACCAAAGAATTCGCGGATCGCCGCGGAAACCGGACGGACGTTGATCAGCGAGGTCGGCGTGATGGACTCCGCGTCCTGCGTCGTCATGCGCTCGCGCACAACACGCTCCATACGGGACAGGCCAACACGAACCTGGTTCTGGATCAGTTCGCCCACCGTGCGCAGACGACGGTTACCGAAGTGGTCAATGTCGTCCGTATTAATCGCGATGACCTCGCCCTCCGGGGAAGTCATTTCGGTCTCACCTGCGTGCAGGCGCACCAGGTACTCGAGGGTGGTCGCGATGTCTTCCTCGGTCAGCGTCATCAGGCCGTCGTGGTCGCCGCCAAGACCGAGCTTGCGGTTGATCTTGTAACGGCCAACTCGTGCCAGGTCGTAGCGCTTCGCCTTGAAGAACGAGTTCTCCAGCAGGGACTGCGCGAGGTCGCGCGTCGGCTGCTCGCCCGGGCGCTGCTTGCGGTAAATCTCCAGCAGCGCCTCGTCGGTGTTCGCCACACCGTCGTTCTCGAGGGTGGACATCATGATCTCGGAGAAGCCGAAGCGCTCCGTGATCTGCTCCGTCGTCCAACCAAGCGCCTTCAGCAGCACCGTCACTGGCTGACGACGCTTACGGTCAATACGCACACCAACCGTGTCACGCTTATCGACGTCAAACTCCAACCACGCACCGCGCGAAGGGATCACCTTCACCGCGTGCAGCGGCCGCTCCGTCGACTTATCAATCGTCTCGTCGAAGTACACGCCCGGCGAACGCACCAACTGCGAAACAACAACACGCTCAGTGCCGTTGACGATGAAGGTGCCCTTGTCCGTCATCAGCGGGAAATCACCAATGAACACCGTCTGAGACTTAATCTCCTGGGTTTCATTGTTGATGAACTCCGCCGTCACATACAACGGCGCGGAGTAGTTAATATCTTTTTCTTTACACTCGTCGATCGTGTCCTTGACATCTTCGAAGCGCGGCTCGGACAGCGTCAGGCTCATGTTGCCCGAGTAGTCCTGGATTGGAGAAATCTCTTCGAGAATGTCCTCCAAGCCACTCGTGATACGCGCGTCGGCGCCGCGAGCTTCCTGCTCACGCTCACGCCACTCCTGCGTACCAACAAGCCACGCGAAAGATTCAAGCTGTACATCAAGAAGACCCGGGACAGCGATCGGCTCTGCGATCTTCGCGAACGAATAACGTTCGGGAGCCCCGGGAATTTCAGCCATTGACATGGTCTGGTTTGAGACTGCCAAGTTGGGTCCTTCCAGCACCTAAGGCGGACGCCGATCTCTACTCTGGCTCTGTAAAAATCGGCGTTTCCGCTGGGTAGATTAGCATTCGGTCTGCTTCGGAATACCCGCCCCCAGAGACAGCAAAATCACCTTGTCAAGTCAGCGCTTCGAAAATTCTCGACGCCAACAAAGCAAGGTTGACATAGCGGACTGGAGACGGCTTCCAGTGCACCGAATGAGTTTACACAATGCACCCAATGTTGTAAAGGGCAGCAACAATCCCCCGATTCAATGCCGTCGCGGGGAAGCTTAGCACTAAACGCAGGCGCGACGCTAACGCCGACGCGGCCACAACGCGCCAACCAGACCAATCAAGGTCAGCGCACCACCCAAACCGAGCACGCCCCATGTGAAGGCTTGCTGCGTGGAAGGTCCGTAGGCGCCGTCGAGAAGCGAGATGAGCTCGGCCGTCTGCTGCTCGTCCATCGCGGCGTCGTAGGAAACAATGCCCTGGACCTCATTGCCGTCCACGTCAGCATAATAGTCGTTGACGCGCTCCTGCATCCCCACGACCACGCCGGTGATCTGATCAACCAACAACTCGCGCTGCGCGCTATGCGTATAGAACGTGCGGACCGGCTCACCTTCTTCCCCTTCGACGGTCAACGTGTTTCGCATATCCGCGTACCGCTGCGCCACGTTCGTTGGCGCAATGACCTGCCGGAACCGCAGCACCGTGCGCCCAGCAACCGATTCCTCTGCGACGAACTCCGCGGGAGCAGCCCCACGCAACACCGGGTCGAACACCTGGTACGTCTCCTGCTTTACCGGCGACGGCAACTTCAGCCACGACCCCTCCACCGGGACATCGACGGCCGGCATCGCCATCACAAGCTGGACCTTTGCCGGGCCCTGCGCCTCACCGGTTTCACGGTCCAACGTATACGTCCACGTGCTCGCGCCGACAAGGTTTTCAAAGTCCGTACCCGCGTCCCCCGCACGCAACGTGTCCCCCACGCGCACGCTGGCAGAGTCCTTGCCCGCCGGATTCTGCACCTCCATGTGCAGCTGGTGCACCACCGGGGCCGGCTCTCCCTCGCGGGTGCCGTCGGGATCGGCCATCGTCAGCGTTACCGCCCCAAGGTCCAGCGGTAGCTTCGCGCCCGAGTTCAGCACACGCGGAGCCAGCAGACCGCCAACCAACAACGCAATACCGAGGCCCGCCAACAACGAAGCAATGATCCTGGATTTGGGCAGCATGGTGCGAAATCTTAGCACACAACGCGAAACACCCCGCCAGCCACAGTACGTGGCGACGGGGTGATCGTCGAAAAGCTATGCAGCCTGCGAGATTACTTGAGGGTAACCTTTGCGCCAGCCTCTTCCAGCTTGGCCTTTGCAGCCTCTGCATCGTCCTTGTTTGCGCCCTCGAGGATAGCCTTTGGAGCACCCTCGACCATTTCCTTGGCGTCCTTCAGGCCCAGGCCCGGAACGAGCTCGCGGACAACCTTGATGACACCGATCTTCTTGGCGCCAGCGTCCTCGAGAACAACGTCGAACTCGTCCTTCTCCTCTGCAGCAGCAGCGTCGCCGCCAGCAGCGCCCGGAGCAGCAGCAACAGCAACTGGTGCAGCAGCGGTAACGTCGAAGACCTCCTCGAATTCCTTCAGGAACTCGGAAAGCTCGATGAGGGTCATTTCCTTGAACTGCTCAATGAGCTCGTCCTTAGACAGCTTAGCCATGGTGGCTTCCTTTCTATTGGTGGGCGGTTAGCCCAAGTTTGTAAGTGTGTTATGCGGCGTCGTTCTGCTTGTCCTGCAGCGCAGCGACAAGGCGAGCCGTCTTGGATGCCGGAGCCTCGAACAGCCCAGCAGCCTTTGCCAAAGAACCCTGGAATGCGCCAGCGAGCTTTGCAAGCGTGGTCTCGCGGTTGTCCATCTCAGCGATGGCATCAACCTGAGCGGCGTCGATGGCAGCGCCATCCATGTAGCCACCCTTGATCACGAACGCGTCGTGATCCTTGGAGAACTTCTTCATGACCTTAGCAGCGTCGACAGCCTCGCCCTTAATGAAAGCGATAGCGGTCGGGCCGGTCAGAAGCTCGTCGAGACCCTCGATGCCGTGCTCGTTCGCAGCGATCTTGATGAGGGTGTTCTTGGCGACGTGGTATTCGACATCGAAGCCGAGATCGCCACGAAGAGTCTGCAGCTGACCAACGGTCAGGCCACGGTACTCCGTCAGCACGATGGAGCTAGCAGCGTCAAACTTCTCCTTCAACACAGCAAGCTCGCGCTCATTCTTCGGATTTGCCATTACACACGCCTCCTTCCAATAACTTCATGTCCTTCAATCCGCCCGGGACACAAAAAGTGCCCCGTGCAGAAGCACGAGGCACCATTAGAAAGGTAGGCCACGTTCCTCCTGCGTGGGTCGACCCCTGGAGAGGGGTACCTTCGGCCCCGAAGGGCGACCGACGGTCTTCGGTGAAACTTGAGCTCGGGTATTACCCGTTCAAACTTCGTTGTGGAACCCTACACGTCTTCCTGCGTGCGCGCAACTCCGCGCAACATCCGCACCGCCACCACGAACAACGCAATGCCTCCCAGCAGCGCCATCAAGCCAACACCGAGGATGAGCCCGCCCCAGAAACCGCTGGCAGCCACGCCCGTCGCGGGTTCCTCCTGCGCTGCTCCCTGGTCGAAAGATGAGACGATGCCACCGCCACCAGCCTGTATCGGAGCGTCCGGGATCGCCCTTCTTGTCGACGTCGGCTTCGCCCCCGTCGGCTTTACCGCCTGCCGCTTTGGTGCCGACGTTGTTGTGGACTTCTGCGCCGGTTTCTGCGCCGTCGTCTGCTTTGGTGGCGCCTGCTTGGTCGCGGCCTTCGCTTCCGTCGCACGCACAGTATTTATTACAGTGCGCGGTGGCACTGGCTTTGACGGCGCAGTCGTTGCTACTGGCCGTAGCTTCTGGCCGAACTTGCTCAACTCCTCGTCGATTGAGCGGATCCCCTTCGCCAATGCACCCATCCACGTGTCGCTGGTCGCTGCATTGGAGCCGCACGAGTCCAGCTCACGATACCCGCTCGCGTGCTGTTCGCGGGCCGTCGCGATGGCGGCGTCGCCGACCGCGAAGACCGCAACGAGCTCCGCGGAGTCAAACGCGAAAGTCACGGCGTAAAGTCCAGGCTCGGTGAATCCGAATGCCTGGTGGTCATGGGCGTTCGCCGGGTAGCTCAGCGTGCGGGACTTGTCGCCGGAGTCCAGCTCGAGCTTCGCGCCCTGCAGACCCTCGTGCCAGGTGTACATACGGCCGGGTCCGGCGACAGCAGTAATGCGGACGGTGGCGGGGGCTGGGTGGTGGGTTGTCGAGAACCCGAGCCATGGCAGGTCCGCCTTCTGCGACTGCGGCAACACCCACATGCGCTCGGGGCGGGTGGGGAACGTGTCGCGCAGCGTCGCAGGGATGTCCTGGCGGGCGCGGTCGGGAACCTCGAAGAGGAAGGTGCCGCTGGTGTGCCGCGCGGGGTTGTTGGGGTCGCGGTCGTCGATGAGCGCGGCCTCCCCCGTATCGACGGGCCCCATGTCCATATGCCCGTTCGCGATGAACACCTCCGGGCGGGTGCGCAGCGCGTCGCAGTGCTTCGCAGCGGATGCGGGTGCCGGTGCCGCGGTTGTCACTGGTGTTGTTGGTGTTGGTGTTGGCGGTTGCGTCGGTGATGGAGTGGGCGTCGATAGTGCGGGGGTGCGAAGTCCCGTCGTGGTGCCCTCCGGCAAACCGACGTCCGCGTCGGTGCCAACCAGCCAGTACTGGTCGGTCCAGCCGGTGTACTCAGTCTCACCGTTGGTCAGCTCGGCGCGACCCTGCCAACGCAGCTTATAAACGCCGGGCTTCGTAAACGTCCAGTTGAAATGGCCGTGCGCGCCAACCTCATACTCGACGGTGCGCATCTGTTCGTCAGCGCTATTGAAGAGGCGCTCAGCCGGCGAGGCGGCGTTCTTAAAGAAGATCTGCACATCACCCGGACCATCGATGCCCAGCAGGTCGAAGTACATCATGTCGTCTTTGAAGTTGCTCGGCACAGCACCCGGCAGCTCGTGCGCCGGGTCAAATGCACCGATGCCGGACCAGATGGGGCGCCAATCATCGGTGAAATCCGCGTGCTGGGGCGCGAGCCACACCTGACTGCCCGGAGCGCCCAGAAAATCGAGGGAGCCATCATCCGGGATGGTGAGGCGGGAGACGTCATTGCCGTCGGCGTCAGCGTCGAGAGGCAGACGGAAGCAGACGTCGCGCTGGTCGGTGACCTGCTGACCGTCAACCGCACCAATGGACAGCTGGCCGTCGAACCGAGTGCCGTAGAGGGCGTCGTTGTGGGAGTGGTACAGCAACTTACGGCCAGCGCATGGGTGGTCAAGGTCCTCCGGGAGGACGACGCCATGCCCAGGGTCACCGGGCTGATGCCCGGCAGGCGTGGTCGCGTGCGCCGGGGTGACAGTAAACGCGATCAGCGCAACCACAAGGATGAGTCTGCGGATCATGCCCGCACCCCTTTCCTAGCGAAGAGCCAACTCGCACCGAAGATGGCAGTCACACACAGTACAATCGTTGCGCCGGTCGGCGAGTCAAACGACCACGCCAGCCATACACCAACCACGCTGCCTACCACGCCAATCAGCGCGGCGAGGATCATCATGGTCTCCAGGTTGTCTGTAAACAGTCGCGCGGCGGACGCCGGGGTAACCAACAGTGCCAACACCAGAATGTTGCCGATCGTCTGCACCGAAACCACCACCGCGGCCGTCACACACAGGTACAACACCAAGTCCAGGAGCGCGACGCGCACGTTCATCGCGCGCGCCGTCTCTCGGTCGAGCGCCACCGCGGTCAGCCACGGCCGTAACACCACCACCAGCGACACAATGACAGCACACGTCGCAGCACTGACTATAAGGTCGCGCTCACTCACACCTGTCAGCGAACCAAACAAGAACGAACTCAGCGACGCTGTGTAGCCCTCAACGCGCGAAATAATCACCAGGCCAAGCGCGAACGCGGCCGCAAACACAATGCCAATCACCGCGTCTTCTTTCAGCGCACGCCGTTGCGATAGCACTGCAATCAACACCGCCACGATCAACCCGGCAACGGCCCCACCGAGCAGCACCGACACCTGCAGCGCGAACGCCAACGCAACACCCGGAAACACGGCGTGTGCCACCGCATCCCCGATAAACGCCATACCGCGCAGCACCACAAAACACCCAACGACCGCGCACAACACGGACGCCAACACTGCCGCCGTCAACGCGCGCGGCAAGAACGCCAGGTGCGGGTTGGCCACGTCAGCCAAGAATTGCAGAAACCCGATCTCAAGCACGGGATACCTCTTTCACATGTGTTTGCAGCGCCGCCAGCCATGGCGAATCCGGGCCGACGCCGAACGTGTCCATCCAGGGGCGGGCGTCGTCAAGATCAGCGGGAGCCCCGTCCGCGACGATGCCACCGCGGAACAGCAGGAGGCGATCACAAGAGTCAACAGCCTCCACGATGTTGTGCGTGGACATCACGATCGCGATTCCGCGGGAAGCCAGCTGACGAAACAGCGCTAGCAGCTGCTCAGTAGACGGGATATCGAGGCCGGTGAACGGCTCGTCGAGGAACAGCGCGCCTGGACGACGCACCAGGGCGCGCGCCACCAATACGCGTTGGCGCTGCCCTCCGGAAAGCGCCGCGATCGGCCGGTGTGCCAGGTCTTGGAGGTTCACAGCTTCGAGTGCTTCCGCCACAGCTTCGTGGTGCTCCGCCTTAGGCCGCGCGTACCACGGGCGCAGGTCAAGCGTGGCGTTCATGACAGCGGACGCGACATCGATCGGGAAATCCCAGGCGACGTCGTGACGCTGCGGGACGTACCCCACCACTTTGCGCACCGCGTGGCCCGTACACTCCCCTACCCGCACCGTTCCGGCTGTGCCGGGAATCAGGCCGAGCGTTGCACGCATCAGCGTGGTCTTCCCCGCCCCGTTCGGACCGAGCAGCGCGACGAACTGCCCGGCAGGCACAAGAAGATCAACTCCCTCAAACACCGGGCGACCCGGGTACCCGGCGCGCAAGCCTCGCACCTCTATAAGCGGTTGCGTGCTCACGCGCGACGCTCCTTCCGAGAACGCGCCACTAGAAGCGCCACCAGCGCGAGCACCAACACGCCGATCACCCCACCAGCGATCAGCCCCGCATTCAGCGTGCTCTGGCTATCTGCCTGTTCTTCCGTCGCAGCACCCTCGCGCCACGGCCCGTTGAACTGCGCGGACTGCGCCGCCGCTACGTCCGTCCCGTCGCCTACAGCCACGCGCACCAACTGGTCGTCCGTGTGAACGGTGCCAGCGTCATCCTTCACCACTGCTCGCACCCCGACCAGGTGCACTCCCGGCTCGGTGAAGACCCAATTGGCGTGGGTATGCGTGTTCGGCTCCACCCACATTGGCTGCACACCCGGCTCAGTAGTCGTCCACAGCAACTGTGGTGCGTGGAACCCGCCCGGTTGCAGGAACAGGGAGAACTCGCCTGGCCCTTCGTGTCCGCCGAACTCCAGGCTCACGCCGTTTCCGGAGTGTTCGAGCAGGCTCGCGGCCTGCGTGTTCCACCCCAGCCACGGCACCCCGGCAACCTCAGTCTGTGGGATCACCCAGACGTCTGCACCTGGCTTTGCGCCGGTGAAGGCGAAGTCGTCGCCGTCGGGGAGGGTTTGCTTCGCGGCATCGGTCACGCGGAACACCACGTCGTCGAGGTGACGCCATACGGGCGGTTGCTGTGTGTCGTCGCGAGCGAGAAATTCAAGGGTATCCCCGTTGAATGTCGCGCCTAGGTCGACGTGACCGGCGTCAATAACTGTGTGCTCACCGGCTGGCGCAATCGCCTCATCTGCGCTGACCACCTGTTGTAACGCAGGATCGTTGTTGGCGGCCTGCGCATTCGCGATCGCAGGAGTTGCCACGATCATCGCAGCAACCATCAGTGGGGTAATTCGAAGTTTCATTGTTCGCTCATTTCTCATTTCGTCCGAGGCACCTGCGTATCGACGCAGCATTCGCCTCCACAAGGTGTATATAGGTATCGGCTGGCCCAGACCCCGGAGGATCCAATGTGTCGCCCCAGATTGGGCATACCTCTATGCCAAGCCGGGCGGCGGTTTCTGTCAGCACTGTGCTGCGCCCCGCCAACTGTGGTTCCAGGAAGACCGCGGGCACGTGCAGATTCTCCAGTGTGCGGGTGAACGCGATGACATCACGCGGGCTCGGCTCCACGCTGGGGTTTGGCGTGACAAAACCTGCAACTCGCATTCCATATGCCCGCGCGAGGTAGGCGTATCCATGGTGCGTAGTCACCAGGTTGCGTTGTTCCTCCGGAACCGCGGAGACAGACTCGTGCATCATTTCATCCGCTGCGTCCAGTTTTTGCAGGTAGTCGCGGGCGTTTGCCTGGTAGATTTCCGCGTGGCGCGGATCCACCGCAGCCAACTCGTCACGGATTACCTGAACGATCGCTTTCATCGCCCGAACGTCGTGCCACACATGCGGGTCCAGCTCACCATGCACGTGATTGCCCAGCACCGCCTGCGGGAGCAGGTAGGTTTCCTCCCCCGGTGTACCGAGGAATCGGAAGGGGCGCTCCGGAGGGATCGGCTGCAGGGTTGTATTCGGCACTGTGACGGCTACGTTCACTGGATCCATGCGGCCGTCGTCATCCGAGTTGAGCACGAGGTGAGCCGCACCTTGCCCATCAAGCTCTGTTGTAATGTCGACGTGCCCCTTCTCCACCGCGTGCAACCCCGGCGTTACCCGCGCGGGATCCTGCCCCACAACGACCGTCACCGTCGACTCCGCACTTGCGCGCTCAGGTGCACCGACGGCATCGCGAATATGCGATTCAAACGTCAGCTTGTACACGCCTGGCTTGGAAAATGCCCAGCTCAAGTGAGTATGCGCGTCAACCGGCAGGGTCTTTACGTCACGGCTATCCAGCCCGTCGTGAGAGTTGAACACCACCTCCGGGGTGCCGAAGGTTCCCAGGATGAACGCAAAAGTGGCACCGGGGCCGTCAACATCTACAAGGTGTAAGTCCGCGACTCCCGTCGTCGGGAGCTGTTGGCCCGTATCCACCCGCAACCCGAGCCACACCGCATCTAGGCTCGCGTCCTCCACAAGCGGAATCGGCGCAAACCCGTACCGTTGCGCCTCCTGCGCAAGTGCCACGACCGGAGTCGTGTCACGCACGGTCGCCGCAATCGTATTCGTTAAAGACTGTGGCTCCAACAACAGTCCGTTGGTAAAAATGGCATCCGCATACGCGATGTCGCGTGTGGCATGCAAGCTCGGTTCGTAGCTGTGTGGATCAACCCCACGAGCCATCAGCGTGTGCACATCAGCCACATCACCTGCAACGTTTTGAACCGCATCCGCCAAAATAGGTGTCGACGCCACCACCGACGCCTTCCCCTCTCCCACCGACTGCCCTTCCGGTGCGCTACACGCCCCGAGCAGCGCCACGCACATCAGCACAGCGGCTCGTTGAAAAAACTGGATCACCGGTGGCCACCGAAACCCCACGCTGCGGCGACACGACGGCGCAACGACGCATCCAAACACAACCAACCCGCACCAAAGACAAACACGCCCAAGCCGAGCACAGCCACCGGCAGCGTCATCACTGTCGTACCCGTTTCTGCAAGGGCCCCACCGCGTTGCGCGGGAGCAACATCCTGCTGCTGGTGATCTTGTGATTGCAACTGAGTCTCTCCCTGATCAGGCGCTGGATTCGCGTTGCTCGCCGCCACTGGCTGCGCGCACTCGCCCTCCTCGTCAAAGACGGAGCCAAAGTCGAAGTGACCATCGTTCGCGTTACCGGCGCCGCCAATGTCAAAGGTGAGCGTCGCCTCCCCGCTCACCGGCTCGCCATTACTCGTCGTCGCGCTTTGACGAACTGTCACCGTGTAAGTCCCCGGAGCACTGAACATCCAGTTTGGATGCACATGTGAATTCGCAGGAATGGTATGGCTGCCCTGCGCCTGCCCATCGACGCCACGGAACCACTCCTCGCCCACGACCTGACCGAGCCCACCCTGTGTGAACACAAACATGGCACCGGGTCCATCAAAATTTGTAATCTCCCAGGCCACATCCCCAGAAGTGTGCTCAAGCAGCGACGGATGCTGCGTATTCGCTCCAAGCCATGGCACACCGGCTTGCTGAGTTGCACCGATCATCCACGCGGTACCGGCCGGAATTGGCCCGACTGGATTGGAGAGCTGTTGCTTTGCTGAATCACCCAGCCCAAAAACGAGTTCTGCGGGATCGCGCCACTCGGCCGGAACAGTGCGGTCGTCTTTCACCATCGGGTGCAGTGTCGGGTGGCATTCCGCCGCGAAAGCAGGCGTCGACATGGAAAGGAGCAGTAATGTCGCGGCGAGCGCTCGCAGAATCTTGATGACAAAAAATTTCACCTAATGAACATTATTTTCATTAGCGTTCGCATGCAAGTCATACGTTATCCACAGGGCACTTCAGAAAACGCCACACAAGAAGAAGTTATCCACAGGTAGCGTGAAAAGCCTTTCCCAGGCGTTCTGCAACCACATATGTTCAGGTTATGAACTTCAAGACATTCCTAGAATCCATGTCCACGCAGGCACTCGACGTACTGGACGGCTTCGATTACGAAGCCGCCATCGAAGCAGGCGTCGATCCAACACGAGCCCGCGCCTGGCGCCAGCTCCACGACATCTACTTCGGGCCCACAAAATCCCGACAAAAACAGCGACTCGCTACCGAAAAGGCTCGACGCTACGGCTTCTCACTCGACCAACTCGCTATGATCGAACGGCGCTTACGCCCCATCAAGTCCGCGCGAACACGCACCAAACTGCGCCTCGTACTCCTCGATACCAAGGGCACATACAAAAAGCTCAGCGAACGCGCAAAAGCACTTCTTCCGAACAACACCAAGCACCAAAACGACCGCCTCACATTTTCGCCTTCCCGCAATGGGCGCCGCACCATGACGCTCACCACCAACGAGCGCGACCTCGCCGACCTTGAACACGCCCTCACCCAAGACATGGACCCCAAGACGCCACCCACGAAACACATGCTGCGCAGATTCCTCGACATCATACGTGGCGACGGCCGTTCCGTCCCCCACGCAGTCCCCCGACCTCTCTTGCTCATTCCACTCCCCCAGTGGATCCAAATACAGCGCGGCCACGGCGACGAGACCACCCTCACCCTGACCGATGGCACCACCATGACAGGCGCCGAATACCTAAACAGCCACGTCGCCACCACCGAGAACGAGCTCGAAGCCGCCGTCTTCCACCCACAGCACGGGGCAGTCAACCTCTACCGGACACAACGCCTCGCAAATGACAAGCAGCGCGCTCTGGCCCGCGCCGTTACCCCCGGCTGCCCAGTGCCTGGATGCCGCCATGCAGCCGACGCCTGCGAAATCCACCACATCACTGCATGGCAACACGGCGGGGAAACGAACATCAACAACCTGTCGCCATTGTGCCGCTACCACAATCGCGTCAACGACGACGACCCCCAACGAGCACGCCGAGGTCGCATCGAAATTGTGGACGCACAACCGCTCTGGCACTCACCACGCGGCTACTCCGCCCCAAACCCAGTCCACCGACCTGGTGCGATGAAAATGTTGTACACATAGCAAAACGCCCACCACGACGGGGCCGAAGTGGGCGTCGAAAAGCTGCTGACTAGAACTGACGCTTCATCCAGTTCACGATGACCTCATTGAACTCATCAGCCTTCTCAACCTGCGACCAGTGGCCACACTGTGCGAAAAGGTGAGCGTCAGCGGACGGAATTGTGTTCACCAGGTCCCACGTGCGCTGCGGCGTAATCACGACGTCTTGCATGCCGTGCACTAGCAGAACCGGGATCTCGACCTTCGACAGCACGTCGAAGTCGAGTGGAAGCTCGGTACGGTCACGGTCACGCGCCTGCACAACCTCCTGTAGGCGATCAGACGCCGTATCGTTCAGCGCGGACTGGTAGCGCAGCGACACGAGCTCATCGGTGATCAGCGACTTATCCACCACGAACTGCTCGAGCGTGTTGCGGATACCTTCTTCGGTCAGCTTCGGGTTCGAATGACCCTTCAGCGCGCCGGTCAACTTCGCCCCACCGGTGCCCATGGAGATGATGCCCTTCACACGCTCCGGGTGGTCGATGATCATCTGGAAGCCAACCCAGCCACCGAGCGAGTTACCAACAATCCAGGTCTTTTCAATTCCCAGGGCATCCAGCACACGGATTGCGTGCTCAACCCACTCGCGGATACCGTACTTGGTGCCCTCAGCTACGACGGTCTGGCCGTAACCAATGGAGTCGATCGCGATGCATCGTGCGTTCTCGGAGATGGTCGGAAGGTTCAGCCACCAGTTCGCGGCTGCAGTCACGCCCGTGCCGGAGCCGTGGAGGAACAGTACTGGTTCGCCCTCGCCGAGATCGTGGTAGTGAGTGAGCTCGCCGGGTGCCGTCTCCAGCCACTTGTCCTCGAGCCCGAAGAATTCGTCAGTCTTGTAATCAGGAATGGAAATTTCAGTCATACAGCCAACATAGCGACGAACCCACGCACACGCCGGAGTGTTCCAGTCCGTGGCACACGATAGACACTATCCGGTTACACTGATCCTATGGTTCAAGACGGAAAACCAAACTCCATCGACAAGGCGTTCGGCATTCTGAAAGCGTTCAAGAGCGAGGACGTCAACGGGGTTGGCGTTTCAGAGTTAGCCCGGCGCGTCGATCTTCCAAAGTCGACGACGCACCGCCTTCTTAACAAGCTGGTGGAAAATGATGCCGTCCTCAAAGCGAACGAGCTCTATCGGCTCAACCCGGCGCTCGGAATGGCGTCAACACCGGAGGTGTATTCCGAGCAAACCGCGCAGGTATCAGAGTTGCTCACACCTTTTTTGGCAGCGCTTTTTGAGCGCACTCGACACACCGTCCACCTTGGACATGTTGAAGGGACGAACGTTCGTTACGCGAACAAGCTCTTTTCCGTCCGTGGTGTGACAGCGCCGTCACGCATTGGCGGCCTCATTCCCGCTTACGCGACTGGCATTGGCAAAGCAATTATGGCGTACGACGAAACGCTTACCGAGCGCATCATCCGTGAGGGGCTCGCACCATGGACTCCGCACACGATCTCAGACCCGGATGAGCTGCGTGAAACGTTGAAAAAGATCCGCGATGAAGGTATCGCCTACGACCTTGAGGAAATTTCGGAAGGTCTATGCTGCGTCGCCTGCCCGATTTTCGGCACCGAGGGCGTACCGATTGCCGCGATGAGCGTTTCCTTTCCCGCAGAAGACTTTCAGCCCAAAACAGTAATCCCGGTCCTCAAAAAGATTTGTGGATCCGGGACTCGTGCGTGGAGAGCGAAGCACGCGGGATAAACCCGCATACGCGCTCTACTTCGCTACTTCTGCTTTGCCAGGTCGATTGCGACGTCGATAATCATGTCTTCCTGACCACCGACGTAACCACGGCGACCGACTTCTTCCAAGATGGTCGCTGCAGGCACACCATAGCGTTCCGCGGCGCGCTGCGCGTGGAGCAAGAAGGAGTTGTAAACGCCAAACTCACCCTGGACGATGGAGCCACGGTCCATCATTGGGAGACGCTCGACCATTGGCTTCAGGATGTCTTCAGCGGCGTCACGAAGCTTGGCTTGATCAACATTGCCGATGTCAATGCCGGTGCGGTTGAACACCGTGGCTAACACCTCGATCGGTGCGTTACCGGCGCCAGCACCAAGCCCATACAGGGTGCCGTCAATTTGGCGAGCACCATTGACTACAGCGAGCAACGAGTTTGCAACCCCGAAACCGAGGTTCTGGTGTCCGTGGAAGCCGACCTGTGCGTCGTCGCCAATCTCTTCAACGACTGCCTTGACGCGGTCCGCGGCCTGGTTCATCACCAGGTAGCCGGCGGAGTCGACCACGAAGACGCACTGACAGCCGGCATCGACCATGATGCGGGCCTGCTTCGCAAGCTCTGCTGGTGGGATGCGGTGTGAAAGCATCAGGAAGCCACCGGTCTCAAAACCAAGCTCCCGTGCTGCCTGGAAGTGCTGGATCGAAATATCTGCCTCGGTGCAGTGAGTGGCAACGCGCACGATGGATGCGCCCGCACTCTTTGCTTCTTTGAGGTCCTTTACGGTACCCAGGCCTGGAAGCATCAGTGCGGCAATCTTCGCATTCTTGACTTCTTCGACTGCGGCTTCGATGAGTTCGATGTCGCGGGTGTGGGAGAAGCCGTAGTTGAAGGAAGACCCGCCAAGCCCGTCGCCGTGAGTGACCTCGATCATTTCGACGCCGGCGTCGTCAAGCGCACGGGCGATCTTTTTCACCTGGTCTTTGGTGTACTGGTGGCGTACGGCGTGGGATCCGTCACGCAGGGTCGTGTCGTTGAGGCGGATTTTGTGTGTCGGGATGCCATCGATGACATCGCTCGCAACCGTGTTCATACTATGCTCCTTGCTTCTGCGCCGACACGAGCTCGGCGTACTTGTTTGCGGTGGCAATTGCTGCCGATGTGATGATGTCGAGGTTGCCGGCGTAGTCCGGCAAGAAGTCGCCTGCCCCTTCTACTTCGATGAGGACGGAAACACGACCGAGTCCGTTCCAGTCGTCGCGGGCTTCTTCGAACTGTGGATCCGCGGTGAGGCGGTAGCCCGGTACGTACTGCTGCACCTTCGCTGCCATTTCTTTGATGGACGCGGCGATCTGGTCTTGCAGTTCGCCAGGAGCCGCGGCTTCTGGAGGTAGGGCACAGTAGACGGTGTTGCGCATCATCATTGGTGGCTCGACGGGGTTGAGGATGATGATGGCTTTTGCGTGTTTCGCGCCAGCGAGTTGTTCGAGGGCGGCGGCAGTGGTTTCGAGGAACTCGTCGACGTTAGCGCGGGTGCCGGGACCCGCGGACTTCGAGGAGATCGACGCAACGATCTCCGCGTATTCGACGTCTACGATGCGAGATACTGCCGCGACAATCGGGGTGGTGGCCTGACCGCCACAGGTAATCATGTTCACATTGTCGACGGTTTCGAGCTCATCCAGGTTGACCGATGGGCAGAAGAATGGGCCGACGGCCGCCGGGGTGAGGTCGATGGCGCGGATGCCTGCTTCGCGGTAGCGCGGTGCGTTTGCTGCGTGTGCGCCCGCCGAGGTTGCTTCAAAGACGAGGTCTGGAAGCGGATCCTGTTGCAGGAGCCAGTCGACGCCTTCGTGGGAGGCCTCGATGCCGTTTTCGCGCGCACGCTTGAGGCCTTCCGATTCTGGATCGACGCCGACCATGTAGCGCAGATCAATGTTGGATTCGTTGTTCAAAAGCTTCATCATCAGGTCGGAGCCGATGTTGCCCGATCCGACGATGGCTGCTGTCATTTTCTTTTGCATTGTGGTGCTCCAAACCTATTTAAACCGGACGTCGATGGCCCCGTATGGGCCGTAGGATACTGCGAGGTGTTGGCCTGCTTTGAAAGCGACTGCGCCGCAGAAGCTACCGGTAAGCACGATGTCACCGGCGCGCAGGGCGGTGCCTTGCTCGTCGAGAATGCCTGCGAGCCACGGCAGCGGGAGCAGCGGGTCGCCCATCACATCCTTGCCGACGCCCTCTCCGACAACTTCGCCGTCGAGCGTCATCGTCGCGTGGACTGTTGCAGCTTCCTTCAGGTCGAGATCGAGCGGGGTCGGGTCCCACACGATGGCGCCGAACGAAGCGTTGTCGGCGATGGTGTCGACAAGGCGGATGTCCCAGTCACGGACTCGTGAGTCGATGATTTCGACTGCAAGGTGCGCGGACTTGACAGCCTTGCGGGCCTCTTCGAGTGTCGCGCCCGGTTCAAGGTCCTTCCCGAGCACGAACGCGAGTTCCGGTTCGACCTTCGGGGAGATGAAGCGGTCGACTGCAATGTCGGTACCGACTTCGTAGAGGTCGGCGTCGGTAAAGAACCCGAAGTCTGGGCTATCGACCCCCAGCTGCTGCTGCATTGCGAGTGAGGTCAGGCCAACCTTGCGCCCGATAACTTTGTGTCCGCGGGCAACGAAGTCTTTTTCCTGGATCTGTTGGATTGCGTAGGCGTCGGCGATGTCAAGGTCGGCGACGACGGTGCGCGGTGGCGCGATCGGCTCGCGGGACGGGTACGCGGCGAGCAGGTCGTTTGCGATGGTACGCAGGGAGTCCTCACGGCTACTCATCTATCTGTCTCTCCTATGATGCGATGACCAGGCCGAAGCCTGCGACGAACTCTGGGATTGGGCGGTAGAACGTGAACTCCGCGTTGACTCCACCGTTGGCGGCGGTCAGCGCGGAAAACGCCGCAACCCAGGTACGCACCTCGTGCGAGGAGTGACCGGCTTCGTCGTCCATGGTGTCGGCGTCGTAGGCGTCGAATCGCGTCGATTCGCCGGAGATGCAGTCCGCCATGAACTTTTCGTCCCACTCTGGGTTGATGTCGATGATTCCTGCATTTGCGGCACCTTCTTTGCCGGCGGCGATGACGCGAGCTTCACGAGCGTCGCGGTCGGCCTGGTCCGGGTGGCCGTGGAGCATGAAGTGCTTCTGCGCGTCGGTTGCGGATGCCCAGCGTGGAAGCGGCGGGTCGTGGGACAGGCCACCGGAGGCAACCATCAGCACCTTCTTATCCTGGGCCTTCGCCCACTTGCCGACGGCCTCCCCCATCACACGGATGCGCTGCATCGCGGTGAACGGTCGGGCGACTCCGTTGACGAAGATCGGGATGACTGGCTTGGCGGTCAGGGAGCCGAAGAGCAGCTCGACAGGCTGTGCGCCGCCGTGGTCGAGAACCATCTGGCGGGAGATTGCCGTGTCGACGTCCTGGTCGATAACGAATTGCGCGAGCTCTTCTGCGGCTGACTCGGGCACGTCGAATGGGCCAGGCGTGGTGAGGTAGTCACCCATCGATTCTGCTTGTAGGCCTACACAGAACGGGGGCATCAGGGTGTAGAAGAACCCGTTGAAGTGGTCCGGCGTGAAGACGATGACCAGATCTGGGTCATATTCTTCCGCGGCTTTGCGGGCTTTTGCGAATGCGTCTTGCAGTACCTCGTTCACCTCTGGTTTTGGCTCGTTGATGCCGAGCAGCGGGCTGTGGGACAGCGCAATAAGTTTTACGCTCATGGTGGCCTCCTTCGGGGCTGGGTTTATCAGCTGTCACATCTGACTGTAGAAGTAGCACATCACACTCCGCGCCCTTGTTCCGGGTTTTGGAACACTAAACCACATACTCAAAAGCAAGAATGTCTGGACTACCCTCGCTCCCTACCCCCGTTCCACAGATTCTGTTCTATTCACCGGAACACATGCGCGAACATAACTGCCCCCATGTAGCTTAAGAATTGTGTGAAGCAAAGAACGCTTCAGAAGTAATTGTGCTTTCTATCACTAGGTGCGAAGGAGTTACCTATGGCAACGCCACCAAAGTCCGGCTTACAGCGGCCGGCAGAATTGGATCAGTGCATCGACGTCAGTGGCATGGTCGACCCTGAAGGTGGCCTGGTAGATCGTCGAGTCTTTACGGACGAGGCCGTCTACAAGCAGGAAATGTCGCGTATTTTTGCCCGTTCCTGGCTGTTTATCGCCCACGAGTCGCAGTTCCAGAAGCCGGGCGATTTCTTCCAGACGTACATGGGCGAAGACCCGGTCATCGCGACGATGAACAAGAAGCGCGAAATCCGCGTGCTGCTCAACAGCTGCCGTCACCGCGGTGCCCGCGTGTGCCGCGCCGACCAGGGCCGCACGAAGATGTTTACCTGTACGTACCACGGCTGGGCGTACGACCTCGACGGTAACCTCGTCAACCTTCCTGGCAAGGAGCAGTACGACGAGAACTTCTCCCAGGACGACTGGCCGCTGGTCACGGTGCCACGCGTGGAGTCCTACAAGGGCCTCATCTTCGCGAACTGGGACGAGAACGCCGAACCGCTCGAGGATGCGCTTGGTGATATGCGCTGGTACATCGACGCATTCATGGACCGAGACTCTGAAGGCACCTACGTCGTTGGTGGCGTCACTAAGTGGGTGCTCGACGGCAACTGGAAGTTGGCAGCGGAGCAGTTCGCTACTGACTGGTACCACGTCAACATGTCGCATGCCTCTGCGCTGATGGTGATGTCCCCGTCGGGCAAGGGCCCGAAGAAGGAGATCGCGGAGCGCACCGGTGTGCAGTACCACGACGACCACGGCAACGGCGCGGGCTTCCCAGTCCACCCGAAGAACCGTTTCGACGCCCAGCCGGTCCACGAGTACTACGACTACGACTTCCTGCGCGAGCGCCTCTCCCCTGAGCAGGTGATGGGCCCGATGACGAACGGCCACGCAACCGTGTTCCCGAACTTCTCCTACCTTCCGGTCAATGGCTCGATCCGCGTCTGGCATCCGAAGGGCCCAAACAAGATGGAAGTTTGGGCGTGGACTGTCCTGGACCGTTCGATGCCGGAGGATGTGGCTCGCGCGCAGCGCCTGTACAACCTGCGCACTTTTGGCCCGTCGGGCATCTTCGAGCAGGACGACGGCGAGAACTGGTCTGAGTGCCAGTCCATCGCGCATGGCTTCATGGTTGGCAACACCCCGCTGAACTACCAGATGGGTATGGCCACGGTCGGCGAACGTGAAGGATTCCCCGGCACTACATCCGAACTGTATTCAGACGCTGCTGGTCGTGCGCTGTACCGCCGTTGGCGCGAACTGATGTCGACCCCAGCTTGGCACGAGAAGTAAACCAAACACACCCTCGAAAGGAACCGAATTACCATGGCTGAACCAGTAAAAGTTGCTGACCTGGACGATCTCGAGCAGGAGGAAGGCTTCCTGGTCACGGAGGAAATGTCGGGATACGACAAGCCGATTGCACTCTTCCGCACCGAAGACGATGAGGTGTACGCCCTCGACGATATTTGTACCCACGAAATCGCTCACCTGTCTGACGGCTGGGTCGACGGCACAATGGTTGAGTGCCCGGTGCACTCCAGCCAGTTCTGCATGAAGACTGGCGCGGTGCAGTGCATGCCAGCGACCGAGGACACCAACACGCACAAGGTTGAGCTGCGTGGCGAAGAAGTCTGGCTCTACCCAGGCGTGCCTGCTGAAGGAGCCGACAAGTGAGCAGCACGACGATCGTAGGCGGCGGAATCGGCGGCTTTACCGTCGCTGATGAGCTGCGCAGGAACGGTTACACCGGCGAGATCACGATCATTGATCCGCTTGGTGTTCCGTACGACCGCCCACCGCTGTCCAAGGACTACCTGACCAACGAGAAGACGCGCGCTGAGATTGAGTTCCGCCCGGCGGAGTGGCTCGAGGAAAACAGCATTGTGCTGAAGCAAGCCACCGTTGAGCGCGTTGAGGCGCAATCGAAGAAGCTGGTGCTGGAGGGCGGTGAGGAGGTTGCGTACGACAACCTCGTGATCGCCACTGGTGGTACTGCTCGTCGCGGCAGTGCGCCGGGCTTCGATAGCGACAACGTCGTGGTGCTGCGCACTACTGAGGACGCGGATAAGCTGCGCTCGCTGATCGGCCCAGGCAAGAAGCTTGGCATCATTGGCGCTGGCCTTGTTGGTGCAGAGGTCGCGTCCTCTGCACGCAAGCTGGGCGCGGACGTGGTACTCATCGACCCTGCGCCGGTATCCCTGGTCCCTGCTGTCGGTCCTGAGCTGGCGCAGCGCCTCCACGACATGCACGCGGAAAACGGCGTGGAGTTCATCAACGCGATGACCTCCAGCATCGAGGAGTCTGACGGCAGGTTCCACATCGGCCTCGACGGCCACGACGCCGTCACGGTTGACGCTGTGTTGCTGTGCATCGGCATCATCCCGGAGACGGTCCTCGCGGAATCCGCTGGCCTGGAGACCGATAACGGCATCCTGGTGGATGAGCAGCAGCGCACGTCGAACTCCTCCATCTGGGCTGTGGGCGACTGCGCCCGCACCCGCCTCGAGGATGGCACGCTACTTCGCCGCCACGAGCACTGGGACTCCGCAATCCAGGAAGCAAAGACAGCCGCCGCCTCAATTATCGACGGCCCGTCTCCGAAACTTTCCGCGTCCTGGTTCTGGTCCGACCGCTACGGCATCCACGTTGAGGGCACCGGCGACATGACTATCCCTGGCGAAACCATCATCCGCAATGACGCGGAGGGTCGCCCGGCCGTCGCGTTGCGCCTCGACGAGAACGGCGCCCTGGTTGGCGCGGCAGCAATCGAAGATTCGATGGCTGTTCGTGCGGCACGTCGCATCATCGACCGCGGTATTGCCGTCGATAAGGACAAGCTGGCTGACGCATCGATTCCTCTGAAGAAACTTGCTCGATAGCTACAAGAAAGGAATGGACTCGTGACTGACTTTCTACGTCGCGACGACGTGACTCCCGGGGAGCGAGTGGACCAAACCACCTACTTCGATCTCCAAAACATGTACTACGACGAAGCCGCCCTCCTCGATGAGGGACGCTACGTCGACTGGCTGACCCACTTCGACGAAGACCTCTTCTACTGGGCACCAACCCGCACGAACCGCCTCCGCCGCGAGCAGGCCCTCTCCATTTCGGACGAGGACGGCCCGGCCTTCTACGACGAAACCTACGACTCGCTAGCGTGGCGCATCCGCCGCTTCGACTCCGGCATGGCGTGGGCTGAAGACCCGCCGTCGCGTACGCGCCACCTGATCACGAACCTGATCGCACGGCACGTCACCGTCGGTGAAGGCGCCGACGCCGTCGAGGCGCTCGAGGTCCGCACCAACTTCTACGTCTGGCGCACTCGCCTCGAGCGCGAGCAGGACCAGTTTGTGGGCACCCGCACCGACCTGCTTCGCCCCGCGAAGGACGGTGAGGACGGCCCGAAGTGGAAGGTCTTTGACCGCCGCATCCTGCTCGACATCAACGTTCTGAACTCCAAGAACATCTCTACCTTCTTCTAAGGGCCGACATGCTACAAGGACAACACGTACTTATTACTGGTGGTGGCTCCGGACTTGGGGCAGCGCTGGCGAAGCGCTTCGTTGAAGAAGGTGCGCGCGTAGCAGTTGTGGACATCTCGCTCGAGCGATGCGAAAGCGTCGCCGACGAGATCGGCCGCGAGCACGTCCTGCCGCTCGAGGCGGACGTGACCGACACACACTCGCTACACAAAGCCGTCGACGCTGCCGTGGCGGAGTTCGGATCCCTGGACACCGTCATCGCAAACGCTGGCATCTGGGACTACAACCGTTCCATCACCCGTCTCAACGGCGAAGAGATGAGCGCCATTTTTGACGACGTCATGAACGTCAACCTCAAGGGCTACCTGCTCACCGCGGAAGCTACGTGGCGTCACTTGCTAGCGTCGAACGGTTCGCTGATCTTCACGCTGTCCAACGCATCGACCTACGCGGCCGGCGGCGGGCCGGTCTACACCGCAAGCAAGCACGGTGCCGAAGGCATGATGCTTGAGCTGGCGTACGAGCTCGCCCCGAAGATCCGTGTCAACGGTGTCGGCGTTGGCGGCATGCGCACGAACCTATCCGGCCCCGCGTCCGCTGGCCTGGATGACCGGAAGTTCTCCGACATCATGGACAAGCGCGGCGACGGCGGCAACCCATACCTACCACTCCACGACATTTCTACTGACCCCTATGCATTCACCGGGCCGTACGTGCTGTTGGCGTCCAGGAAAGACGGCGCGAACATCACCGGCGAAGTGATCAAGATTGATGGCGGAATCGCGGCTCGCGGTTTCGCTAAGACTGCCGGAGGCGACAACCTATGTTAATTCGCGGTGTTGAGCACGACGCAAACACTCTCGACGTCAGCCCTTGCTTCCAAGTACAGCGCCATGCTGACTGGCAGCCAGAACGCTTGGCGATGGCCTACGAAGGCCAAGAAATCAATTACGGTGAGTTCCGTGACACCGTAGTCCGCTGGGCGGCACAGCTGAAGGAAGCTGGCGTGAATCCGGGCGATCGCGTCGCTTACTTCGGTATGAACTCCAGCTCCTTCATGTATGGCATGTTTGCGTCCTGGTGGATCGGCGCAGTGTTCATGCCTGTGAACTTCCGCCTGGCTGCGGGCGAAGTCTCGCAGCTGCTGGCGATGGGCAGCCCGAACAGCATCATCGTGGAGGGCACGTTCCTCGACGAGGCAAAGCGCATCTACGGCGTGGAGCGCCACCATGTCCTCGTTGTCGATGACGACGAAGCCGCCCCACCAGAGAGCGATATCCCGCTGTACTGGTCGCGGACCTCGCAAAGCTCCGAGTACGAAACCGTGGCTGTGGAAAAGCCGACGCCACGCACCATGTCTGACTTGGCGCTGCTGCTGTTCACATCCGGCACGACTGGCCTGCCGAAGGGCGCCCAGATCACGTTCGGCAACCTGTGGTGGAACCAGATCAACGTGGACACAGCGATCGACAGCCGCATCGGCGACGCGACGCTCGCGTCCGCCCCGCTGTTCCACGTCGGCGCGCTGAACTCCTTCGCGGTGCGCGCCTTCGGCCGCGGCAACTCGGTTGTGGTGCACCGTACCTTCGACCCAGCCCGCATCTTCAAGGACGTCGCCCAGTACAAGATCGGTTCGGCGTTCCTCGTGCCGGCACAGCTCGAGGCAATGGCACAGCACGACGAGTTCGCTGACTCCGACCTTTCTAGCCTCCGCGTCATCATCTGCGCAGGCGCCCCGGTGCCACCACGGCTGATCCGCACGTACTGGGAACAGAAGGACTCCGTCGTCCAGCAGGCGTGGGGCCTCACCGAGACCTCCCCATTTGCCACCTACCTCCCACCGGCCAGGACCATGGAAAAGCTCGGCTCCTGCGGCATCCCCATGGCGCACACCGAAGTCAAACTGATGGACACCGAAACCGGGCAGCACATCAAGGAACCAGGCGTTCCCGGCGAGATGTGGGTGAAGGGCCCAAACGTGGCCGTCGGCTACTGGAACAACCCTGAAGCAACCCAGAAGGCGTACACCGGTGGCTGGTTCCACTCCGGTGACATTGGCTACTTCGACGAGGACGGATACTTCTTCATCGTCGACCGCCTCAAGGACCTGATCATTTCCGGCGGAGAGAACGTCTACCCCGCCGAGGTGGAGCGCGTCCTCGCCGAACACGACGACATCCTGGCTAACTCCGTCATCGGTATCCCCGACGAGCGCTGGGGTGAAGCCGTCGTCGCCGTCCTGCAGGTCAAGGACGGCAAGGAACTCACCTTGGAAGAAGTCCGCGACCACTGCGCGAACTACCTGGCACGTTACAAGCTGCCAACCCGCGTTGTGCACGTGGATGAAATCCCACGCAACCCGGCAGGCAAGATCAACAAGATCCAGCTACGCCAGGAAGTGCGCGCGATGTTCGGCGAGAATCCCGAGACTGCCAGCCAGTCCGTCGTATCATCGCAAAATCAGCCCGACGCACAGAAGTAAGGAGGCGGAAACGATGCTCGACTACCGCAACATCACCAAATCGCCGCTGAAGCACACGTACCCGTACGGCACCACGGACACCGTGGTGGACCTCGGGACTACCGCGGAAATCAAAGAGACCGTGGCTGAGGTGTTCAAACAGCAGCCGGAGTGCCGGCGCGTCATTGTGCCTGTGCCTGTCGGCGACACCGACGGCGTCATCGCTGCGGAGGAGGCCGGGCTGCGGTACGTCTTGGACGTCACCCAGCGTGATGGCCAAGAGTTCTCCCTCCTGGTTGCTGAACCCGACTGGGTCACCAACCAATCCATGGATATCGACGGACTGGAGTTGAAATAAATGGCCGAACTTAACGAGTTCCAGAAGCGCTGGGCGCACTTCTACCGCGAGGACGGCGGCGTCCAAGACGTGGCACAAACCTTGCGCGTTTACGCCATCGACGGCAACAAGGACCAGGTCAAGCTCGGTATGCCGCTGCACAAGGCAATCGCCCAGCCGGCCGGCATGTTCTCTGCCCCGGCGCTGTTCGGCCAAGCCGACTTGTGCGGCACCTGGCTGGCGATGCAGCAGGTACCAGAAGGCGTATTCCCGCTCGCTGTCTCGGTAGCTGGCAACGTGGTGTCCAACACCAAGGAGGGTGACGCAATCGCTACCGCCTCCATCGTGAGGGCGGGTCGCACCATCATCGTTGCGGACGTGGAGACACACTCGGAGGTCACAGGCGCCATTCTGTCGAAGTTCACCTTCACCTACTCGGTGCCGCGCCCCAAACAGTAACCAAGACGCAAAAGTAGAAAACACCCCAGTCGATTCGTCGACTGGGGTGTTTTGCGTAGTAAAACGCCGAAGCTTACGCCTTCTTAGCGAAGTCCTTCACAACGTTGGTGTCCACCGGGACGCCAGGGCCCTGCGTTGCGGAGACGGTGATCTTCTTGATGTAGATACCCTTCGCGGATGCAGGCTTGAGGCGCAGCACCTCGTCGAGCAGAGCGCCGTAGTTCTCAGCGAGCTGCTCAGCGGTGAAGGAAGCCTTACCGATCAGCGCGTGCAGGTTCGAAGCCTTGTCCACGCGGAACGCGATCTTGCCGCCCTTGGTCTCCTCGATCGCCTTCGCGACGTCGGTGGTGACGGTGCCGGTCTTCGGGTTCGGCATGAGGCCACGTGGGCCCAGGACGCGAGCAACGCGGCCAACCTTCGCCATCTGGTCCGGGGTCGCGATTGCGACGTCGAAGTCGATGTTGCCGGCGTTGATCTGCTCGATCAGTGCGTCGGTGCCGACGATGTCAGCGCCTGCAGCCTCAGCCTTGGTTGCGTTCTCGCCCTCTGCGAACACAGCGACGCGGACGGTCTTACCGGTGCCGTGTGGCAGGTTGACAGTGCCGCGGACCAGCTGGTCAGCCTTGCGAGGGTCGACGGACAGACGCATTGCGACGTCGATGGTGGCGTCGTAGTTCTTGGAGGAGGTCTCCTGTGCCAGCTTGACGGCGTCGAGCGGGTGGTAGAACGCGTCGCGGTCGACCTTTGCCAGCGTCTCGTTGTAGCGCTTGGACTTCTTAGCCATGTTGATTTCCTTTCAGAAAATGGTGTTGTCAGGAAATGTGGTACGCGCCTGGCCGGCGCTCCCACAGACGGTGAGAATTACTTCTCGACCGTGATGCCCATCGAGCGGGCGGTACCAGCGATGATCGCGGCGCCAGCCTCGATGTCGCGGGCGTTGAGATCCTTCTTCTTGGTCTCGGCGATTTCCTTGCACTGATCCCAGGTGACAGAGCCAACCTTCTGGGTGTGCGGGACGCCGGAGCCCTTCTTCAGACCAGCTGCCTTCAACAGCAGGGATGCAGCCGGTGGGGACTTCAGGATGAAGTCAAAGGAGCGGTCTTCATACACGGTGATTTCAACCGGGATGATGTTGCCGCGCATGGACTCGGTTGCAGCGTTGTATGCCTTGGTGAACTCAACGATGTTCACGCCGTGTGCACCCAGCGCAGGACCAACCGGCGGAGCCGGGTTTGCCATGCCAGCCTCGATCTGCAGTTTGATCAGGCCAGTGACCTTCTTCTTAGCCATCGAATTACCTCAATTCCTTGGTACAGTGCCGCCTGCCACGATGACGGCAGGAGCACTTCCGGATGCCCCGCTTGACGGAGCCACCGGGGAGAACGAAAAAACGTCGCGGGCCTTACGGCACACGCGACGTTCAACCTTACGCCCCCACTAGGCTCAAACGCAAACGGTTACATGATGCGTTCGATCTGGTCAGCGGTGAGCTCGACTGGTGTTTCGCGGCCGAAGATGGACACGAGCGCCTGGATCTTGCCGGTCTCCTCGTCGATCTCGGAAATGGTGGCGGACACGGACGCCAGGGCACCGGACAGGATGGTGACGGCTTCGCCGACCTTGTAGTCGTGGTCGATCTTCTTCGGCGCTGCTTCCTCCGGCATCGCGACGACAGTCTCGCCTTCGGCGTTCGGCTTGGTGTCCTCGCCGGTAGCTGGCTCAGCCTTCGGCATCAGGAACTTCGCCACGTCGCGGTGCTTGACCGGGGTAGCGTTGCCCTCGTTGCCCACGAAGCTGGTTACGCCCGGGGTTTCACGCACGACGGACCACGCGGCGTCGTTCATGTCCATACGGACCAGGACGTAGCCCGGCAGCAGCTTGCGCTTGACGAGCTTCTTCTTGCCGTCCTTGTTCTCGATAGCCTGCTCGATCGGCACGACCACGTCGTAAATGGAGTCCTCCACCTCGAGCGTCTGGATACGCATGTCGAGGTTGGTCTTCACTTTGTTTTCGTAGCCGGAGTAGGACTGGATGATGTACCACTGGCCCGGCAGCTTCTTCAGCTCACGGACGTACTTGCGCAGGCGCGCGCGGTACTCGGAGTCATCGTCAGCCTCCGAAGCCTCAGTGCCTTCAGCGCCCTCAGTGCCCTCAGCGAGCGGCGACTCGGCCGCGGTGAGGTCGCCCTCCTGCACCGGCTCCTCGACAGCCTCAACGGCCTCGTCTGCCTCTGCAGCGGCCTCTTCTATCTCCGGATCGGTGGCCTCGGTGACGGCGCCGCCTTCGGCGACCATTTCCTCTTCGGCTTGCAGTTCGGTTTCCTGCTCAGTTGCTTCGATGTCGGCGTTTTCCAGGTTTTCCAGCTCGGTGGTCATGGTGTTTCTCCTTGGTGTGGCAAAAACTAATCCCGCCTTACCTCGAGGTTGAGGTGGCGGGACAATCACTTGTTGTTCATGTTAGCGGATGAATACCCATTGCATCAACATGGTGCCGAGGCGGTCGGTCCCCCACACGAGTGCGGTGAGCACGATGAGGAACGCGAATACCACGAGGGTGTAGTTGAGCATCTGGTTTCCGGTTGGCCAGATGACTTTGCGCATTTCCTGGACGACTTCGCCCGGGAACGCGCCTGGGCCGCCGCCGAGGGACTCTTCGCGGTCCTCTTCAGGCTTTGCGGGGGTGTGCTTCGCTTCGTAGGAAGCGGATGAAACAGAGGAGACCCCGCGCAGCTGGCGCTTGCCAGTGGGCTGTGCTGGGTTGTGTTCTTGCGGATTAGTCAAAAGAACTCCTCTAACTACAAGTTTTGGCAGGGGCGACAGGACTCGAACCTGCAACCTACGGTTTTGGAGACCGTTGCGCTACCAATTGCGCCACGCCCCTAGGACACTGTGAACAGTGCTCCTAACCCTACCACGGGAAACGCGTTTCCCGTTTTGAGGTGAGTAGCGATGGCGAGAATTGAACTCGCGACACAGCGATTATGAGTCGCTTGCTCTACCACTGAGCTACACCGCCATGTGCTTGCCGCCACAAGGACTGTACAAACAACAGAGCCCCCTGTCAGAATCGAACTGACGACCTTTTCCTTACCATGGAAACGCTCTGCCGACTGAGCTAAGGGGGCACAGCCTCTATGTTGTGAACTCACCGTTTTGGTGTGTCCGCTCCGTTGAAGCCTTTGAAAGACTAACCCGGTTCTATCATTGAACGCAAATCGCCAGTTAGCAATAGCTTTTCGACGCCTTCTTCGTGCACGCTATAACGCAACACCTGAAGATGAAAAAGGCCCGCCCCTCACTGAACGTGAGGGGCGGGCCTTCGGTGCCAGGTAGAAGATTCGAACTTCTGAAGGCGTACGCCGGCGGATTTACAGTCCGCTTCCTTTGGCCACTCGGACAACCTGGCATGCACCGTAAGTGCGTGGACTACTTTACATCAACGTACCATCAAGAACGCAAATCGCGTGGGTAACAGCACTATCCGACGCGTTCGATGGCGTAGGCGGAGACTTGGCGCAGTGCTTGGTTTGCGGGGCCGTCCGGAAGGAAGTCGAGTTCGCGCTCGACGATGTCGAGATACTCGTGCACGGTGTCGAGTGAGCGCTGGCGTCCCTGCGTTTGGCGGAGTAGCGCGATGGCGCGCTCGACGTCGGCGTCGTTATCGAGTGGGCCGGTGAGCAGGCCGCGGAGTGCTTCTCCGGCGGGCGAGTCTTCTTCGAGGGCGTAGAGTACGGGAAGGGTGAAAACGCCTTCACGGAGGTCGGTGCCTGGGGTTTTCCCGGACTGGGCGCTGTCGGAGAAGATGTCGATGATGTCGTCGACGATCTGGAAGATCATGCCGATGGCGTTGCCCATCCGAGAGCAGCTTTCGACGATGTCGCGCGACGCCCCGGCGTGCAGCGAGCCGAGGTGGGCCGCGGAGGCGATGAGGACGGCGGTTTTGCCGTCGATAACTTTGAGGTAGTGCTCGACTGGGTCTTCGCCCTGGGCGCCGACGGTTTCGCGCATTTGGCCGGTGACGAGGCCTTGGAAGGTGTCGGCGAAGTGTGCGACGGTGGCGGTGTCGATTTCGCTCATCAGCCGGGAGGCGTGGGCGAAGAGGATGTCGCCGGCCAGGATGGCGACGGTGTTGCTCCACCGCATGTTCGCGGAGTCGACGCCGCGTCGTTTCTCTGCTTCGTCCATGACGTCGTCGTGGTAGAGGGTGGCCAGGTGCACCATTTCGGTGATGGTGGCCCCTTTGATGACGTTGGTTGCGCCCGGGTTGGGCCCGAATTCGCTGCAGAGCAGCGCCACGAGCGGGCGGAAGCGTTTGCCGCCGGCGGCTGCTAGGTGCATCACTTTGTCGGTGATGAACGCTTCGCCTTGCTGAAGGCGCTCCCTGAGCAGAGTTTCGACCTCGCCCATGCCTTGGGTCACACGCTCGGTGAGGGCGTCGTCGCCGAGGTCCATGCGAAATCCATGGCGTGGTGACGGTGTTATGCCGTTGGTCATCGATGATGTCCTTGCAGGTTAAAGTACTCATTGCGCCATGCTCGGGGCATGTGCTGCGCGCGGTTAACATCACTAACCGTAGTCCACACCCTCCATTTTTCGCAGTAATGGGGTGTGCCTGCGCTATCTGGCACAATGTGGACTCGTGACTGAGTTTGTTGATTGCGTAGTTGTGGGTGCGGGCCCGTCGGGGGCTACGGCGGCCATCGCCGCCCAGCGAGCTGGGTTTTCTACCTTGCTTCTCGACGCCGCTTCGCCCGGCCGCGACAAAACCTGCGGCGACGGCCTGACCCCGCGGGCGGTGCATACGCTGCGCCGCCTGGGCTTGGAGCACGTACTGCCCGCCTACCGCAACAAGGGCCTGCGGCTGCACGGGTACGGGGGTGACGTGACTGCCCCGTGGCCGGATGGGATGTATGGCACGGAGGGTTCCGCGAGCCCTCGTGCGACGTTTGATGCGGCGTTGGTCGCGGAGGCCGAGGCGGCGGGGGCCACGGTGTGGCAGGACTGCCCCGCCACGGACGTCACGTTCGGCGCGGACGGATTGATCGAGGCGGTGCACACCACGCGAGGTGAGGTGCGCACCCGCTGGGTGATTGTGGCCGATGGAGTGCGTTCGACCTTCGGAAAGCTGTTGGGTCGCACGTGGCACAAAGGGGAGGTGTTCGGGATCGCGGCGCGCTCCTACTGCACCTCCCCGATGTCCGGGGAGCCGTGGATGCACTCCCACGTTGAGCTTCGCGACGACACCGGCACCATCCAACCCGGCTACGGCTGGATCTTCCCGCTTGGCGACGGCACCGTGAACCTCGGCTGCGGCGCCCTGTCCACGGATGCCCGCCCGGCGCGGGTGAACACGAAGAAGCTGCTGCACCAGTACGCGGACCAGCAGCGTGACACATGGGCTCTGGGGGAACCGCAGCAGGTCACCAGTGCGCTGCTGCCGATGGGCGGGGCCGTCTCGAACGTGGCGGGGCCGAACTGGGTACTCATCGGAGATGCGGCGGCGTGCGTGAACCCGCTGAACGGCGAGGGCATCGATTACGGCATGGAGACCGCCGTCATGGCGGTGGAGCTGCTGCAGGATGGCAAGGATTGCACGCTGGCATGGCCGCTGATCCTCCGGGAGGCGTACGGCCGGGCGTTCGCGCTGGCGCGCACCGCGGCCCGCCTGCTGACCTACCCGCAGTTCTTGCCGGTGGCGGGCCCGCTGGCGCTGCGTGGCGTGGCGGGGCGGCACCTGATGCCGGCTGCTGCGCGACTGATGGGCAACCTGGTCACCGAGGAGGACACGGACCTGATTTCGCGTGCGTGGCGCGCCGCTGGGCGCGTGGTGCCGGTCAACGCGCCGCTATGGGACGCTACTCTGTAGGTTTGACGGCGCTGTGCAGCGCCACGATGCCCAGCGAGAGGTCCTGCCAGCCGGCGCCTGCCCACCCGTTGTGGTTGATGGCGGCGGCCAGCTCTTCTTGGTGCGGCCACGCCCGGATGGATTCGGCGAGGTACTCGTAGGCTTCTGCGTTGGAGGAGAACACCTTCGCCAGCAGCGGCAGCGCGACCGGGAGGTATTGCTTGTAGAAGGTGCGGAAGCCGGGGACGATGGGCGTCGAAAATTCGTTGACGAGTAGGCGACCGCCGGGTTTGGTCACGCGCGCCATTTCGCGCAGGCCGGCCTCGAAATCGTAGACGTTGCGTAGGCCGTAAGAGATGGTGACGGCGTCGAAGGTGTTGTCGGCAAACGGCAGGTGCATCGCGTCACCGACGACCTTGGGGACGTCGCGGTCGCGGCCGGCTGCGAGCATGCCCTGGGAGAAGTCGCAGGCGACGACCCACGCGCCGGACTTCGCCAGCTCCACGGTAGACACGGCGGTGCCTGCCGCGAGGTCGAGCACTTTCTCCCCCGGCTTCAGATTGAGGCGCTCGCGGGCGCGCCTACGCCAATACTTGTCCAGCCCGAAGGACAACACGGTGTTGGTGATGTCGTACTTCTCGCCGACGCCGTCAAACATGCCCGCTACGTCGAAGGGCTTCTTCTCCAGATCTGCCTTGGCCATAACGCTCTACTGTAGCGCGCGCTGTGCCTGTTCGTAATACTCGACAAGTTGTCGGCACAGCGCCTCCCACGTTCTGCCGGAAACCGACTCACGCGCCGCGACCCGCAGGTCCGGCCACCGGGCCTCGTCGAGGCACCACGCGACGGCGTGGGGGAGTTCGGTGGTGAACGTGGGGACGTCGAGAAGGAGGCCGTTGGTGCTATCGGTGATGAGGTCGATGGGGCCGCCGGCGCGGGGCGCGATGGTGGGCACCCCGCTGGCCTGGGCTTCTTGGATGGTTTGGCAGAAGGTTTCAAACTCGCCGGGGTGCACGAAGACGTCGAAGCTGGCGTAGGCGCGGGCGAGCTCCTCGCCGGTGAGCGGGCCACAAAACACCGCGCCCGGCAATACGGCGCGCAGCTCGTCGGCCTCGGGACCACCGCCGACGATCACCACCTGCAGGTCCGCGCGGCCGCAGAGTGGGGCGAGGCGGTGCACGCTCTTCTCGGCGGCGAGGCGGCCGACGAACCCGACGATGCGTTTGCGCCCGCTCGGGTCCCAAGTGCGGCGCAGCTCCTCGCTGCGGTGGCGGGGGTGGTAGAGGGTGGCGTCGACACCTCGGCCCCACGTGTGGACGCGCTCGATGCCGTGCCTGCGCAGCTGCTCCACCGCTGCCGACGACGGCGCGAGCGTGAGCTGGCAGGCGTTGTGGAGGCGCCGCGTCCAGTCCCACGAAAGCTTCGCCAGCGCCGGGAGGTGGTACTTCGTGGCGAACCCGGCCACATCGGTTTGGTAGAGCGCTACCGCGGGTACCTTCAGCTGGCGCGCGGCGAACGCGCCGGCCGCCCCGAGCACGAACGGGCTGGCCAGGTGCACCACATCCGGCTGAAAGGAAGTGAGCGCGGCACGCACGGCACTGGTGGGAACCCCGATGGGCAGCGAGTTGACCATCGGCACGCGCACGGTAGGCACGCGCACCACGCGGAAGCCCCGGTAGTCGGGGATTTCCTCCTGGTGTTCGCGCGCCCCGGGGGCGATCACGAGGGCGTCGTGGCCGTACTCGCGAAGGTGGTCGAGCACGCGCAGCACGGAATTGGTCACCCCGTTGACGTTCGGCAGGAAGGACTCGGCAACGATGGCCACGCGCATCCGCTACGCCACCCCCTCGCTGTCCTCGCGCACGAAGCGCCCCACGCCCTTCCACGCAGCGGCGGCCACCAGCGTCGCCACTACGGCGACGGACAGCGCAGGGATCAGCGACAGCGTCCAACCGCGGCCCTCAACCTTGACCAGGTCGGGGTCGGTGCGCGAGTACGTCACCCACACCTGCTGACCCTCGCTGAGCCCGGTTGGGTACAGCAGACCGGTCGCCGGCGAGTGGGTGCGCCCGCGGTCGTCCTGATATTCCACGGCGGTGCGGATCTTGCTCACGCCGGTCACGGTGGCGAGGCCTCGTCCGGGGTCGCGGGCGATGCGCCAGTCGTTGATGGCTGGCCCTGCGACCATCGCGAGCACGCCGATCATCGCGCAGGTGTACAGCGCCAGCACGAGCTGCTGGGCGCGGCGTTTCCAGCGGATCACTTCTGCAGCCGCTGCGCGAGTGCTCGCCGGGTGGACCGTGTGGTGCACGCTTCCACCACGGTGATGGGGTTGGGCTGCGTCTCCAGTTCAAGCAGCACCTCGTGCAGTTCGGCGAGGGTTTCGGCGCGGCGGTAGTCGACACCGTAGGCTTCCGCCAGCTTTTCGACGTCCACTCCGTGCCTCGTACCAAACGCCCTCTCGAAGTCGTCCCGGACGGACTGCGCCCCGACCTCCAACGTTTCGAAGATGCCGCCGCCGTCGTCGTTGGCCACCACGATGGTCAGGTTGCCTGGGTGCGGCTCCCCCGGCCCGATGAGGAGCCCGCCGGCGTCGTGGAGGAACGTCAAGTCTCCCATGAGTGCGACGGTGCGCGGGGCGCGGATCTCGTCCGGGTGCAGACGCTGCGTCGCAAGCGCGACGCCGACTGCCTGGGACACCGTGCCGTCGATGCCCGCGGCGCCGCGCGGGGAGAAGGTCGGCACGCCGTCAAAAGGCATACCGACGAAGGAGGCGTCGCGAACCGGGTTGGAGGCCCCCAACACCAGCGTGTCCCCGACCCCGAGGGTGTCGCACACGGCGGCGGCGACGTGCATGCCGGTGAACCCGTAGTCGGCGTCGGCGAGAGCGTCGCGCACCGTGTTCGCGCCGACACCGCCCGCAGCCTCGCAGATAGTGATCCACTGCTGGCGCGGCTGGCCGGTCGCGTTGACTCGCGAACCGCGCAGCTGCGGGTTGCCCGTGAACGTTTCCGTGCGCGAAATGCCGATCACGGTGATGTCCGGGTCGGCGAGCAACGCCATCACGTCGCGGTGCAGGGTCGGGTGTCCCACCACGATGACCTGCTCCGGCTTCGTCGACGCTGCGAAATCGCCGCCGTCGTGGCTAATCGAGACCTCGCTCTGCGCGAAGAATCGCGCGGCCAGCGGGTGCACCTGGTGGAACGGCGTCGGCGCGGTGGGCTCGGCGATGGTGGGCACGTGCTCCAGTCCGGGAACGTCCCAGGCCTCGTCGCCTGCGATGACCAGCGTGTCCTTCGTCAAGTCGACGTCGACGGCGCCGTGGTCGCACCACGCGGGCTTCGTGGCCAGGCGACCCGGACCAACCCGGCGCGACTTCCCCACCGGCTCTGGCAGGGCGTCGGGCACCAGCGGGGTGTCCAGGGCCACGTTGACGTGCACCTGGGCTGCGCCGAAGTCCAGCGCGCGCGCCTCCTCGACGCTAGTGACCTGCTGGGTCTTGGCGTAGTGGCCGAAGATGCCCTGCTGCCAAATCGTCTGGGAGGCCCCAGTGCCGACCATCCACTCGGGCCGGTCGGCGCTGATAACGGCCAACGGCACGTGCGCCATGTGCGCCTCCACCATGGCCGGAAGCGTGTTGGCAACCGCGGTGCCGGACGTCATCACTACGCCAACGTGGCGGCGCTGCACGCGCGCCAGGCCGAGGGCGGTGAAGGAGGCGGAGCGTTCGTCGATACGCATGTGGACGGTGATGTCCCTGCGTGCGAGCAGCGCGTACGCCAGCGGCGAGTTGCGCGAACCTGGGCACATCACCACGTCCGTGACGTGCTGCGACAGCGTCTCGGCGACCTGGTGGGCAATATCCATCGAGTTCATGGCCACCTACCTTACTGTCCTTGCAGGGCGCTCTCTGCACCGGAGACGATGTCGTCGAAAAGGCCGCGCAGCTCGGTCGGCACCTCGACGGCTGGCTCGGTCGGTGCCACGGTCTCCCCGCTCTCCCCGCGCCCCCGGTCCGGCAGCAACTTCGGCCGCTTCGTCGTGGTCTCCGTGACCGTCTCCGTGGACACGGCAGTCTCGGTCACCGTGGAGGTCACCGGCGGCTTGTCCGCCTCGGCTGCGGCGCTGCGCCACAGGAAGAACAGCACCGTGCCGGCGCACAGTGCGATAGCAAGGGCAATCCCCAGCCCGATTGCGAGCCCGTTGGAGCGCTGCGGCTCCGGCTCGTAATAGGGCTGGGGGTCGTCGTAATAGGCTTCCGGCTCGTAGTACTGCGTTTGGTGCTCCGGGTCCGGGAAGTATTGCTTTGGACGTTGCTGGTTATCCATGCTGCTAGCGTACCGCTAGAGCACCAAACCAAACACCGGCACCGCCAGGAAGTAGGTCACCACGGTGATCAGGCCGAGGGAGATGATGTTCAGCCACAGGCCACCCTTGAGCATCTCGCCCATGGTGACGTAGCCCGAGGAGTACGCGATCGCGTTCGGCGGCGTTGCCACCGGGAGCATGAACGCACAGGTTGCGGACAGCGCCACCGGGATGGCCAGCAGCAGGATATTCATCTCGGTCGCCTCGGTCAGGCCGATACCAACCGCGACACCGCCCATGATCGGGAGGAAGGTGGCGGCGGTCGCCGTGTTCGAGGTCAGCTCGGTCAGGCCCAGCACCAGTGCAGCGACAGCCATGATGAGCAGGATCGTCGGCAGCACGGCGAGGCCCTTTGCGGCTTCACCGATCCAGAGGGACAGGCCGGTGGAGGTGAACATCGCGGACAGGGACAGGCCACCACCGAACAGCAGCAGGACGTCCCACGGCATCTCGTTCGCGGTCTCCCAGTCCATCAGGCGCTTGCCCTGCTTCGTGCCCGGCACGATGAACATCAGCAGGCCGGCAATGATGCCGACGATGGCGTCGTTGTACGGGAACTCCCAACCGAACTGCTTGATGCCAAGCGGAATGAAGATCCAGGCGAGTGCTGCGACCAGGAAGATGATGCCGACGGCCACCTGCGGGAAGGTCCATGCGCCCAGCTTGCGGTACTCGGCGTCGATAAGCTCCTTGCCACCAGGGATCCGGTCGATCTCAGGCTTGAACACGTTAATCAGGACAAACCAGGCGATCACGGTCAGCAGGATCGCCATCGGCATACCGACGAGCATCCACTGACCGAACCCGATCGTGATGTCGTGTGCTTCCTTCATGTAGCCGGCCAGCAGCGCGTTCGGTGGTGTACCAATCAGGGTGCCGAGCGAACCGGTGGAGGCGGAGTACGCGATTGCCAGCATGAGCGAGGTAGCGAACTTCTTCTGGTTCTGCATGCCACCCACGGAGTCAGCGGTCAGGGTCAGCACGGAAACACCAATCGGGAGCATGACCACCGCGGTCGCGGTGTTGGACACCCACATGGACATAAAGCCGGTTGCCAGCATGAAGCCCAAGATGATGCGCTTCGGGCTGGTACCCACAATGCGCACGACCACCAGCGCGAGCCTGCGGTGCAGGTTCCAGCGCTGCAGGCCAAGGGCCATCAGGAAGCCGCCCATAAAGAGGAAAATCGTGGACGACGCGTACGGCCCGGAGACCGCGCTGAACTTTGCCACGCCCATCACCGGGAAGATCGCTATCGGTAGCAAGGCGGTTGCCGCCAGCGGGATCGCCTCCGTCATCCACCACGCCGCCATGAGCACGGTGGTAGCGGCGACGACGCGCATTACGTCAGCGTCGTAGGTCGTTTCAGGGTCGGCGCCCGAGGACTGCTGCACTGTTTCGGCAGCGCTGCCCGGGAAGATGTAGTACACCAGCAGCGCAAGCAGCACACCTGCGATCAAACCGATGAGTTGGCGACGCCACTCACCCGGTTCGGGCGACTTGGCAAGCTCGCCGTCGGAGAGCGCGGACGATTCGTGCATCACGGGAGTCGACATTTTCGATCCTTTCGAACAGGATTCACACAACAGCTAAAAAGGTGATCTTTCACACCCTCGCGTGGGAGACGTTACGCCCTCACACATCAAATGTCGCAAGAATGCACAGATTAATCAAACATTTCCACCCCCGCCCGGGCACGTTTTTACCCCCGCATGGTGTCCATGCAGTCCCGAACGCGCTGAAACCACCAGTCGCGACGTTCCGCGGGAGCCCGCAACTCGTGCAGACGCGCCGGATCGGGGGTAACAGGGGTGGCTTCGAGGCAGCCATCGATAAGTGGGCGGGGCTTCGCGACGTCCTCTACGAACAGCCGCTGCGTAGCCAATCCCGCCGCGCGCGAGTCCGCGCACCGCGCCGCCACCAGCCCCGCGTACATCCCCACCGCGGTGTCCAGGGCGCTCGCCACCGTCACATCCATCCCCAAGTTCTGCTTCAGCGCCAGCAGGCGGCGCACTCCCCCGAGCGGCGCAACCTTCAACACGGCAACATCCGCCGCACCCAGCTCGGCGACACGCAGCGGGTCAGCGGCCCGGCGTATCGATTCGTCCGCCGCGATCGGCGTACGCACCCTCGCCCGCACCTCCGCGAGCTCCTCCGCGCTCCCGCAGGGCTGCTCGATGTACTCCAGCTCCCCCAGCGCCTCGGCGGCGCGCACCGCCTCTTCGACGCTCCACCCCCGGTTCGCGTCCACGCGCAGGGTGGCGTCGGGGCGCAGCTCGCGCACCCGCTCGACGCGCGCAACATCGTCGGCGAGCGTTTGACCAGCCTCGGCCACCTTAATCTTGAACGTCCCGATCCCCGGGAAACGCTCCAACACCTCCTCCACCTGGGCGGCGTCCACCGCGGGCACCGTGCCGTTCACCGGCACCGGGCCGGAGGCCTCGGGCAGGCCCTCGAACGCGGCCTCCAGGCCGGAGCGCAGCCACTGCGCGGACTCCGCAGGGCCGTACTCCACAAAGGGAGAAAACTCGCCCCAGCCGGAGGGGCCGTCGATAAGCAGGGCCTCGCGGGTGGTGATCCCACGGAACTTCACTGCCATGGGCAGGGCTACAACGTTGGAGCGCTCAAGGATCTCGTCAACGGAAGGCAATAAAGAAGGCATATGGCCAGGCTAGCGCCGACCGAGCACCAACGCGACAGGGCCCGACGTGCACGCCCCGCGAGACGGGCAGCCGCCGCAGCCGCCCGCGCATGAATCGTTGAGGGCGCGGCGCTGCACTTCGCCGGTGGCCTCGAGGTGGGCCATGACGGCGTCGATAGTCATGGGTGACAGGTTGGTGCGGCGCGCGATTTCCTCGCGGCTCACGCAGCCCTCGCGCAGTGCGCCGAGCACCGCCGACATCGGTCCGCCGCTCATCAGAAGAACACCTTCAACAGCTGGAACGCGCCGACGGCCAGGCCCCACGCCATCACCATCTGCAGTGCGACGCCGAACAGCGTCCACTTCAGGCCGATCTCCCGACGCTGCGCAGCAAGCGTGGCCACGCACGGGGTGTACGCCAGCAGGAAGAGCATGTACGCCCACACTGCTGCCACGGCATGCCCGCCCGAGGCCTGGTTGAAGTCTTCACGGATCGCCTGGCTCAGTGGCGAGTTGCCATCGCCCTCCTCAGGCTCCTCCAGTGCGTAGGTCTGCGCCCAGCTCGAAATGACGGCCTCCTTGGCCACGAAGCCGGTGATGAGCGGGCCAGCCAGGGACCAGGAGTTGAAGCCAGCCGGCGCGAAGACCGGCGCGATCGCGTCAGAGACGGTGCCGTACACCGACTCCTGCGGGGCCACCTCGCCGAACTCTGCTTCGGAAGTCACCGGGGTGGACTGCAGCGCCCACACCACGACGACAGTTGCGACGATGATCTTGCCGGCAGTCTCCAGGAAGCCGCGCAGGCGAGCCCACATCACCGACAGCGCCAGGCGCGCGCCCGGCAGCTGGTACACCGGCAGGTCAATGACCAGCGGCTCGGTGCCCATCATGGACCACAGCGCCTTACGAAGCGCCAAGCCCGTCAGCACGACAAGCAGGATAGAAATGACATACATCGCGAAGACGACGGTGCCCGCGTGGTCCGGGAAGAACGTCGCAGCCAGCATGACGTACACCGTCAACCGCGCACTGCAGGACGTGAACGGCACCAAGAGGGCCGTCATCAGGCGGTGGCGCGGATCCCCCATCACGCGCGTCGCCGAAATCGCCGGCACGTTACAGCCGAAGCCAACAATGAGCGGGATGAACGCCTTGCCCGGCAGGCCCATCGCGCGCATCACACGGTCCGCGACGACGGCCGCGCGCGCCATATAACCAGAGTCCTCCAGCACGGCAAGGCACAGGAACATCAGCGCCATCAGCGGAGCGAACGTGAGCACCATGCCCACGCCGTTAATCAGACCATCGACGACCAGGCCGCGCAACCAGCCGATATCCGGCAGCACCGCAAGCGCCGCATCAGAAACCGGGCCGCCAAAGAAGCCCTCCAGCCCATCCTGCAGCGGCTTGGCCACAGTGGTGGTGATCTCAAAGACCATCCACATCGCCACCAGGAACATCAGCGGGCCGATCACCGGGTGCAACGCGAAGCGATCCAGGCGCTCGGTGAAGGTTTGCTGGTGGCCGGTGTCGGTCGCAGCAACTTCGACGGCGGCGTCGACCCAGGCGAAGCGGGCGTCGGCAAGCTCGAAGTCGTCAGTGGTAGCCACTGGGCGCAGGGTGACCGCTGGTTCGGCGAGCTGGGCGTCGATAACTTCGCGCAGACCGCGCACATCCCTCTTACGCGGATCGACCGCGACCACGGGCAACCCAAGCGCGTTCTGCAGCGCCGCCGCATCCACCGCAATGCCCTCCGCGCGGGCCACATCCATCTTGGTCAACGCAACCACGATGCGGTACGGCGTCTCCGCGAGCTGCGCCACCATATACAAACCACGCGCAAGGTTCGCCGCATCAACGACGACCACCACCGCATCCGGACGCTCCGCCGGGCAACGCTCCAGCAGCAGCTCGCGAGTGAGCTCCTCGTCAGGGCTCTGCGGATCCAGCGAGTAGGCGCCAGGAAAATCAATCACGTTATAGGAACCCGCCCACACGCCGCGAGAAATCTCCACGGAGGTGCCAGGCCAGTTGCCCATCTTCACGTTCGCGCCAGTCAGCGCATTAAACAAGGTGGACTTGCCGGCGTTCGGAGCTCCGATCAGCGCGATGGTGGGCTCGCCCTTGACGGCGGTATCTGCGTGCGGCCCGCAACACGACGGAACCTGGGTGAAATCGGCCATGGCTATGCCACGCTCACCTTGATGCCACGCAGCGCGTCAGCGCTGAGGGCGTAGCGGGAGGTTGCCACCTTGATCACGCGGCCACCACCAGCCGTGGACTGCATAATGCTGACGCGCTGGCCTGGGCGAAGACCAAGCTCCTGCAGGCGACGCGCGACGGTAGGGGTAGTGTCAAGCGCCGCGATAACGGCGCTGTCGCCGACGGGGATGCGGGCAAGGGTGCCCTCGGCAGTTTTCGTTATCAGACTCATACGTTTGATTTAACTCCGAGCCCATTAGGTAAGCAATGCCTTATACAGCGGTTGCCTCCCTGTGGGGGTGCCCCGAGCTGCCGTCGGCACCGTAGACTACGAAGCCATGAGCTATTCCACTGCGCAACCATTCGACCCAACCCAGTGGCGCGAGGTCGAAGGTTTTGACTTTACCGACATCACCTACCACCGACACGTAGGGACCACACGCGCCGACGGCATCGTCCGCATCGCATTCGACCGCCCCGAAGTACGCAACGCGTTCCGCCCCCACACCGTCGACGAACTCTACCGGGCACTCGACCACGCCAGGCGCGACCCTTCTGTCGGCGTGGTGCTGCTAACCGGCAACGGGCCTTCTGAGAAGGACGGCGGCTGGGCGTTCTGCTCCGGCGGCGACCAGCGCATCCGTGGTCGCTCCGGCTACCAGTACGCGGGCGGCGACACCGCCGACACCGTCGACGAGGCACGCGTCAAGGCCGAGGGCGGCCGCCTGCACATCCTGGAGGTCCAGCGCCTCATCCGCACCATGCCCAAGGTGGTCATCGCGGTGGTGAGCGGCTGGGCAGCCGGCGGCGGCCACTCACTCCACGTCGTGTGCGACCTGACCATCGCCTCGAAGGAGGAGGCCAGGTTCAAACAAACCGACGCCGACGTCGGATCTTTCGACGCCGGCTACGGCTCCGCCTACCTGGCCAAGATGGTGGGTCAAAAGTTCGCCCGCGAGATCTTCTTCCTCGGCCGCACCTACTCTGCCGAGGAGATGCAGCGCATGGGCGCCGTCAACATCGTCGCCCCGCACGCTTCCTTGGAAGAGGAGGCCATCCAGGTCGCCCGCGAAATCAACGGCAAGTCCCCCACCGCACAGCGCATGCTCAAATTCGCCTTCAACCTTGTCGACGACGGCCTCATGGGCCAACAAGTCTTCGCCGGTGAAGCCACCCGCCTCGCCTACATGACGGACGAGGCCGTCGAAGGCCGCGACTCCTTCCTGGAAAAACGCGAGCCCCGCTGGGACGAGTTCCCGTTCTACTACTAGGCGTTGTGGGGCGTTCGCGCCCTGCGCGCCCTTTTGAAATAGTTCCCGCCGCCGGGACTATTTTGGGTTTGGGGCCGGTTCCGGTCGACCACCGGCTACATTTCCCCAGTTCACGACGGGTGTTCACGAAAATAGTTCCGGCGATCACGAATAGGTTGGGAACTTTCTTCGGGTTTCTAGTTTTCTGTAGCGTGGTGCCATGAAGCGCTATCTGCCTCTCATCACCGCCACTCTCCTGCTGGCTTCCTGCGGCACGGCGCCTGTGCCGGAAGCGCCCGTGCCGGAAACAACACTGGGCACGCCCGCGACTGAAGCACCGGCGCCCTCCACCCGTGATCTGTACGCCGACGCCATCGCGGACCCGGCGCGATTCTTCGCAGATCTCGAAGGCTTGGACGGCACGTTCACCTACGACGTCTTAGATATCAACGGCGATCTTGAGCCGGAACTGCTGCTGCGCGCTGATGCTGACGGCCCCTCCCCCGTTCGTGTGTTGCGGGCCCAGGACGGCACGCTGAACTGGACGAAGGACTACCTCATCGACTCGGACGACCCTTACCCGACGGTGTTCACCAACGGCACCCAGCCGGGCTTGGACCAGTACGAAACCGAAGGCCCTCTCCTGCACGTGACGCACTTCGAGCTGCGGGGTCAGCGTTTGGAGAAGGTGTGGGGTCCGGAGGAGACGGTCGTCGGCAATCCGCTCAGCGAGTTCACCCGTATCACCTGGCACCCGACGACGGCCGCGGCGGCGCTGGGCACAATCAAACCTCCAGAACTCAAAGGTCCAATGGAGGGCACGATGGGTCAGGTATCCGAGGTCGAGCACCTACAGGGGCAGCAGTTCCGTGTCTGGTTCGCGCCAACCGCGGACGGTATCGCGGTGACCTACCCTGAGCTCGGCTGTGCAGGGCAGCTCACGAGAACCGAGGATGGCTTCCGGGAGACGATCACCGAGGGCACCTGCGATAACGGCGGCACGTGGCACTTACTTATCGACGACAACCACGCCCACGCCTTCTACAACTCCCCCGATGGTCGCTACACGGCGGACGGACGCCTCACCCCGGCGGGTTAGCGTCGTACTGGGCGCATCCCGCGCAGCGTCCGCATCAGCAGCACTACAACCACCGCCAGCAGCACCAGCCCCACCGCAGCCGCAACCCACACTCGTGCACCGGTGGCCGTAGCTGGCCATGCGGGGACGGCGAGGATCCATAACGCAGATTGCGCGAGGACATCCCCGCCGATCGTGGCGGAGACGATTGTGACCAGGATCGTCGTGGCCAGCGTCCACGCCACGCCGAAGCGGACGGTGATGGCAAGTGCGGTGAGCGTCAATACGCTGCCTGCGAGGAACGCGAGGAGTCCGAAGCGTGCGTCGCCAACCACGGCCGCTCCGAACGCGCACACGAGGGCGACGACTCCAACGCACCACGTGGCCAATGCGGCGCGGACGTGTGGGTGTTCGACCTGCATGAGCGCCCAGGCGGGACGCAGTTTCGGCCACACCAGTGTGGGAAGCACGCCCGCCCCTATCGGCAGGATGATGTAGGTGAACATCGCCTCACGCACATCCACCGGATATGCCAGCGAGAACAGCAGCACCAGGGCGGTGAGCAGGAGCAAGACGCGTATCGGCGACACCCTCGCCGCCATCGCAACCCCCTTCACCGCAGCCACGTATCCGGTGGCTTCGGTGCGTGGCGTCGCCGGAGAAGTGGCCAGCGGTGCGGTGACGTGGTGGACTCGGCGGCGGCGCAATATAGGTCGGGTGCGCGGTGGTACGAGGGCGGCCACTACAAAGCCAATTGCTGCGAGCACCAGCGTGAGGATGAGGGCAAGCACAGGAGACTCCCCCGCCATCGGATCCGTGGCGTCGAGGGGCAGCAGGTTGAAGTGCAGGCCCATGGTCGGCAGCACCAACCGAATTGGCCAGGCGCCGGGGTTGGCCCACCACCAGTCGCGTTCGGCGAAGTAGCCAAGCTCGATGGTGAAGAAAAAGCCGAGGATGATGGTCGGCAGCATCCCGATGCGTCGCGTAGACGCGGCGGCGAGGCCTGCCGGACCGAGCATGCCCAGCCACACAAACAAGCCGACGAGTGCGATCGCGGCTGTGTTGTCTAGGTTGAACATGAGGCCGGCGGCAACCGGTACGACAAAGTCAAGGGCAACGAACACGGCCAGCGCCAGCCACACCACGGCGATGCGGGCGGCTCGCGTTCGCACCCGTGAGACCGGCCGCCACCAAGTGCCACCGCCTCGGGCGTCACGCTCGCGGGTCTCGGCCAAGCCTGCGAACAGTGCGGCGGCAGGCGCAGCCATGCCGGTGACCAACAGGCCTTGCGGGTAGAGCAGGTTCGTGGCGGTTTCCACATTTCCGGCCAGGGCGAACAACGTCAGCAGCACACCGACCAGCAAACCTGCCCCAGCGAGCCACCACAGTATGGAGCCGCGAGCACGGATCCATTCGGCGTGTAGGAGGTTCATCGTTCACCACCGGAGGTGAGCCGAAAGAACGACTCTTCTAGGTTTGGACCCAGTTCCGCGAGCTCGCCTGCGAAGCGGACGCCGCCGCCTGCGATCACGGTGGCGTCGTCGGCCATGTGGAGTACTTCGCCGAGTTGGTGGGAACTGACCAGGACGGTGCGCCCAGCTCGCGCGTATTCGCGAAGGTAGTCGCGTAGGTGGGCGATGCCTTCGGGGTCGAGGCCGTTTTGTGGTTCGTCGAGAATAAGCACCTCTGGCTCGCCGAGCAGCGCCTGAGCGAGAGCGAGGCGGCCTTTCATGCCGGTGGAGAAACTGCCGGCTTTCTTCTTGCCCGCGGTTTGGAGGCCAACCAGTTCGAGGACCCGGTCGGCTTCGCTGTCCGGCAGGCCCAGCAGCGTGGTGTGGACGCGGAGGTTGTTGCGGGCGCTGAGGTGGCTGTAAAAGGCGGGGTCGTTGATGGAGGCGCCGACATGGCGCAGTGCCGAGCGGTCAAACGGCTGCCCCATCAGTGTTACCTCGCCGACATCGGGTTCGATCAGGCCGAGCAGCACCGACATCAGCGTCGATTTACCCGCGCCGTTGGGGCCGAGCAGTGCGTGGACTCGGCCCGGGGTGGTGGTCAACGACACGTCGCGAAGTACGTGGTGGTCCCCGAAGGACACGGCCACGCCGCGGCAAGCAAGTTGCGTATCAGTCATGGCATTCATGGTCGTCGCCGAACAAGGCGACCACATCGGCCGGCGGAACCACACTGCCTCCTCCTCTAGGAGGAGATCCCGGCGCGCTGGGCGATCAAGGCAAGCGCCACCCTGTCGCGCGCGCCGAGTTTGGCAAGCAGGTTGGAGACGTGCGTTTTCACCGTGGTCTCTGCAATAAACAGTGTGGCGGCGATTTCAGCGTTCGTGGCGCCGCGGCCAATTTCTGCGAGCACGTCGTGTTCGCGTTGCGTCAGCGCCTCCAGCGCGGCGGCGGATTCTTGGGTGCCCGCACCGTCGCGGACCCATTCCATCACGCGGCCTGTGACCCCGGGGGCCAGAACCGATTCGCCGCGGGCGACAGCGCGCACGGCGTTGGCCAGGACGTCGGGTTCGGCGTCTTTGAGAAGAAAGCCGTGCACGCCGGCGTCGATAGCCGCATGGATCAAGGTGTCGTCGTCGAAGGTGGTCAGCATGATCACGCGTGGGCCCATTTCCATGATGGTGCGGGCGGCGGTGATGCCGTCGAGTACTGGCATGCGGATGTCCAGCACCGCCACGTCGATGCGGTGGGCGCGGGTTTGCTCCACGGCCTCGGCGCCGTCGGCGGCGGTGGCGACGACGGTGATGTCGTCCTGGGCGTCCAAGATGGTGCGGAGGGCGCTGAGGAGGAGCGGTTGGTCGTCGGCAAGGAGCAGGCGGATCATGCTGCCAACTCCGCCCACACGGTAAATGTCTCCCCTGACTGCCATGTCTTCAGCGTGCCACCGGCGCTCGCCGCGCGTTCGCGCAGCCCCTCCAGCCCAACACCAGTGCCTGGTTGGGGTCGAATCTGGCCGGTAGAAACGACTTCTACCACTACGGTCTCGCCCGGTGCGATCCGAACCATCACAGCGGGATCGACTTGGTGGCGTGCCGCGTTCGCCAGCGCCTCCGCCACGATGCGATAAATAGCAAGCGAGGTCACCGGGGAGACATCCACTGCTGGTGCTTCCAGCGACACTTCCAGACCGGCGTCGCGGTAGCGCTGCACCAACGACGGCAGGTCAGGGATCCCCGCCGCCGGCGAAAACGCATGATCGCTCTCACGCAGGCCGCGCACAAGCAGGCGAATCTCCGACAACGACTGCCCGGCGGCCTCGTTGATCTGCTGCAGCGCCTCCCGCTCCTGTCCGGCCGCCAACCCTGCATTGGCCTGCGCTTTGATCAGGGTCAGCGAGTGGCCGAGAAGGTCGTGAATATCGCGGGCAATGGCGCGGCGTTCCTCCTCGCGCGCCGCTGCGAGACGTTGCTCTTTCGCGTGTGCTTCTCGACGACGCACCTCATCCTCAGCTGCCACATTCGCCCCAAGGAGATACCCCACCGCACTCGCACCCCAGTGCAGCGCAAGCGTGATCCCGAGATCGACCCCGTGCCGGTAGAACAACACAAAGTTGTCGTCCCACGTCCACATGAACGGCGACAGCAGTGCCCACCCGCACGCGGCAGCGAGAACAACTAGCGCGAAGCGCTTCCCTGTAAACAGCCCGGCAATAAAGGTCGCCACCGGGACCGCCAACACCCACGGCGAAAAGCCAAGGTTGACCGGCGCGGCCAGCCACATCACAGACCAGGCAACATTCAGCGCGATAAGCGCAATCGAGGAGAACTTGGGTTTGCTCGTGAGCACCACGCACACCGCGACGAAGCCCCACGACAGCACGGCCTGGCCCCAACTGGCCGCATGCGTGGGTTGGGTAAACGCACTCGCGGTGTACACCGCCGCCAAGATGGCAACAGCGACCGCGAGCACAAGGTCACCCGGTTTGTAGCGCATGGCCGTAAGCCTATCGGCAACACCGAACACGCGCCTCCTCCCAGGGGAGGAGATCTACTTGTTCAGCCCGGGAATCTTCGGAAGCTCCGGCACATTGATGCCGGCGTTCTTGAGCAGCGCGAACAACCCGCCCAGCGCTGCCAGTACCGCAGCGATGATGCCGATGATCTGGCCGAGCTTGGCGTCAAAGTTCTGCGGCTGCTCCGGCTTCGGCGTGGGCTGCTCCGGGGTCGGCGCTTCGGGTGTGGAAGGATCCGCTGGTTGGCCCGGCAGGGTGTTCTTCAGTACCGGCGGTGCTGGCAGGTCCGCGTTTTGGGTGCTGAAGATAAGCGGTGGGTTGTCGCTGCACTGTTGCGCCTGCTTAAGCAGGTAGTAGTACCGGGATTCGAGCGAGTCGGCAGCCTTGGCAAAGTAAGTGTCGGACATGTTCGAGGCAAACGCGGCGCGCTTCCAGTCCTGGACGTGGTTCAGGAACCGAGCAGTGTTGTCGCCGGTACGGCCAAACACGTAGTTCGCCCCGAGGCTGGTCACCTCCGGCACGGAGCCGTCGATACCGATGTACCAGCGCGCCGATCCCTGCAGCGCCTTGCCCGCTGGTGAAAGCGGAATCTGGGCGCCCTGCTTCATGTCCAGGTAGAAGTCGGCGTCGGTGGAAACCAGGCCTAGCTTGGCCAGTTTTTCCTTAGTGGCGGCGCGGGCGGCGTCGTAGTCGGGACGCTCGCCGGGCTCCTGCCCTTCCAGGCGGAGTTGCTGGTAGGAGATGATGGCTGGTTGGTCGAGGTGGGCGTCGCCAAGTGGTTTGAGCCCCTCGAAGGTTGCCTCGAATGCTTCAGCGACGGCCGTGGCGTACATGCCGTGCGTGAGCGTTTTTGCGATGCGTTCGGCCTGCCAGGCAGGGCCGCGCTCGGCGTCGTTGAGGACGACGCGGCACTGGCCGCTGTCAGTGCGGGCGAGGTGGGCGGCGTGGGCCGGGGTCGTGGCGAGGGCGGTGAAGGCGGTCGCCGCAGCGACGGCCGATGCGATGATCTTCTTCATGCCCATGTAATCGGCACAGACGGTGGCGGGCGTTACGCGCGTAGCTCGTATCTAGGGCACACTTCTGCTCTCTTAACCGACTAAGTCTGCCGCTCGCTGGTGGGAGACCCCAAGCACCTCTCCCATCTCGCGAAGAGTGAAGCCTTCCGCCTTCATCTTCTGGGCGAGTTCAGTCTTGGCAGCCGCAGCTCTTTCGGTTGCTTCTCGCGCCTTGCTACCAAGCTCTTCTGCGCGCTTCCGAAGCGCCTCAACCTCGCCCGGCAGAATCGGGACCACCTCAACTTCAAAATCGGATGGAGCGAGTCCCGACTGGAACGCAAGAGCCTCAATCACCTCGCCTTTTGCCCTATCGAGACGACGAGTCTGAGAAACAACTCCGAGCTCTTCACACTCTAAGACCCATGCTCCGCTCGCACCGCGCTCCGCAGTGACAGTAAACGACCTCATCTCCACCACCCTTTTCCTAACTCTGCCTGAAACTGGTCAAAAAACTTACGTGCCGCCAAATCATCGATTTCCCGATGCCTACCAAGCGTTCTCGTCGTATTTCCGACTCGATATGCATCGTGTTTAGTAAGCGCGATCGCTTCAAATTCAAGCCCCTGACGCCGCGCTTCATTACGCAACTTCTTTATTACCGCATACCTCTTCACATTTCAATCCCCCATTGCATATTTTTGTCAAGCACCAATTGACAGACCATTGCTCTTACTTGTAGTTAGACGCCACAACTCCCCCGCCGGTTCCATCGAACATCCGTCCGACTCCGCCCCGGTGTGTCGGAAGCGTGCCTTATATTTATTGACGCCCCCAACACGGATGAACAAAGGAGCAGGAATGGGCCGGAATGGGTTTGCGGTCGTCGATTTGGAGACGACAGGGCTGAGCAACCAGGACCGCATTGTGGAGGTCGGCGTGGTGCTGCTGCGCCCCGATTTCACGGTAGAGCGCACGTGGGAGACCCTGATCCAGCCGGAGCGCGACATTCCGAATAGTTACATCCATAAGATCACGGCGACTGATGTGGTGGATGCACCATTATTTTGCGACGTCGCTCCGTACCTGGGCTCGCTGCTCAACGGCCGCACGCTGGTGGCGCACAATGCGTCGTTTGAGCACCGCTTCCTGACCAACGAGTTCGCGCGCGCCGGTGCGGAGAACGGCTTGTGCGAGTGGCTGGACACGATGCGATTGACGAAGCAGTACATGGGCGTGGGCAAGTTGAGTGAGGCGTTGGTCATCGCGAAGATCCGGAACCGGTTCGCGCACTCTGCACTGGCGGACGCCGAGGCGACCGCGGAGCTCCTCCGTTACTTGTGCGTGGGCAACAGAGTGGACGTCGAGAAGTATCCGGCGGCGACGTTCACCACCGCCGCCGCCGAGGCCCCGTGCCTGCCCCGCGGTGGCGCACCGTCCTGGGCTGGGCAACTTTCGCGCACCTTGCCCGCGGCCACCACCAAGCGCGAAGCCGACTACCGCACCGAGCTGACCTGCGCACTTGTAGACCGCGTCATCTCCCGCACCGAAATGCGCCGCCTCGAATCCACCGCCATCGCCGCGGGCCTCAGCGCCGACGACGTCGACGCCATCAACGAGGAGTTCACCCGCCAGCTCGCCGTCGAAGCCTGGGCCGACGGCGTCATCACCGATGAGGAACGCGCCACGCTGCTCGACATCGCCGAGGCGCTCAACGTCGATGCGCAGCTCGTGCGCTCGCTTCTCGACGAGCCCACCTCCGGCCCCACCCCCGCCACCTTCAGCCTGCGCCCGGGCGACCGCGTCGCGTTCACCGGAGCCCTCGACATCCCACGCGACGTATGGACCGACCGCGCCACCGCCGCCGGCCTCGACGTCGGCGGCGTGACCCGCACGTGCGCCGTCCTTGTCGCGGCGAACCAGGATTCGATGAGCGGGAAAGCCAAGCGAGCGCGCGAGAACAGCGTTCCGATCATCAGCGAAACCCACTTCGCCCAACTGCTGAAGGCCATGGAGGATTCGACCGAGGACGCGCCGGTTGCTGCTCCTGATGCTGCTCCGTCTGTTAGTGCTCCTCATGCTCCGGAGCAGTTCTCCTGGTTGACCCCCGGCCAGTCGCACGCTGTTGGCTCGTCAAGGTCGCGCATCGCCGCCGCGTGGATCGACCAGCACCCGGACCGCCCACTGCACGAAATCGCCGACAACCTCGAACCCCACCACATCCCCGAAGCGACCGGGCGCGGCATCGACCGCTACCTCGCCATGTGGAGCCTCGAACACCCAGAGATGCTCAACGCCAGCGCCGACGACCTACTTGATCTGCACGGCGTCGGCCCGAAACGGCGCAGCCAGCTCGTGGAGATGGTGGTGGACCTCGCCGTCGACGGCGTCGAGGAGCCGGTGGAGGCGGAGGCGGTTCCGGAGGCGGAGGTTGTGCCGGCGGTAGCCCCGGAGGCCTCCGATCCAACCCCGGACGAACTGCTCGCCGCAGCGTACTCATCTGCTTACGTACCTAGTGTTCCTCCCTTGTCGGCCCCGGCCCAACCAAGCTCACCGGGACCGCTTCCCGTACTGAAAGAAAAGACCAACGTTGGCGCGACGATTCTCAAATGGTCAGGAATCGTGGGCGGATCTTCATTCGTGCTTGTGGTGCTACTCGCCGTAATCCTTGGTATGGCAGCTGAACACCCAGTTGCCGATTTCCTCATATCGATTAGTGCGCTATCCCTGATCGTCGCAATATTCGCGTCCCCGCTCGCGCTGATCAGGTGGCTATTAAACAAGCGCCGCTAATCAGAATGCTGCGGGACTACAGCTCTTCGTCGTCTTCTGGTCGGGACTCTCCACCGTGTTTCCCCATATTGCCAACATGGAGTGGGTCATTCGCATTACCGGGTGGAGCTACGACGCATTGGCGGATCCCATCGACGTGCTCGCGCAGACTCTTTGAAATTTGGGCCCACATCGGATCTAAGAGAAAATCAATCCCCGATCGTCTGGCATGCTTGGCTGCAGGAACGAAGTCACTATCACCGGAGATCATCACAATCTGATTGACAGTTCCTCGTTCCGCGAGCGTAGCAATGTCAAGACCAATCCTCATATCGACGCCCTTTTGCGCAATATCAAGGTCAAAGTCCTTCTCACCAAGGTCGGAAACGGATACTTTGCCTGCGCAAATCTTTTTGGTCTTTTCTGCGTTCAAAGTGTATCCCCGTTGGGTCTCAAGCTCTTCCCCTCTCCTGAGAGCGACCTTGCGTTTATGAGTCAACGCTTCAAAAAACTCATTGGTCCAAGCGTACTGCTCCGACTTAGCCAGGTTGATCTGCTTCTGCGTCAAAGGATGAAACAGCACTTTAGAAGAGGGTGGGCAATCGTAATAGAAAATACGGTACAAGCTGCTTCTTGATTCCGAAATATGTCGACGCGCATATTTCGCAATTTCTTCGGCTCTATCTTCCGGTGTCTTCTCCCCGAATAATTTGCGAGCACGACGACGATAAAATCCCCCATCAACCAGAACGGCCGTAACGATTGGGCGTTGCCGGTATAACAGGTCACGAGACGAGTTTTTGACCATGAGGTGATCATAACTAAAGCCACAGTCATCGGCACTCTCCTGATTCATGGAGGGTCAACGGCTATGGCTTCTTGCCAGCATAAGTCAGTTTCCCGCCTACTTCAACCCATGGCCGCTGGATACCGCAGTGTGAGACAACGCATCCAACACCGGGACCGGCCAGAACATTCGTCCGACTAATCACCACACTATGTCGTAGCCCGGAAATTGATGAAAAGGTCGTGTTTGAACACCCGACTGACTGTACCCAGCTGAGCCCGAATATTCGGTATGCACTGAACAATGGGAGCAAGAGCTTAGGCTTCGAACCCTACACGCAGCCCAATACGGCCGCCCGTCCACAGCCCACATATCGATGTAACACGTAGCAAAGAGATGGGACTCACATTATCCGCGAATTGCAAAAGCGGGTATGAAATCGTTGCAAAAGCGGGTACAAAACCGTTGCAAAAACGGGTATAGTGCCCATATGCAGTACTTTTCACGCTTTGCAGATCAGGTGTTGGAGGACTCTCTCCAGTTCATGGGAGGCGTCCTCCTTGAGGGACCGCGCGCATGCGGGAAAACCTCTACCACCCTCCAAAAGGCTGCAAGTTCTGTACGTCTCGACCGATCCCCCGAGCTGATTACGCTGGCCGAATTGAACCCCGCAGCCTTACTCAACGGTCCAACCCCTCGTCTCATTGATGAGTGGCAACTCGCACCTTCCCTGTGGAACACTATCCGCCACGAGATCGACGACCGCCAAGGACGCGGAGAGTTCATCCTTTCGGGCTCAGCGACACCAGCCGATGACACCACACGCCACTCGGGGGCGGGGCGCTTTGCCAGGCTACGGATGCGTCCAATGTCGCTCGCGGAGAGTGGGGCGTCGACAAGCCAGGTACGCCTCGCAGAGCTACAACCGGGCGTTAGTGTGAGTGGAGCTTCCAAGCTCACATATAAGGACATGGCCGAGCAGGCCGTTCGTGGCGGATGGCCAGGACTGCTCGGCGCGAGCACTCAGCAGGCGGTCATGTTTAACCGCTCATACCTGGACAACGTTTTCGACGTGGAAGTGCCAGAAAACGTTGGTACACGTCACAACCAGCTAAACATTCGTCGGACCTTGGAATCCATCGCTCGGAATATTTCTGGCGAAGCAACGTTGAAAACACTCGCTGCAGACGTGTCTTTGGGTGCCACAACAGTCGACCCGAAAACGGTCTCCACGTACCTCCAGGCGCTTACCCGGATATTCATCCTCGACGAGTTGCAACCTTGGAGTGTCGCTCTCCGGTCGAAATCACGACTGCGCACCGCGCCGAAGCTCCATCTCGCTGACCCCAGCCTTGCCTGCGCCGCCTTGGGCATCGGCGTTAACCGCCTCGCGAATGACCCAGAGTTCTTCGGCCAGATCTTCAAGTCCATGGTCATTCGAGATCTGCGCGCAGCATCCGCCCTCCAGCACGGGCGCGTCTACCACTACCGTGACAACACGGACCTTGAAGTTGACGCCATCATCGAATACCCCGAAGACGGCAAGTGGGGTGCCTGCGAAGTCAAACTCGGGGCGTCACAAATCCCACAAGCCGAAGCGAACCTCATCAAACTCCGTGACGAACGTGTCGACACTAACAAGGTCGGGTCGCCAGCATACCTAACCATCGTCACCGCAACGGAATATGCTTACACGCTTCCTAGCGGAGTGCACGTGATTCCTTTGGGGGTCCTGACCGCTTAGCGGCAACAGAGGCTAGCCAAACCATTCTCTCGGAGTTGCAAAACGGGTAGGCCACCCGTGAACTGCAGGTTTACCGCACCACCAGGAACACATCCCCCTGCTCTCGCGCCCCATCGTGCCCTTCGAAATAGTTCCCGGCGCGCCGGGAAGTACTTTGCACCTCGGGCTCATCCCGGTCGACCAACGGTTTCGTTTCCCCAGATCGTCCAGTCTCGGTGGGGAATTTGGCACCTCGTCGCGGGGCTTGAGTGACAAAGGGCGCACGCGTTAACGCATAGCCCTTTTTCTGCCTGTACATTTGGATGGCTAGATATTTTCGGGTTGCGTCTTTTGTCACTGAAGGGGTGCGCGGGAGCGGAGTGCGCACCAAATTCCCGTTCTTGGGGAGGCGGCGGCGCGTTTCCCCAGGTCGCGACGGCCGTCTACAAAGAAAGTTCCCACGCCCGCCGCGTCTTCGCACCAAATTCCAGGTTTTTGGCGAGCGGATTTGAAAACTCCCAGGTCACGGACATGGCGCGAAGGAATTTGGTGCACCAGGCCCGCCCTCACGCCCCAAAGCGCTCAAAGCGCGGGATTCAAAGCGCGCCAGCACATCACTCGCCTAGAGCTGTGAGAACCGCTCCAGGTCGTCTGGGGCACCCGCCATCACTATAAGGTTTGATTGGGAGAGTTCCTGGCCTTGGACAAATGGGCGCCATGTTCCTCCCCCGGAGCGTACGGACACTACTTGCACGTGGTGTTTTTCCCAGAGCCGCTCGCCGTCAAGGGGCCCGTCGAGTAGTGGGCGCGGGGGGACCATTTTGATCACGCCGTAGTTTTCGGCGAGTTCGGCGAAGTCTTGGAAGCGTCCGCCGAGGAGGTGGGCGACGCGGCGACCGGTGTCGTGTTCGGGGCGTATGACGTGGTGGATGCCGAGGCGTTGCAGGATTCGGGCGTGGGATTCGGAGTCGGCTTTTGCCCAGATGTCGGGGACACCGAGGTCGACAAGGTTGGAGGCGGTCAGGATTGAGGCTTCCAGTGCGGTGCCGACGGCGATGACGGCGCGTTCGACTTCGTGTACGCCGAGTTGGCGGAGGGCTTCGGGGTCGGTGGCGTCGGCGACGACGGCGTCAGTAAGTTGTGGGGCGTATTCGCGGACGAGGCGTTCGTCGGCGTCGATGCCGAGGACTTCCACGCCGTTGCGGGTGAGCTCGTGGGCGAGCGATCCCCCGAATCGGCCAAGCCCGATGATGACGACGGGTGGGATGTCGATGCGTTGTTTGCCCCGTAGGAGGGGGCTGAGGAATTTAGCCAATGAACGGCCTTTCTACTGGGTAGTCGTATCTGCGCGCAATGTTACGGGTTGCAAGCGCCGCGACGAGGGTGAATGGGCCGATGCGCCCGAGGTACATCAGCAAGCAAAGGACAAGTTGGGAGGGGGCACTTAACGACGCAGTGATACCCGTGGACAGGCCTGTCGTTGCGAAGGCGGAGACGACTTCGAAGGCGACTTGGTCGGCGGTGAATTCGGGGTCGAATACGCGCAGCGCCACGATCCCGAGCGTGACGGAGCCGATGCCGGCGGCGGCGACTGTCATCGCTTGGCGTACTACGGATTTGGGCACGGTGCGGTGCCCGACGGTGGTGGCGTCGCGTCCGTGGAACTCTGCGGACATGGCGGCGAGCAGCACGATTGCTGTGGTGACTTTAATGCCGCCTGCGGTGCCTGCGGAGCCTCCTCCGATGAACATGTAGATGTCGGTGACCATCAGGGTGACGGGGCTGGCGTCGGCGTAGTCGATGGAGTTGAATCCGGCGGTGCGTGGGGTGACGCCGCTGAAGAAGGCGTTGAGCAGTTTCGTGCCAAGTGGCATGTCTGCAAGGAAGCCGCGCCACTCCAGTACGGCGATGAGCAGCATCGCTGTGGCGATGAGGAAAGCGGTGCCTTTCAGAGTCATGCGGGTGGTCACGGAGTACCGGCGCGTGCTGACTGGTGTGCCACGAAGTACGCCGCGTGCTCGTTCCTTGCTACGCCGGACAAGTTCGGAGAGCACCGGGTAGCCGAGTCCGCCGATGATGAGGGCACCTGCGAGTGGGAGCAGGATCCAGGCGTCGGCGTTGTAGGAGATGAGGCTGTCGGAGCGCAGCCCGAAGCCGGCGTTGTTGAACGCGGAGATGGCGTGGAAGATGCCTTCGCCGACAGCGCGCAGCGGCGGCATGCCGTAGGTGGTGACGAAACGGCATGCGAGGATGACGGCGACGATGAGTTCGAAGGCGAGCGTGAGCAGCAGCGTCATGATGAGGGTGGCGCGCACTCCACCTTCGAGGATTGGGCGGCCTTCGGCGGCCGTCGAATAGCGGGCGCGTAGTGTGACGCGCCCGGTGAGCAGCATGCCTGTCAGCGACGTGATGCTCATGATGCCTAACCCTCCGATTTGGATGAGGGCGATGACGATGATCCGGCCCCAGATGCTCCAGTGGCTGCCGGTGTCTACGGTGACCAGCCCGGTCAGGGAGGTTGCGGACGTGGCGGTGAAGAGCGCGTCCATCAGTGGCGTTGTGGTGCCGTCGGCGGAGGCGAACGGCATGCAGAGCAGGGCGGTGCCCGCAAAGATCAAGATGAGGAATCCGAGCGCTGTGAGTTGCGCTGGTCGGAACCACCTTGGAGGGGGTGTATTGCTCACCGGCAACAGCATAGTGGGCCAACGGTGATTGGAAAAGGCAATACGCTCGCCCGGCGAGCCGCAACGCTACTACCCCAGCAGCTCCCGCAGGAGGGCGCGCACGCGGGCGTCGATATCGTCGCGTACGAGGCGCATCCGTTCCATGCCTTCGATGCCACGGGTGGACGGCTCGTCGGTGTGCCAGCGTTCCAGGGTGCCGGCGGCGTCGGCTGGCATGTTGAGCTGGGCGGCGTCGCCAATTATTACCACTCGGTCGACTGTGCGCAGCAGTTCTGGGTCGATGGGTTTTGGTGTGCCGCGCGACATGTCGGCACCGAGTTCTGCAATTGCGGCGACGGATTCTTGGTTCAGCTTCGTGCCCGGTTTCGTGCCAGCGGAGAAGACGCTGACCTGGTCGCCTGCGTAGTGTCGCGCAAGCGCCGCCGCCATTTGTGATTTACCGCCGTTGCTGACGCAGACGAACAAGACACTGGGGTTCATGAACGGCTCCTTGCAGCTGGCAGGGTGGGATCGCCTGGGAAGAGTCTCTGCCCGATGCCGCGCATGAGGTAGACAAGTCCGACGAGGACGGGGATTTCGATGAGCGGGCCGATCGTACCTGCCAGCGCTTGAGCCGAGGTGGCGCCAAACGTGCCGATCGCCACCGCGATGGCCAACTCGAAGTTGTTGCCCGCGGCGGTAAAGGACACGGAGGCGGATTGGGCGTAGCCCATCCCCGACGCCTTCGACACCACCAGGGCGATCAGGAACATGCCCACGAAGTACCCCAGCAGTGGCAGGGCGACTCGAGCAACGGTCCACGGTTGGGATGTAATCTGATCGCCTTGCAGGGAGAACAGCAGCACGATCGTGTACAGCAGCCCCACGAGCGCAAGCGGGGAAACCGCTGGCAGGAAAGTCTCTTCGTACCACGCACGGCCCTTCACTCGCTCACCGATGATGCGGGAGAGCACTCCGGCAAGTAGCGGGATACCGAGAAACACCAGTACCGCGGTGACGATGGAGAAGAAGGAGAACTCCACAGAGGTGGTCTCCAGGCCCAGCCAGCTCGGCAGGATCTGCAGGTAGAACCATCCGAGCACGCCGAACATGAGCACCTGGAATACTGAGTTGATGGCGACCAGGACGGCCGTGGCTTCCCGGTCGGCGCAGGACAAGTCGGACCACACCAGCACCATGGCGATGCAGCGCGCCAGTCCGACGATGATGAGGCCTGTGCGTAGCTCTGGCTGGTCCGGCAGAAACAGCCAGGCCAGGGCGAACATGAACGCGGGGCCGACGATCCAGTTCAAGATGATGGAGACGGTCATGAGCCGTTTGTCGGTGGCGATCTCGCGGGTCTTGTCGTAGCGGACTTTGGCCAGCGGCGGGTACATCATCACCAAAAGGCCCAGCGCGATCGGCAGCGAAATACCGCCGACTTCAAAACGCTCAAGCGTGCTGCGGAGTCCTGGAACGGCGCGGCCCAGCAGCAGACCGAATGCCATCGCCAAGATGATCCACACTGGTAGGAATCTGTCGAGGAACGACATTCGAGCGGGGGTCGGCTCTGGGTTGGTCATCTAATCACCTCACATATCGATAACTATCAATATGTGAAAATAGAGGGCCGCATAGACCGCTGTCAATATGAGAAGGTAGAAGTCATGCACGAACAATCCCCCGCCCCAGACTGCTGCTCACTCGGCTCCGGCCCACTCCCCCCAGAAGACGCCGAGCGCTACGCGGCCCTGTTCAAAGTGCTGGCAGATCCCGCCCGGCTGCGCCTCCTCTCCCGCCTCGCCGCAGAAGGGTGCGAGCCGATGAGCGTGACTGCGCTTACCGAGTACTCCGGGCTCAGCCAACCGACGGTCTCCTACCACCTCAAGAAGCTTGCCGACGCCGGACTGCTCAAGAAGTCCCGAACAGGCCGAACCGTCACGCACGAAATCTGCCCGGCTCCCTTCGCGGAACTGCGCACCGTCCTCCAGATGGACTAGGCGCCAGTTTCACGGGCGCGTAGCCACTACACTCATTCGACATGCTTGACGTTCTGACTGGTTTCGCCATCATCTTCACCGTGATCGCGGCGGGCTGGTGGCTTGCCCAAAAGAAGGTGATCGGCCCCGGTGATCAGCGGTTACAGCTCAACCGCATCGCGTTTCATGTGGCAACGCCGGCGTTGATTTTTTCATCGGTGGCGGTCTCGGACACGGATGCGTTCTTCTCCCCGGTGATCCTGGTGATCGCAATCGCGACAGTGACCACGATGTTGATCTTCTGGGCGATCAGTGCGGTGTGGTTCAAGCAGGATGCTGCGGAGACGATGGCAGGGGCGGCGTCGTCGAGTTATTACAACTCGGTCAATATCGGGTTGCCCATTGCCACGTACGTGCTGGGGGATCCGACGTACGTGATTCCGCCGCTGGTGTTGCAGATGTCGGTGCTCTCCCCCATCGTGATCGCTGGCCTGGACCGTGGGGCGTCGGGGGTGCTGAAGTCAGTGATTGCGGGGTTGAAGGCGCCGGTGGTGGTTGCGGCGTTTGCGGGGTTTGCGGTGTCGGCGTCGTCGTGGACGGTGCCGGAGCCGGTGCTCGCCCCGCTGCAGATTCTGGGTGGCGCGTCCATCCCGATGATCCTCATGAGCTTCGGCGCCTCGCTCACCGGGGAGAAGGTGCTGCAGAGCCAGCGCTTAGCGACGACCACCGCTACCATCCTCAAGCTGATCGGCATGCCGACCGTGGCGTGGGTAGTGGCGTCGCTTCTGGGCCTGACCGGCTCCGATATGTACGCGGCACTCATTCTGTGTGCGCTGCCGACGGCGCAGAACGTGTACAACTACGCGGCGACGTACCGCTCGGGCGAGGTGATCTGCCGGGACACCGTCTTCCTCACCACGTTCCTTTCGTTACCTGCGATGTTATTGATCGCGGGGGTGTTCTAGCCTTGACAAACATGGTGCGGTGGATCACACTCGTACAATGGCTAAGACACGGACTACATTTTTTGCCGCAGCACTGATGGCTGCGGCGCTGCTTGTTGGGTGCTCCTCAACAGGCGGCGCACCCCGCTCCGAGAACGCTGAAGGGACCGCTGGTGGCGTCGATACGCCGAGGTACGTGGTGGCCATGGTCACCCACGGTGCGCCGGGCGATACCTACTGGGACCTCGTGCGCAAGGGCGCGGAGGACGCGGCGAAGAAGGACAACATCGAGCTGCGCTACTCCTCCGACCCGCAGGCGCCGAACCAAGCAAACCTGGTGCGCTCCGCGGTGGACGCTGGCGTCGACGGCATCGCCGTGACCATGCCGAACGCCGAGGCGATCGGCCCTGCGGCGCGCAACGCTGTCGACCGTGGCATCCCCGTCGTCGGCCTGAACGCCGGCATGGGCAAGTACCAGGACTACGGGATGACGGGCTTCTTCGGCCAGGACGAGTCGGTGGCGGGCAACGCCGCCGGCGAGCGTCTCAAGGAGGAAGGCAAGTCGAACGTCCTGTGCGTCATCCACGAGCAGGGCAACTCCTCCCAGGAAGCGCGTTGCGACGGTGTGCGCAAGGGCCTCGACGGCAACGTCGAACTGCTCTACGTCAACGGCCAGGATCTGACGTCCGTGCAGTCCACTATCACCTCGAAGCTGTCGCAGGACAAGAGCTTCGACACCGTCTTCGCCCTCCAGGCCCCGGTGGCGATGCGCGCGACGGAGTCCGTGAAGCAGTCCGGGTCCAAGGCGCAGGTCGCCACGTTTGACACCAACGCCGAGCTTGTCGACGCCATCGCCGACGGCCGCGTCGCCTTCGCCGTCGACCAGCAGCCGTACCTGCAGGGCTACCTGGCCGTCGACTCGCTGTGGATCGCGAAGCGCAACGGCGGCGCCCTCGGCGGCGGCCGCCCGGTCTACACCGGCCCGAGCTTCGTGGATAAAGACAACGTGGACAAGGTCGCCGAGGCAGCGAAGGCGGGCATGCGATGAGCGCGGCGGTGAGCGAAGGGGCGTCGGCAAGCGATGACCGGCTACGAACGCACACTGGCTTTTCCAAGCTCATCCGACGCCCCGAGTTCGCTTCGATGCTGGGCTTCATCGCGATCTTTGCGTTCTTCCTGACCGTCGCCCCCGCGTTCCGTTCCTTTGAGGCGCTCGCGACCACCCTGTACGCGTCCTCGACGCTGGGCATCGTGGCGCTCGCGGTGGGGCTGCTAATGATCGGTGGCGAGTTCGACCTTTCCTCCGGCGTCGCCGTGACCACGGCCGCGCTGGCCGCGACGATGCTGAACTACAACCTGCACCTCAACTCGTGGGTTGGCGCGTTCATGGCGCTCGGGATCTCGCTGGCGATCGGCGCGCTGAACGGCTACCTGGTCACACGCACCGGCATCGATAGCTTCCTGATTACCTTGGCCGCGTTCCTGATGCTGCAAGGTCTCAACTTGGCGGTGACCAAGCTGGTGACCGGCCAGGTAGCAACCCCGATCATCTCCGACATGGAGGGCTTCCCGTCGGCGCACGTGGTGTTCGCGGGCACGTTTGACGTCGGCAATGTGACTTTGAACGTGACGGTGCTGTGGTGGCTGCTGCTCGTCGCGATTGCCTCGTTTGTGCTGTTTCGCACGAAGTTCGGCAACTGGATCACCGCTGTTGGCGGGGATAAGGACGCCGCCCGCGCCATCGGTGTGCCTGTACGCCGGGTGAAGATTCTGCTGTTCATGGGCGTGGGCTTCGCCGCCTGGTTCGTGGGCATGCACACCCTGTTCGCCTTCGACTCCATCCAGGCAGGCCAGGGCGTGGGCAACGAGTTCCTCTACATCATTGCCGCCGTCATCGGCGGCTGCGCCATGACGGGCGGTCGCGGCACCGCGGTTGGCACCGCGATCGGCGCGCTGATCTTCGGCCTGACCAACCAGGGCATCGTCTACGCCGGCTGGAACCCCGACTGGTTCAAGTTCTTCCTCGGCGCAACGCTGCTCGTGGCTGTGCTGACGAACACCTCCTTCGCAAAGTACACAAAGGGGCGCTAAATGGCTGTCATCGAACTGAAGAACATCACCAAGTCCTACGGCAGTTTCGACGCGCTGCGCGGGGTCAACCTGGCGGTGCGCGAAGGGGAGGTCACGTGCGTGCTCGGCGACAACGGCGCCGGCAAGTCCACGCTGATCAAGATCCTCGCAGGCCTGCACCAGCCCACCTCCGGGGAGCTACTTATCGACGACCAGCCAGCCACCTTCACATCTCCCCGAGACTCGATCGATACCGGCATCGCCACCGTGTACCAGACACTCGCGATCGTTGATGAAATGAGCGTGTGGCGCAACTTCTTCCTCGGCCAGGAACTCACCGGCCGCTTCGGTGTGCTCCGCGACGCCGAGATGAAACGCATCTGCGCCGAGCAGCTGCGCGAGATGGGCATCGACATTCCTGACGTCGAGGTCGACGCCGGGAACCTCTCCGGCGGCCAGCGCCAAGTCGTGGCTATCGCGCGCGCCGTGTACTTCGGCGCCCGCGTGCTCATCCTCGACGAGCCGACCGCAGCGCTGGGCGTGAAGCAGTCCGGGGTGGTCTTACGCTTCGTCGCGGCTGCCCGCGACCGCGGCATCGCCGTCGTCCTGGTCACCCACAACCCGCACCACGCGTTCTTGGTCGGTGACCACTTCACCATTTTGAAGCTGGGCCGCCAGGAGCTCGACGCCCCACGGGCCGAGGTCACCTTGGAGGAGTTGACGCACCAGATGGCTGGCGGCGGGGAGCTCGAGGCGCTGAGCCACGAGCTGGGCCGGTAGCGGTAACGACTTTTTCTGACACGGATCGCTTCGCCCCCGACATCGGCAACGTCACGTGGCGCGACGCCATCGGGGTGCTTGCGGGCCAGCGCACCCTGCTGCCAGACATGGCAGAGGAGGTGTTCGCCCGTAGCCGGGCATGGCTCGTGGACGTGTTTATTTGTGGGTTGCTGGCGCAGGCCGAAGGATCGTCGCCAAGCAACCTCCCCCTCCGCCACCCACTACCGCGACACCGTGTTTTTGACCATCTTCCTGGCGCTGCCGGCCATGCTGCTGATCGCCGAGGTGTTCTAGCTGTACTGACCTCAAACGTTGGTCAATCGTGAAAACCCAGTGCAACCAGCCGCCGAGCTCGCCGCGGTAGCAAAGCGGTGGAGAGGTGTGAGGATGATGTTCGTGTGTCTTAGGTCTCTCATGCCTCGGCCAGCGTCTTCTGCGGCATCTTGAGTTGACCCAGGGCTAGGAGCAGTGCTGCCATGGCCAGTGGCACCAGGCCGGCGGTGATGAACAGAGTCCTGGAGTCGATGAAGCGGCTGAAGAGTCCGGTGAGAGCGATGGACAAAGGCATGAAGGCGATGGAAATGAAGAAGTCGAGGCTGGCGACCCTGCCGAGCATCTCCAAGGGGACGTGCTCTTGGAGCACTGTTCCCCAGATGACCATCCCGATCCCGATCAGCGCCCCGTAGAACGCGAGTCCTGCACCGATGGCCCATGGATTGCTGGTGAGCGCCGGAATGGACAAGAACAGACATCCGAGCGCCCAAACGCCGACCATTGCGGGCAGGAAGCGTTCCGGTGTGCGCCACGACCCCGCCAGCAGGGAGCCCACCAACCCGCCCGCGCCGAGGGCAGCCAGGACGGCCCCGTAGAGAGCAGGTCCATTGTCATGCGAGGAGCGCATAAGAGCGGGTAGGAGGACTTCGAGTGGTCCGGTCACGACCAGTCCCATAACGGCCGCGAACAGGACACTGGAGCGGACCCAGCGTGTGCGGGAAACGTAGCGGAAGCCATCGAGCAGGTCGGTGATCGGTGAGTCGGCCGCAGCGTCAGCATCGGCCTCCGTTTCGGCACGGGTGGGGGTGGGAAGCCGCAGGGCCGCGAGCAGGCCAAGTCCGATTGCTGCTGCGATGAGGTACCCGCCAGCGGCGGGCATGCTTGCGCCGATGACCGCTCCGACGACGGCGGGCGCAAGTGCCTGTCCGACCAAGGGACGGGTGGCGCCTTCGAGGCCGTTGACGGCCATGAGGTCGTCGCTATCCACCAGGACTGGCACCAGTGCCGTGTAGGCGGGGAAGAAGAAGGCGGTTGAAGCGCCAATGATGAATGCGGAGACCGCGAGCATCCAGAAGGTGACAAAGTCGAGGATTGCTGCTGTGGACGTCGCGGTCGCGATGGCGAGGTTCAGGGCGAACACACCCACGATGACGGACTTGTTGGGGATCCGGTCGGCAATTACGCCAGCTGGGAGGGATCCCACAAGCAGGCCGATGCCGCTCCAGGCCACGACACCCGACAGGGTGGCGGGCGTGGCGCCCAGGTCGAGGGTCTGCATGGTCAGGTAGAGGGCCCAGGCGCCCTGGGCGAAGATGGTCAGCACCATCGCTACGAACAACTGGCGGTACGTGGGGATGGTCAAGGGGTGAAGCGGGTTCATAGCATCTCCTTCAAGTCAAGGTTCAGATGGGGCCAGTCGGTAAAGTCGCGGAGCATCTGCCGGTCATGGGTGGCGACGATCACCGCGCAGGAGGCCTGTTGAAGCTCGGTGGTGATGTCGTCGACGAGGTTCGATGACAGATGATTGGTGGGTTCGTCCAGGAGCAGCAGGTCTGGGTCCTGGGCCAGACACATGGCCAGGTGAAGTCGGCGTTGCTGTCCTTGCGACAGGCGCCCCACGGGCGTGTTGGTTGCAGAGGCCTCGAGCAGCCCGAGCGAGCCGAGAGTAGGCGCCTGAGATCGGCGGCCCAGCTTTGTTAGGTACGCCTCGTAGACCTCGTGTGCGGAGCTGGAGTGATCCCAGTCGGAGACCTCTTGAGACAGCAGAGCGATGCGCGCTGTCGGGTTCACTCGCACATGTCCCGTGGTGGGGGCCAGACGCTGTGCAAGAACTGCCAACAAGGTGGACTTTCCCGCGCCGTTTGGTCCGGTGACCACCAACCGGTCACCGCCGTCCACGTCAACCGACACCGGAGTGTCCAACCGGTCCTTCACAGTAACTTCGGTGGCGTTCATGATGCTCTGTCCGGCACGAGTTGTCGAGGCGGGCCACGCTAGACGCAGTGGCGGTGCCGGCACGTCGATCTCATGACGTTCCAGGTCTTCTATACGTCGGTTGAAGGCTTGAACCACTCCAGCAGCGCGTGTGGCGCGTTGGTGCTTGCCTGTGCCCTTGTCAGGTCTCCATCCCCCCTGAGACAGGCGGGAGCGTGCCTCGGCTGCAGCGCGTGTCAGTTCCTTGTGCCGGGCGACCTGGGCGGCGTGGTCCTGTTCCCACACGAGGCGTTCTCGTCGGCGACCTTCAATCCAGCCTTGGTAGCCACCCGAGTAGGTTCGCGGCACGGCATCTCGGGTCGGGTCGAGATCCAGGAAGGTGGTCGCCACATCACACAGCAGGGCGCGGTCGTGACTGACCAGAGCCAGACCACCGGGGTGATCACGCAGTCGTTCGGTTAGGAAGGACAGTCCTGCAGCGTCGAGGTGGTTCGTGGGCTCGTCCAGCAGGAGCAGGTCAGGGGTCGATCCAAGTGCGACGGCAAGCCGGACCCGGTACCGTTGCCCGACCGACAAGGTCGACAGTTTGCGGGCGCGGTCGCTGCAAGCGTCAAAGCCTGCAAGTGCGATGTCCACGCGCCTTTCTGCATCCCAGGCATCCAATAGCGTGGCGGTCTCGAGCGCTGCGGAATAGGCATCGGCCGCGTCGTTTCCTGCGGCGAGTGCTGCGCTCGCCACGTCGAGTGCCTCAAGTGCAGCCCTGGAGGGAGCTGTCGCTTCGGCGATGAGATCGCCGACGGTGCGGTTGCCCTCAGTGGGCATGTCCTGCTTGACCAGGACGAGGGAACCCATCTGGGTCACTACTCCCGAGTCAGGGGTCAGGAGCCCCGCCAAGATATGGAGCAAGGTGGTCTTACCACGGCCGTTGTCGCCGACGATCGCCAGGCGTGAGCCGGCGGAGACGGTGACATCCAGCCCGTTCAGGAGGTGCCTGTCTCCCAAGGTGATGTGGATTGATTCGGCACGGATGTGTGCGACTGGCCCGCGGGGCGTTCCATTCCACACACATGACCGCAAGGTTGGTGTAATTGGCATTTCGTACTCTCAGCTCGTCATGGAGCCGGGCAGCACTAAATGACCGCCCGGCAGATGGCCAGGACGGCAGACGAGAGGTCAGAAGGGGTCCCGCCGCCGTCAGCGGGCGGAACGCAGCTTCATGGAAGCGATGCCTGAATACATGAGGCAGAGCTTACCCAGCGTGGCGGATCCCGACAAATTAATTACAACCTCCGGTCAATACGTCTAGTCCGCTTGACGCACCCGAATGCGGTGGTTCACACTTTGGCAATGAAGAAGTCCAGGAAGGCGGTCGTTTCGGTGTTATGCCTTGTTGTGGCGGTGTTGGGCGAATGCTCGCCGACAGGCGGAGGCGCCATCGCTGGCGGCGGGGAGCTCGAGGCGCTGAGCCACGAACTGGGCCGGTAGCTGCGCGGGCAGCTGCGCGGTTTCAAGTATATCTGAAACTCTTGCCTGTTTTGGAGATAGTTTCCGGTATACTCGAAACTCATGAGAGTCCTGCACCCGAGGCAGCAGTACCTGGATAACCTGCTGGCAGTCACCGATAACGATTTCGTACGCATCATCACCGGCGTGCGCCGCTGCGGGAAGTCGACCCTCCTGGAGTTGTACCGCCGCCACCTGCGCGAGCACGGCACCCCAGACGACGCCATCATGGTGATCAACTTCGAGGACCAGGCCAACGCCACCCTGCGGGACCCGGCCGCCTTCCACGACGCCGTGACACACCGGCTCGCACAAGGACTGCGCTACCTGCACGTCGATGAGGTGCAGGAACTGGAGGACTGGGCGCGCGTGATCAACTCACTGCGACTCAACGAACAGCTAGAAATCTGCGTGACCGGCTCCAACGCTTCCTTGTTTGTTGGCGAGTCACTGACCTATCTAGCGGGGCGCTACATCGAGATCCCGATGCTGCCGCTCTCCCTGGCGGAGTTCATGGAGTTCCGCTACCCGGCGGACGCGCGCCCGGGACTTGACCGCGCGTTCCAGGAGTGGGTCACCATCGGTGGCTTCCCTGCCACGGTGCAGCTCTCGGACCCGGTCGTGATTCGCCAGGCGAACTCCTCACTCTTCGATTCCATCTTCACCCGCGACATTTCCCTGCGAGGCCAGATCCGCGACACCGACGTTTTCCTGCGCGTGGCCCGCTTCCTCTTCGACAACGCCGGCAACCCAGTGTCCACGAACCGCATCGTGGGCCACCTCAAGCACGAGGGCCTCAAGGCGTCGAGTGAAACCGTGGACCGCTACCTCGGCCTCATGTCGGACGCGCACCTTATTTATCAGTGCAGGGATTACGACACGAAGGGCAAACGGTGGCTGAGTACAAACGGCAAGTTCTACTTCGTCGACCCGGGCCTGCGCACCGCGCTGCTGGGCTCTCGCCCTTTCAACTTCGGCCACGACTTGGAAAACATGGTTTACCTTGAGCTTCGCCGCCGTGGATACCAGGTTGCCACCGGTAAGGTTCCCGGTGGGGAGATCGATTTCATCGCTAACGACGGCCAGCGCACCCTCTACATTCAGGTGGCGCTCACGGTGGCCGAACCTGCGACGCTCGCGCGCGAGCTCGCGCCGTTCGACGCCCTGCCCGCCGGGTCCCGCTGCATCCTCTTATCGACGGACCGCTTCGCCCCCGACACCGGCAACGTCGCGTGGCGCGACGCCATCGAGGTCCTCGCGGGCGGGGCGCTAGACTAACGCTTCGTGACGAAGCTCCTGGAACTCCTCCCCGTTGACCCCGCCAAGCCGCTCGCGATCCTGCCCGCCATCGAGGAGGCGCTGACCGGCCAGCGTGCACTACTTCCCGTGCCGACGAACGACCCGGCGCGCGCCAACCTGCTGCGCAACACGCAGGGCGTGGGCGAGCCGATCGCCGACGACGTCGCCCTCGTGGTGGCGACTTCCGGATCCACGGGCACCCCGAAGGGAGCGCTGCTGACCCCGACGAACCTGATAGCCAGCGCGGACGCAACCCACCAGGCGCTCGGCGGGCCGGGCCAGTGGCTGCTGGCGATGCCCGCCGCGTTCATCGCGGGCATCCAGGTGTTGGTGCGCAGCATGGTCGCGGGTGTAGAGCCCGCCTTTGTGGACCTGACTCACGGGTTCCACGTGGATGAGTTCGCGGCCCGCACCGCGGAGATCGCGGCGACTGGGGACCGCTGCTACACGGCGCTGACCCCGCTGCAGCTGGACAAGGCGATGTCCACGCTCACCGGCATCGACGCGCTGCGCAGCTTCGACGCGGTGCTCGTCGGCGGAGCGGCCACCAACCCGGCGCTGCTGGATTCGGCGGCGAAGCTGCGCATCAACGTTGTCACCACCTACGGTTCCTCGGAGACCTCCGGCGGCTGCGTCTACGACGGGGAGCCCATCGCCGGCGCCAACGTGCGCATCCGCGACGGCCGCATCTGGCTCGGCGGCCCCATGGTCGCGCGCGGCTACCGCAACCAGCCGGAGCACCCCGACTTCGCCGAGCCGGGGTGGTTCCGCACCTCAGACGCAGGCCAGCTTGCCGACGGCCACCTGACGGTCGAAGGGCGCGTCGATAATGTGATTGATTCGGGTGGGCTGAAGCTGCAGCCGGAGGTGCTGGAGCGCTTCCTGCTGGGTGTGCCCGGCGTGACGGATGCGTGCGTGGTGGGCGTGCCGGACGAGCGTTTCGGGCAGCGTATTTGCGCTGCGTTTGCGGGTGAGGCGCAGGTGCCGGACGTGATGGATGCCCTGCAGGACCTGCCACGGTGGCAGGTACCGAAAGAGCTCAAGCGCGTGGCGGCGCTGCCGCTGTTGGGGCCGGGCAAGGTGGACCGGGCCGCGGTGCGCGACCTGTTCTAGCCTGCGTTGACGACTGCGCTGATGTCCTCTGCGCTGTAGCTTGCGGCGAGCTGGGCGTCGTTGCCCCCGCGAAGGTTTTTGCGCACCAGCGCCACTGACTGCGAGCCCGGCACCAGCGGAAACTCCTTTGGCTTGTCGAAGACCTGCCGCACAAAGTGCCCCGAGCGCACCGCGCACATGTTGAGCCAGACGTCGTCGGCGCTGGGGGCGGCGCGCAGGAAGGCGTCGCCCTGGGCGGCCACGTAGTCCACCATCGCGGGCGGGTACGCCACCCCGGATACGCCGGTGGCGAAGTGTCGCGGGCTCGGCGCGGTGGTGCGCACGCTGCGCCACTGCATATACGGCGCGAACCCCTCGCCCACCAGCGCGATCTCGTGGGCACGGTAAGCTGTCACCGCCAACGGGTCCACCACCAGCTTCTCGACGAACCACCTCGGGTACAACACGTCATCATCCACCGTGATCACGCTCGTCCCCGTACCCGCGAGCTGCCGGAACGTACCGTAGTACTTGGTGTGCGGGCCGTAGTGTCCGTCGGAACGCCGCACCTGCAGGCCGCACTGCACCAGCTCCTGCAGCGGCTCGGGCCAGGGTGCATCGAAGTCCTCCGCGTCCAGCCACAGGATGGTGGGCACGCGGCGAGTCCCCACCAACAGCGATGCGAGGGTGTGGTGGACCGTCGATAAGCGGGTGCCGTGCGAGGTCAGGCTGATCACGGTATGCCCCGCGGCGGGAAACTCCAGACGCCCGGAGCGCACCGCCAACCGTAACGAGGGCAAACGCGCCACCGCGCCTATCGACGCCACCGCCTGCCGCGCCGCATAATCGACCCACATGGCGCACCACTTTAGCCGACAGGCCCGACACGGGGCATGATGGAAACCATGAACGCACAACCCAACCTGCACGCGTGGTGGGAAGCCTCCCGCCCCCACACCTGGCCAAACGCCTTCGCGCCCGTCATCGCCGGCACCGGCGTCGCGGCCTTTACCGCGCACGCCAACCTCGGCCGGGCACTGTTGGCACTGCTCGTGGCGTGGGCCCTCATCATCGGCGTGAACTTCGCCAACGACTACTCCGACGGCATCCGCGGCACCGACGACGACCGCTCCGGCCCCACACGCATCACCGCCAGCGGACTCGCCGACCCCAAGAACGTAAAGCTCGCCGCCTTCATCGCGTTCGGAGTTGCTGGGCTGTTCGGCATCATCCTGTCCGTGTTGGCCGGGGCGTGGTGGCTGATCCTGGTCGGCGCCGCCTGCATCGCCGCCGCATGGTTCTACACCGGCGGTAACAACCCCTACGGCTACATCGGACTCGGCGAAGTCAGTGTCTTCATCTTCTTCGGCCTCGTCGCCGTGATGGGCACCGAGTTCGTCCAGACCGGCTTCCTGTCCTGGGAGGGCCTGCTCGTCGCCGTGGCGATCGGCGCAATCTCCGCATCCGTGAACCTAGTCAACAACATCCGCGACATCCCCACCGACGCCGCCTCCGGCAAGCAGACCATCGCGGTTCGCCTCGGCGACAGCCGCGCCCGCACCCTGTTCACGGTCCTGACCTGCGTCCCGTTCGTAGTCAGCGTACTGCTGGCTCTGGTGTACGCGCCTGCCCTGGTCGGCCTGGTGGCGCTGCCACTGGCGATCGCCGCCATCATGAAGGTTCGCAGCGGTGCGACCGGTGCAGCCCTCATCCCGGTGCTCGGGCTCAACGGCAAGGCCATGCTGGCCTGGGCCGTGCTCACGACGGTTGCGCTGGCGTTCGGCGGGATGGTCGTGCCGTACGCGTAGGGCCTGGGAGCTCTGGGGCTCTGCGCACCAGATTCCTTTGCGCAGCCTGCGTGACCTGGTCTTTTCCAAACCGACGCGGGCAAATCAAGGGATTTGGTGCACACCGCCACCGCGCCAGTGACAAAAGACGCATGGCCCCTTTCGCGACCTGGGGTTTTACCGGGGTCGACCGGCAGAATTGCGTCCATTGTCACTCGCCGCTCGCCCAGGACACCAAATTCCCTCACGCGGCCTGCACGACCTGGTCTTTTCCAAGTCGCGCGAGCAACGCAAATCAAGGAATTTGGTGCTTACGCCAATCTATGCACCAAATCCCTGTCTCTCCCCTTGATGCCGGTCATAGTTGTGCTTCACAAGATCCCCCAGTCTTTCATCGTGTTTCAAAGAATACGCTACAGTGAGGTGCGAAAAGGCCCATCAGCATTTCCTGAGGGGTCAAAGAGTGAAGGAGCGTTCCGTAGTTTTCACTACAGGGGTGCTCCCTCTTTAATTGCTTCCACACCAGCAACGTGAGACCGGGTCTTAAGGGACATTTTGTGTGTAAATACGGCTTCGCCGTCGTCAACCAGGTAGCTTTGTGGGCAACATGACCGGTTCCGCTGCCCGCCTCGGTGGGAGTCCAGGGCCGGTCTTCGATTTTCGGTGAACAGGCGTACTGCCTCCACAGGTTGCGCAGGCGCTGCCGTTCTAGGCAACCAATACTCTCCCCACGGGGTGTCGCTGGGGCATAATATTGCCCATGTCGACATTCACTGATGCCATCGAAGAACTCCGCAAGCTGCCGTCGAAGTCAGAGCAGGGTCTGGCGTTTGAAAAGTTGATGGTCAACTATTTCAAGACAGACCCGACGCTGTCCAGTGAATACTCTGAGGTGTACCGCTGGGTGGACTGGCCGTTCAACGGCGGCAAGGCGGACGTGGGGATTGACCTCGTCGCGAAGCGGATGGATGACGGCGAGTGGACGGCAATTCAGTGCAAGTTTTACCTGCCTACGACGCATATCCAGAAGGGGCAGCTGGATTCGTTTTTTGAGGCATCGGGGCGCTCGTTCCACACTGATCGCGGGGTGGAGCAGTTTGCGAACCGTCTGATTATTTCAACGACGGACCGTTGGTCGTCGAATGCTGAGGCGATGTTGGAGAACCAGTTGATCGCCACGAACCGGATCGGCACGTCGGCGATTGCGGAGTCCCCGATTAACTGGGATATCGCCTACCCAGGCAGTGAGATGTCGGTGAACCTCACCTTGCGGGAGACGTTTGAGCCACGCCCACATCAGGCGACGGCGATTGAAAAGTCGCTGGAGGGGTTCAAGGCGCACGATCGCGGCAAGCTGATTATGGCCTGCGGTACGGGCAAGACGTTTACGGCGCTGCGCTTGGCTGAGCGTTTTGCGGAGGAGCACTATGGCAAGGCGCGAGTGTTGTTTTTGGTGCCGTCGATTAGTTTGTTGTCGCAGTCGTTGAAAGAGTGGACTGCGCAGGCACGGATGGATCTTCGCAGTTACGCGGTGTGCTCCGATAGCAAGGTGGCGCGCAAGGCGGAGGATATCGCCTCATATGACCTTGAGGTGCCGGTGTCCACGAACGGCGCGGACATCGCAGAGCGGTTGTCGAAGCGCAAGCGCGCGGCTGGGTTGAGCGTCGTGTTTTCGACGTACCAGTCGCTGCCCGCGATCCACGACGCGCAAGAAGCTGGCCTCGAGGAGTTCGATCTTGTCATTTGCGACGAGGCCCACCGCACCACAGGGGCCACGCTCGCTGGGGAGGACCCGTCAAACTTCTCCCGCATCCACGACAGTGACTACATCAAGGCGAAGAAGCGCCTGTACATGACTGCCACTCCCCGACTTTTCGACGAGACCGTGAAAGGCAAGGCCGTCGAGCATTCGGCGGAGCTCTACTCCATGGATGACGAGGCCGTGTATGGCCCTGAGTTTCACCGGTTGGGGTTCGGAGAGGCCGTCGATAAGGGGTTGTTGACGGACTACAAGGTGCTCATCATGACTGTGGATGAGTCGCTGGGTGCCGATGCGATGGGCAAGTTCAATGCCGCTGGTGGCAAGGACATTAACTTAACGACGGGCTCCGCGATGATCGGCGTTTGGAATGCGTTGGCGAAGCGCTCGGGAGGTTTGCAGGGCAAGAAGGGCGGCTTCGATGAGGGCGCGGAGCCGATGCACCGCACGGTGGCGTTCGCGAAGGATATTAAGACGTCGAAGGCGATTACGGAGGCGTTCCCCCTGCTGGTGAAGTCGCATCGCGAGCTGCTGCAGGAAAAGGCGGTGATGAACGACATTCAGACGTTGAATATTGATCTTGATGTGCAGGCGCAGCACGTCGACGGCGCGATGAACGCCCTGGAGCGCAACACGAAGCTGACGTGGCTTGAATCCGACATGCCGACGAATGAATGCCGCGTGCTCACAAACGCCAGGTGCCTTTCGGAGGGTGTCGACGTCCCCGCCCTCGATTCGGTGGTGTTTTTCAACCCGCGCAATTCGATGGTGGACGTGGTGCAGTCCGTTGGTCGCGTGATGCGGAAGGCGGAAGGCAAGGACTACGGCTACATCATTTTGCCGGTGGCGGTGGCGCCGGATACATCGCCGTCGGAGGCGCTGAACGACAACCAGCGTTTCAAAGTTGTGTGGCAGATCCTCAACGCGTTGCGTGCACACGACGACCGCTTTAACGCCAAGGTGAACTCGATTGCGCTCAACGAGAACGTGCAGGATGATTTGCCGATTTCCGTCCAGCCAGTTGTTGATCCTGCGCAGGAGGCGAAGAAGAAACTCGCGAACAGTGAGCGGACCGAGGCCCACGAATCCGACCAGGTGACAGCCCAGCAGATCGCGTTGTTCTCGCTTGAGCAGTGGCAGGAAGCGATCTACACCAAGCTGGTGGACAAGGTGGGTACCCGCACCTACTGGGAGGATTGGGCCGACGACGTCGCGGACATCTCCAAGGCGCAGGTCACCCGCATCCGCGCGCTGCTTGACCAGGCGGATGCGACACTGCGTGGTGAGTTCGACACCTTCGTCGAGGGCCTGCGCGGTAACCTCAACGACTCGATCTCTGAGGACGAGGCGATCAGCATGTTGTCGCAGCACCTGATTACCGCCCCAGTGTTTGATGCCCTGTTTAGCGAGCACGATTTCGCCGCCCACAACCCGGTCTCCCAGGTCATGCAGCGCATGGTTGATGCCCTCGACAATAGTGACCTGGATGCCGAGACTGACTCGTTGGAGAAGTTCTACGCCTCGGTGCGTGTGCGCGCATCTGAGGTCACGAGTGCATCCGGGAAGCAGCAGGTGATTAAGGAACTCTACGAGCGCTTCTTCAAAAAGGGATTCAAGCGCGACGCCGACAAGCTGGGCATTGTGTATACCCCGGTGGAGATCGTGGACTTTATCCTGCGCGCCGCCGACGATGTGTCGAAGAAGCACTTCGGCCGCGGTTTAACCGACGAGAGCGTGCATATCCTGGATCCGTTTACGGGCACCGGCACGTTTATGGTGCGCCTGTTGCAGTCCGGGTTGATTGATCCGAAGGATCTAGCCCGCAAGTACGCCAACGAGTTGCACGCCACCGAGATCATGCTGCTGGCTTACTACGTCGCGGCCGCCAACATCGAGACGACGTTTAACGCGTTGCTGGCCGAGGCAGCCAAACGCTCGGAAAGCGCACCCCCCCCCCCGCTACGTTTCCTTCGAGGGCATCGCGCTTGCCGATACGTTCCAGATCCACGAGGAAGGAGACATCCTCGACCTCACGGTATTCAGAAACAACAACGAGCGCATCGTTCGGCAGAAGGAAGCCCCGATCAACGTCATCGTGGGCAATCCGCCGTACTCATCGGGTCAGAAAAAAGCGAATGACAACAACGCGAACCTGAAGTACCCGACGCTGGATGCGCGTATCGCGGAGACGTACGCGGCGAAGTCAACGGCGACGAATAAGAACTCGCTATACGACTCATATTTGCGCGCATTCCGGTGGGCGACGGACCGAATCGGGGATCATGGCGTCGTGGCGTTTATCGCAAATAACGGCTGGGTAGACGGCAACACCGGAGATGGTGTCCGCCTGTCGATGGCCGAGGATTTCACCGACCTCTATGTTTTCAATCTGCGCGGCAACTCTTTGGGTGGTGGCGAACAAGCCAAGCGTGAGGGCGACAATGTCTTTGATATCCGGGTTGGCGTTGCGGTGCTGATCGGTGTGAAGGATCCTTCCAAGACCGGCTTCCACCTGCATTACGCGCAGACTCCTGACTATCAGAAGCGTAAAGAGAAGCTGGCGTTTGCCGAGAATGCGTCAATTGACCGGATTAAGTGGCGTTCAATCACGCCGAATCAGCACGGTGACTGGCTAAATCAGCGTAGTGCCGAGTTTGGGACATGGCCCGTGATCGGCGAGAAGAAGAGCGACGAAACAACATTCTTCACAACGTATTCCTCAGGACTAAAGACAGGTCGCGACTCGTGGTCTTATTCGTCTTCTACCCCACAACTCGTAGAAAACATCGAGACGCACGTTGCGAACTACGATCAGGCGCAAGTTGTGTTGCGAAGCGAAGGGTTCGAGCAAAACAAGCGGGGTGTTGATGCGTTGTTTGCACAGCACCCGGAGCTGATCGACAGCACGAAGGGTTCATGGAATGTAAATCTCAAGCAAGAACTCTCTCGAGGAACAGAAATCACGCTTGATACGGACCGTGCCTACACCTCGATGTACCGTCCCTTCTTTAAGCAACGGAGCTACTTCGCGAAGGAACTGATCGATAGGCAGTACCAGTTGCCGTCGATATTCCCGACGCAGCACCACCACAACATTGGGTTTGCCCAGATGACCGTGGGCGCAGTGAAGCCTTACAGTATTTTTGCAGCTGATATGCTCCTTGACCTTAATCTGTTTGGTTCAGAAGGGACACAGTTCTTCCCCCGCTTCACCTGGGAGCCCGTGGACGCTGGGGATGGTGGGTTGTTTGGCGAAGGGGCGTCGATAAGCGAAGGCGAAACCTCGATCTATGGGCAGATTGGTGAGGTCGTTGCGGGGTATGTGCGCAAGGACAACATCACCGACGCGATCAAGGCTGTCTACCGTGACGCGCTGGGTGCCGATGTCACTGGTGACGACATCTTCCACTTCGTCTACGGCAAGCTGCACGACCCGAACTATCGGGAGGCGTACGCGACGGACTTGAAAAAGATGCTGCCGCACATTGAGACACCGGGAACGCGGGAAGAGTTCGACAAGTTTGCGCGCGCCGGCAAGGAACTCATGGACCTGCACGTCGGATACGAGGACGTGGAGCCATACCCGCTGGACATCACGGTCAAGGGCGACGAGTCCGACCCGGATACCTGGCGTGTGTTGAAGATGAAGTGGGCACGCAAGAAGGACCCCGAGACCGGGAAGAACATCAACGACGTGACCAAGTTGATTTACAACAAGCGCGTGACCATCACCGGTATCCCGGCTGAGGCTGATGAGTACATGCTGGGGTCACGCTCTGCGCTGGCGTGGCTGATTGATCGCTACCAGGTGAAGAAGGACAAGGCGTCCGGGATTGTCAACGACCCGAACGATTGGGCCGATGAGGTTGGCAACCCGCGCTACATCGTGGATCTGATTGGCAAGGTCACGCGGGTTGCGGTGGAGACGGTGCGGATCGTGGAGGGGCTGCGAGAATAACGCCGTTTGCTTCATTGACAGTTGAGGCTCGAGAGCGTGGCTTCATCACGGATGATCGAAAAGCGGTGCGGTGGCCCCTCAGTCGTCAGGTTGACCTTGAACACCTCACCGAAGATCCGGGCCGTAGCGGACGTGTCATCCACCTCGACCTCAACTCATCAACCGCACCCTCAAGTCTGCATGCGTCTTTAGCGTCTTTAGACGCTTTCCTGGCGTCATCACCAATCTTCAAACCGAAAGAGGAGTCAGCCATGAGAGGCGTATCCCCCACTTGAGCCATGTAGCTTTTAGGCTACACTTGGGCGTGTGGAGATCATTTCCAGCAGCTTGTTTGACGCCTGGTTAGGTGAGCTAAAAGACAAACATGCTCAGCGACGCATTTTGTATGCAATAGCCCGATGCGAAGCACACGGAAGAATGATTGGAGACATCAAACCCGTTGGCGAGAAGGTTAGCGAGATGAGATTTCATTTCGGGCCCGGCTATCGGGTGTACTACACCCGACTAGGCGCAATAACGGTTTTCCTGCTGGCCGGAGGAGATAAATCCAGCCAGGATAAAGATATTCGAACCGCTCAAAAGCTCGCACAACAGGTAAGGGAGGAACAGTCGTGAAGGAAGTAACATTTTCAGCGTTCGATGCAAGCAAATATCTCGATAGCCAAGAAGCAGTGAACGATTACCTGGCTATCGCACTCGAAGACGGCGATACGAAAACCGTACAGGTGGTTTTGCGTGACATTGCAAGGGCACACGGCATGAGCCAGCTCGCTAAAGAGACTCAACTCAACCGTGAATCCCTCTACAAGTCACTATCAAAAGACGGTAACCCGTCCTTTGCGGCTATCACGAAAATCATGAAAGCCCTGGGACTCAAAATAACTCTCGCTACACAAAATGCCTAGATACCTACTGGAATCACATCACCAATAAACCAAACGTGCCTCTGCTCAGCCCGTCCGGCCTCTATCCGCCGATCAGTGGTGGATCGCGGATTTCACGTATGTGCACACCAGCTGCGGTTTCAGCTACGTGGCTTCTGTCACCGACGTATTCACCCGTGAGATCCTGGCGTATGTCGTGGACACCCGAGCCACGAAATCTTTGGCCATCCGTGCGCTGCGACAGGCACTGGCACTACGCCAGCGCCAGGACCCGTACTTTGAGTCGGCCGGGGTGCCCCATCACTCGGGCGGGCTCACAGTACACTCCCACACATCTCCGCCGTCTGCTTGCCGTCCATCAGATAGACGGGTCCATCGGCACTGTCGGCGACGCCTACGACAACGGTCTGATGGAGTCAACGATCGGGCTGTACAAGTCTGAACTCATTGATTTCGAGGCAGAGACGTGGACGAACTGGGGGGGGGAGGTGGAACGCGCCACAGCCGGATGGGTCCACTGGTACAATCACGAGCGGTTGCATTCCTCGCTCGGGCATATCCCGCCGATCAAGCACTACACCAACTACCAACGAGAAAACCACGCAGGCCTTCACGCCGCGTAACACGCCACTCTCAAAAAGTCAGGCCGATTCACAACACCAGCAGAAGGATGCTCTTTGACGAGTTTGAACGCGGCGTACTAGGCGAACTTCCCACATCACCGTGGCAGCATACCGAATGGAAACGCGCGAACATCGCCCCCAACTTCCACATCACCGTCAACACTGCACGTTACTTAAGTGCCTTACCAGCTTGTCGGCCGGACTGTCGATGTACGTATCACTGGCAATGAAGTAACCGTCTTTGATGCCGGGCAGCGTGTTGCAACCCACCGGCTTGCCCAAGCCCGGGGGATCTATGTCACCGATGTGGATCATATTCCGGCCAACATGGCTGATACCACAGGATTGTGGACCAGTGAGTACTTCTACCGTGAAGCAGCCAAGATCGGGCCAGCAACCCGGACAGTCATCGAAGAACTCATCAGCGCAAAGGCAATCCCTGCCCAGGCGTATCAGTCGTGGCGAAACGTACTGAATATGGGCAAACACGCCAATAAGGTGATCTTGGAACAAGCCTGTGCACGCCTGATCGCACCTGATGGCGCAAGGCGGGCCGTGTCGTATACCGCGGTGAAAAACATGATGGCCGCGGTACGCAAAGACCAATCAACCCGCCCGACAGGCCATGACCTGCCAGCCACGACACCGCCTGAAACACCACCGGTGGAACACGCACGCGATACCCGCGGCGCATATCTGGGTAGGTCTGCCCAGTTCAGTATGGAAAACCTCACGAAGAAAGGACCTCTACAGTCATGACACAGCCACAACCAGCATCAGCATCAGCGCGCTTTCTTGATGAATCGATCCTGCCTGTCTTCACCGATCTACGTATGACGGCGTTTGGCCGAACCGTGATTGATATTGCAGCAGATCCCATCTTCGACTCGTGGAGCTTTTCTGACAAGGTGCTCTACGCGCTCGATAAAGAAGTCGCGGCCAAGCGTGAACGACGAGTCAACAAATTACTCAAGGCATCCCGATCGCCAAATCTCGATGCGTGTATCGAAGACATCACCTACGCACCCGGCCGCAACCTCAACAAAGAGCAAATCACCAGACTCGCTCACTGCCAATGGTGTCAAAAAGCGCAAAGCATTGTCATCCTCGGCAAATCATCCGTCGGCAAAACCTACCTGGCCCAAGCACTACTTACCGCTGCGTGCAGAAACGACTACTCTGCTCGTTTCTTCCGCACAGACACCCTGGCTAACCAGCTGATGGTGCTACGCCATGATGACACAGCACGCATGGAGTTTCTTCAAGATCTCCACCTGGCTGATGTACTCGTGCTTGATGACTTCTTAACAACGCCGATTGATGCTGCCACAGCACACCAGCTGCTCAACATTCTTGTTGAGCGTGAACACCGGGGTTCAACCATTGTCACCTCCCAGTGCACGCCCGATGAGTGGTACAAGTCCATCCCGGATGCTGTCATCGCCGAGTCGATACTGAATCGGCTTGTCGTTGGTGCTGAGATCATCACGCTTCAAGGTCCGAACATGCGCTTAGAAGCCAATACGCAGTAGCGGCTCATAGTCAACGCCCGGGTGTTACCCGATACTCACCCGGGCGTTACTGGATACTCACCACGGTGTTACTAAATCCGTGGTCCTAACAGCTATCGCGTCCCCATTCGTGGCCATGTCTCAGTCGTTTAGCAAGCAGGCGAATACGCTCTGGTACGAGATTTTCGATGTCGTCAAAGCCAACTCGCTGGTCGACTACTCGAGGCCGACTCCTGCGGATAACGTGATGGAACGGCTACTTCAGGCACGCTCATAGTTATTGGCGTAGTGCGGGTGCGGTGTGGGCGTAGATGACGACCACTGCAATCAAGGCGATACAGACGGCGAAGGGTGCCAGCGGGTTCCACCCGTAAAGGGCGGTCGAAGCCAGCGGGGCAATCGCGTACGCCAACCCATTATTAGCGTTGATGATGCCAGCCACTGCGCCTTGCTCATCTGCACTCATCTTCAAGGTTGGGCCAGTGTTGTACCCGGGCATCGCCAGTCCCATACCTACCCCCAGCACGATACACCCGACAACCAGTAAAGCGTGCGAGGAGGTAGGCCAAATGAGCACAGTTGCAACTAGTGTAATGGCCAGACCAGTACGTAAAAGCTTCGCTGCTCCCCACCCTGTCTTTGGAGCAATCACCGCTTGGGCAATGATCATGGTCACGCCCATGATGGTCAGGTAAATCGCGGAAATACCTGCGGTCGCAGTTGCCGACAGGGCGAAGCGGTCTTGGACAGTGAATCCAAAAATCGTAGCAACAGAAGAAAACACAAGAAACATCACCAGACCAGTTGCTAGCCAGGGAGCTACACGCGGATCAGTGAAGCGAATCCGTTGAGGCTTTGCAAAAAGTTGCCCTCGGCTTTGAGGTGCGAAACTCACCAAGAGAACAACCAGACCAATCACCATCACAACGGGCATGACCACCAAGGGCAAGAGCAGGCCACCAGCAGCGGCTAACACACCTCCAGTAACACCTCCAACAATGGAGGCCATCCCTTGAGCCGCTCCGATCATGCCCAGTGCTTTTACCCGCCCGTTCTCGCTGGCAGCATGCGTGACCAGGTGGGCTTGCGCGGTCGGGGCGATCGCTGAAATCCCTCCACCATAGAGCAAACCACGAGTGATCACAACACCAAAAACTAGTCCGACACCGCCAACTACCTGGTTCATCCCCAGGTAGGAGACAATACCGAAGGCGCTCAAAGCGATGATCGCGATCACAAGCCCGGCAGCGAGTACACGTTTAGCGCCGACACGTTGGGAAGCTCGCCCCCAATAAGCACTCAAGCTCGCTAGTACAATCGCTGCCAAAGAGATAGTGGCGCCAATATGCCATTCCCGCAATCCCATCTGTCGTGACAGTGGCGCGATGATCGGATTGAGAATCATTTGCCCCATAAAGGCGAGAAAAACGATTCCCACTACCAGGTTTGCTTGCGCTCCTGGATCAATAGAGCTCTGTGTCGGCTTATTACTACGAGGGTCGGGCATCACTACACTCCATTACTAGAACACTGTTTCACTTAGGGATATTGTAGAATGGTGTTCTAGTAAGGGTCAAGGAATAAGTTAGGGTCACCTTATGAACACTGCGCTAACGGGGCGAAGGGCTGGGCTATCACGCGAGCTGATTGTCAAACAAGCTGTACAGTTAAGCGCGATCAGTGGCGTTGAGGGATGGTCAGTACGGGACATTGCCCGTGAACTGGGCGTGGTTCCCTCAGTGATTTATCATTATTTTCCAAACAAGGAAGCCATTTGTGATGCTGTTGTAGACCGGGTATGTGTCGGGATTGAAGTTCCCGACCCGGACCTTGAATGGAAAGCCTGGTTTCGAGCTATGGCTCACAATCTACGCCCCGCATTGTTAGCATATCCGGGGATTACCGACAGGTTCGCGCGGGGCAAGTTCACCGAACAGTTTTTGCCGATGATCGATGGAGCCTGGGCCAAACTACAAGAAGCTGGGTTTGGTGACAATTCGCCTGTGGCCTACACAATTATCGCGAACTCGATCATCCACACGATCGGAGCGAGAAACCTGCGCGCATCCAATCAAATCCAGCCTCGCCACAACCTGCACGAAATGCTTGTCAGGCTTGAGCCTATGATGGCTCAATCTGTTGGACTGACCAGTATTGTCAACTCTTACCTGGAGCCTCTCTCACACCCTGATGAAGAAGAAGCGATGTCCGAGGAATACTACGACCTCGTCATCGATGTGATTCTAGACGGCATCGAACACACCCTGCTGCCTTAACTCTGACCCACTTCTCAATCATCGTCTTAGTGAGCGCCCGCACAGCTGTGTACTTCAACACAGCGGATGTAGCCCAGTTGATAAGCCGGGTCAGTTCACGTTCACCCCCGCGTTCTCATGGTCACGGAGACGGTTAAGTAGTTCTTCCTGATACGGATTATTCATGGTGTGCCCTTCATCCAGGTATGGGTAAAGGGGGGCCAGGGCACACACCCTGACCCCTTCGCTGTCTGCTACGGGCTAGCGTCTACTCGGTAGCACCCGCCGTGGTCGGCTCCACCACATCCTGTTCAGCCGTCGCCAGCGCCTCCGGGCGGATCACGGAACCGCCGTACACCTGGAGGCCCGTAATCGCACGGGTGAAACGGAACGGCAGCATGGACGATTCCTCCACCTCCGTGATCTGGTAGCCGAACGGGGTAGCCATCGGGTGGCCCACAATGACCACCTCACGGCCCGCCACCGTCGGCACCGTCGGCGCGGAAATGATGCGGAACCCGAGCAGGCGACCAATCTCACCGTTCAAGAGATTGCTGTTGTTCACTGCCTTGTCCAGGCGCTCGTCGTACAGCAACGCCGATTCCATCTCCGGGCCAACCATCACGAAACGGTCAGTCTTCGGAACCGAAGTGGCGTTGAGTTTCTTACGCAGCGCCACCAGCGTCTTGTACGCGTCCTTCTTCTCAATGTCGAGCGGGAGGGTGCCCACCTTGTTGGAGTTCTTCACTCCGTCCTTCATGAGCTTGCCGATGTAGGTATCGACCTGCTCGGACATGCCTTCCTCTGCCTCGCTGACTGCCTCCGGCTTCACGTCCAGAGCAGACTGGACGGAAGATACCAGCGGAATCTTGAAGTTGAAGTAGTCGCCCTGGTCGGTCTTGAACTTACGCTCTCCGAACTCGACATCTTCAACAATCATGTCTTCGGACTCGTCGTACTTACGGATGGTGGGGACGGCCAAGGTTGGAGACAACAACCTCGTCACCCTTGCCCTTGATTTCACCTTCGAATTCGCGGTTCGTCACGCCTTCCTGCGCGAATGCCCAGGTCTCCTTGAGCGGCTGCATGAGCGCGGACGCGACAACGGGGCCAATTACCGGATCCCAGTTCTTGTGGGACTGTGGAGTTGCCATAGTGTGTTCCTCCTAGTGGAAACTGTTAGCGGCTGATACGGCCTTCCTCCACTGCCTTGTTGATTTCCTCAAACTTGCCCTGTGCGTACAGGCGGTTGAGGTCATCGGCGGTGAGGATTCGGCCATCGTTGTTGTTCGTGGGGCTGGGGTTCCGCTGGTGCGGGGTGCTACCCCACCCGCCTTGAACTGTGGGAATGAGTTGAGCGTGTTGGTGACGAGTTCGCCAGCCTTACTGTCCCACTCGTCGCTGCCCCACTTCGGGAGATCACCTACACCACGGAGATACGGCACAAGCATGTCGGGGGCTGCCCCGTTTTCCTTCGCCAGCTTGCGTAGGGTGTTGTCCTCGCGCATTCGGTCGAGTTCGGCCTGGAGCTTGTCACGCTCGGCTTCTCGTTCCTGCGCGGCGGCCTTGGCCTGCTTGATTTGTTCCTCCGAGTCTTCGTCGGACGGTTCAAAACCGAGTACCTGCGCGAGTTTCTTCAACGTCGCTGCCTGTTCTTCCGCCTGCTTCGCCTTCACTCGGCGGTCGCCGTTCTCGTTCTTCAACTTGCGGTTTTCCGCTTCGTATCGGGCGAGCTGCTTACGTAGCGCGTCAAGGTCTACGGCTTCGTCCGCCTCGTTGGCCTGCGCCTCGCCTAGGTGTTCACCGGCTTGGGTGTAGTTGCCCTGCTCGGTGTCGTGCTGGGCTTGCTGCGCCTTGTCAGCGGCCTGCTGTGCGAGGTCTGCGGGGGTGGTGTTTTCATCCGACATGTGGTTTGTCTCCTCATTGGGGGCTTGGGTGGTGTTCCACGCCTTGGTGGTAACGGGGAGGAGTATCGCGGAGTCAGGGTGGCGGTCAGTGTTGCGTGACGGTCACCCAGGCGGAATCGTCCTCACACACCTGCCAGTACCACTCCGGCCACGTATCAGCGTTGGAAGGCAAAGCCACAACCCCTGTAGGGGTTACCCAGGCGGGAGCGTCACCAACCACCATGGGCACTGTTTCCTCCGGCATTACCATCGCCTCGTCACCGTAAACAACCACCCGGTTAGACCACAGGCGTTCGGGCAGCGCCTCCCTAGCGCGCTCCACCGCCCGTGCTGCAACGTCAATCAACGCTAATCACCGCCAAAACTTCATCCGTAGGTGTCAAATCGTCCGTGCGCATCATCGTCAGCGAACCCGCCTTCAACTTCTTCAACCGTTCGTCAACATTGATTAGTCCATCTGATGACTGGCCCTCAAACCACTTGATCTCGCCGTCCTCTTTAACCCAGTTCCAGATATGGCCGCTCCTAGTGTGTGCACGGCACGTACCGGGACATCATCGCGGGGTTCCTCGGGACGGTCGAAGGGTTATAGAGCGTGGCGTGGGGTCGGATTGGCCGTTTTAAAAAATAATGCTTTGTTGCCTTAAGAAATCAAACTCTGTCATGCACTGCACTCCCAAACCATTGGCAACGTCAGGCAGCTTGACCCGCGTTTGTTTTCGCGGACTCGGGGTCTCGTTCGTAATCACGGTGAAGTCTCGGGCATGCGCACTCGCCACTATCCAAGAATCTGCAACGCGCAGAAATTCTCGAATTGCGCTTTCTTCATAGGGAGCATCCTTACGATCACGCACCCATTGTGTTACCGCACGATAGGAGTCAACCTCTTCTTGCGTCACAGTGAGAATCTGCGACGTAGGGACGAAGCTTCTCAGCCACTGTGACTTTTCGTCATCTCGTTTCAGCAACTCATCTTCTACAGTCTGGTGAAAATAAAACTGACCATTGGAGAAAAACGAATCGAACTGCCGCCAGTACGTTTCAAAAATGTCCCGTGGCCGATGATTGAACGCACCAATCACGATATTCGTATCGATGAGGTACATCTATGCGACCCCCTGCGCACGAGTAACCGTATTCTTCAACGTCTCGGTCTTGGCAATCCCCAGTTGACGCGAAGCCTCCTCTTCAGAAATTGCACCGTCTACATATGCCCCGGTGACGGTGTCCAAAAATCGGCCACCCAGCCGCGACTTCAACGTGACGAAAAAGTCGCCGCCTCCGCCAACAACCGGAGGCTTGAGGTTCGAGGGACGTTGCCGAAGGAATTCCTGCACTTGTGGTTTGCCAAGGCGACGCTGCCCCACCAGCGACCACAGCGCCGTATCCGCACTCACGCGGTACGCATCGTATGCCCACTGAGTTATGTTATTCAGGTCGGGATTACGGTCCCACTCCTGCAACAACGCATGCTGTGGCAGAAGCAGGGCAGCTGCAAACCTGTTACACCATCGCTCCACATCGTGATGATCATTCATGGCACCTGTGAGACCTTCTGCAGCGAGCAGTACGTGGCCTAGCTCGTGAGCAAGGCTGAAGTACTGCCCAACTTTGTAATCACTGCCGTTAACGAAGATCAAGGGATAGGGACCATCAAACAGTGTGAAAGCTCGAAACTCGTCGATGTCGAGTTTGCGGTGGTTGTTATTTCCAAGTACGGAGTTTCGCATCACTAAGACACCGCAGTGCTCAATTGCATCCGCTAATTCCAGCACATTCTCCCGACCAGTGGGCGCTTTACCCGGCCTCCATCCGACATCGGCAAGCTGGGGTAACAATGCACACACCGCATCGTCCGGGCTATCACGCAGTGTCCAGGCACCACCGAAATTTGGAGGATCAATTCCTTCCACGCGCGCAAATTCTGCATACCAGCTCAAGCGGCGCTCACAGGTATAAATCGTCTCCTTCAACGCTGGGCTGAACTCAGTTACTTTCTTACTATCCACGGTGCGAAAATCTGGGAAATCCGGCTGATCGTCCGTGGGGCCGTCGAGAAGCAAGTAACCAAACGGGATACATGCGAGCGATGCCAAGTGCTCAGCCTGACGCAGCGTCGGCGACACCTTGCCTTCCAGCCATTGCCGGACCAACCGAAAATCACTTCTTTGGGCAAGTTCTTCCACCGTGCTGCCGGTACGCTGCAGCGCCCAGCGCAGCGTCGGCTCTGCAATGTCGACTCGAACAGCCATCACTCACCTCCCGCTAGTTACGTAGTTTTTACCTTAGCGGAGGAGCCCGACAAACATCTCTGGGTAGCTACAGCTAGCAAATTGATACAAACGAGTTTTCATGCTTGTGGAACTAACCTCACGAACGCTAGGATTCATGTCAATCGTTCAGCCCGCCTCCGAGCCAAGCTCAGAGTGTGGGCTGGATTTCTTATTGCAATCTGACGGACCCCTTCGTACTCCGGCGTCGCCCCACCGTCACCGCGCTGACCTGAGCGGTGGGCAATTTCCCCTGTGGATTATTGCCGAGCCTATGGACTTCAGCGACGTCTCCAAACTATATTCGGGGCTCCCATCTGCGGATCAGTTCAAGATTGCGGAACGCCTCGAGATCTCTCCACCAGAACGACGTAAGAAACTCTCGGGGCGTCAAAAAGCGTGCCAGCCGTTGCACACAATAGCGATAGACATTTAAGATAAGGCTAACCTAAGTTACCCAATGAGGGGAGTCTCATCTTGAACGTATCCACACGGCGTCGCGTCGCAACGGGCACTGCTCTATTCGCGCTGTTCAGCACTAACATTGCGGCCGCGCACGCCTTCCCAACTATCGACGCCGCCACCGCCCCCGGCTGCACCGGCGAACTCGACACGCGGCACCCGAACCTCGGCGTGCAATTCGACGTCACCGGCCCCGACACCATCGACCCAACCAAGGACATCACGTTCAAATTGAAGGGTTCGGGAATCAACCCGGCGTCGACGCCCGGGGCGTCCAACGGCGTCTACGTGGTGCTCACGCCGACGCGGGTGTGGCGCCTCAACCACTGCTCCACCATGACCGGCGACGGCGACGCGCTCGTCGCACGCTGGATCCCCGCCGCCGTGATGGAAGAAAACGGCGGGAAGCTGGACCTCGATCTACTCGTGGAGGCAAACACGCTACAACCTGGGCAAACCTACACGGTCGGGATCATGGCGGCGCACGCCCTGGCGCTCAGCGAGCGCTACTTCGACCGCGGCGTCACCTTCAAGGTGCCGTCGGTAACAACAGACCACGTAGCGACGCCATCCAACGTCCGCGGCGAGATCGACCAGCAGCGCAACGTCACCGTCGCGTGGGACTACCCCGAGTCCGTCCCCGGCACCGCGTGGCGCGCCCAGATCGAGTGCGTCGAACACTGCACCAGTGCCAAAACACTACGCAGCCTCGACCTTTCCGACCCCAATGCCCGCACCGCCAAGTTCGACGACGCCGACCCCGGCGTCTACCAAGCCTCCGTCAACGCCAGCCGATGGGTCAACGGCAAGTTCGTCACCACAGACTTCGGGGTGTCGACGCGCTTTGTCGTAGGGGACGTCGATAAGCCGATCAGCCAGCGACTGTACGCGGCCGGCATCGCGCACGAGTACGGCGAGTACGTGGCGCCCGGCACCGACGTCACCCTGGCGAACCCCCTGGCCGCGAAGGCGAAGTGGTCGGTGACCGGGGTGAAGGACTACACCGTCGACCCCGCGACGCAGGCGCTGCGCTTCACCATGCCGACCAACCCGGTGCAGGTCGAAGTCGCAGAGGCGAAGGAGGCACCGACGACCACTCCGACCACCCCGACTTCGACGACCGCAGCGCCTACCGTGCCTGCAGCGCCTACCGTGCCTGCCGAGCCCACTGCCCCTGCTGCCCCTACCAAGTTCCCGGCCTGGGGCGCGGTGCTGATCGCGGGCGGGGCAGCCCTACTCGCCGTCGTTGCTGGCCTGGCTACCCAGTCCCCCGTGATCGCGGCGCTACTGAAGCGCCTGCAGCGTTAGATCTTCGGCAGGATGCTCGCCGCGAGCGTATGCAACGCGGCGAACCCACCCAACAGCGTGGCGATAACCCCCAGCACAATCGCCACAATCGACTCCGGGGCCATACCCTGCTGCTGCACCGACGGCATCTCGACCGGCGGCAGCACCGTCCCATCCGTCAACGTCACGACGAGCTTGCCGTCCTTATCCACCTTCACCGACGCGATACCGCGGCCGTCCTTGCCGTTGTTGCCGTCCGCGCCTGCGGCGCCTTCCTTGCCTGGGGCGCCGTCTTTTCCTGCGGTACCGTCGCGTCCATCCTTACCGTCTCGACCAGCAGGCGCGTCGCGGCCGTCACGACCATCGTGACCGTCCTTACCATCAACACCGTTGCGGCCGTCCTTGCCGTCCTTCCCCACCACTTTGCCGAGGTCCTTGGTCGTGCCGTTGGTGAAGGTCAGGATCAGGTGGCCGTCACGGTTAATCGAGGCATCGCGGATGCCGCCTTCTGGCTGCTGCCCTGGCGCTGGTGCCGGTTCCGGCTCGGCAGGCTTCTCGGGCTTCTCGCCGAGCTCCAGCGTCACAGCAAACGGCGCCGGCTTCTTCTGGTCCTCCCACCTGCTCCCGGAGTTGTAGAACCACGACCGCACCGAGTCCGTCACGTTGTTCACCAGCTCAGTCGGCCATGCATCCGGGTAGGAAATGTCCTCATCCCGCTTATAGACGACCCCTTCGTACTCCGGCGTCGCCCCCACCATCACTGTCTTGCCATCGACGGCAACGTTGGCACCCTTGAACGTCGCGACGGTGACCCGCTTCGCTTCCTTATTATTTGCTGCCTGGTTCGGGTCCGCCGAACTCACGACCGCCGTAATCTTACCGGCGCCCTCCGCATCGACCTCGAGCGCGAAGTCCTTGAAGGAGATCGTTTGCGCCCCGTTAATCGTGTAGGTCACCTGGCCGGTCCACTGCACCGACAGCGCTTTGGTGTCCTCGTCGACCCAGCCGGTCGCCTTCGTCAGCTTCAGGCTCCCATTGTTCGGCTCGGACTCGTCCACCGGGACGACGGAGACTCCCTCCCCTTCCACTGCGGCGTCCCACAGCAGGGCGCGTTTGCTCAGTTCCCACTCCAGGGTTTGGGGTTGGGCGTCAGCAAGCGGTGTTGACCCAGCGGGCTGAGCTGCGGCGACGGACGCGGCGGCCGTAGTGTCAGCCTCCTGTGCTTGGGCAGGGACGGCCAGCGGCGCGACGGCGAGACTTGCCGCGAGCACAACCGCGGGCAGCACTGGCAGCGCTGGTAGCGTGGCGTAGATCCTGCGTTGGGACTTCTTCATAAGGTTCACCCTCCTCGTGTAAATATTAGGCTTGCCTTACCTTAGTGCAATATATGGTTTGGAGTAAAGGTTTCCGGGCAGATTTTGAGGCGTTCGTTCCCGTCGACCTCTTCCGGTCGACGGGAACACCTGGCTCCGCACACGGGGAATACCGCTACATCTGGTCATCAGCGGGCCTCTGAACGATGCTGTCGCGCTCCGGCAACAGCGTAAAAAAGAAGGAACCCCTCCCGATGTTCCGACGCTTCGTCGGTATTCGGGAGAGGTTCCTTCTGCAAGAGCGCACTCGAGTCGGAGACTCTACTCGCTCTCTCGCTTGACGCGTTAACCGAGGAGCGAATAGGAAGCAAGACATCACTCACGTTTCTCAGCTAATCCCGTACCGTTTTGGTTGACGAGTCCGTTTGAGTATATAAGCAAGGCAGTTCACATCGCCCCCAAGAAGGATGAAAGTCAGATCCTCATTCATCAATACGTAACACGATAGAAAACATTCAGTTAAGCTGCGCCGACAAGTAGTGAGCTGTAAGTTTACATGCAGCTGCATTTGCCCCTTCACTCAAGGATTTACAATATTGTTCAAACGTACGACTGCAATCATGTCGGTTATAAGCATCTCCCTGGCATTGGTAACCTCTCCGGCCGATGCATTAGATATCCAAGCTGATCTTCAAACACTCTGCTCCACGCCTACAGCTATTTGGGTGCGAGGTTCGGGAGTTGAAAGAAATGATCAAAGTGTGCGGCAGATGGAGAAGTATGCCAAAGAATATCTAGGCATTGCCCCTGACAGCGCTAATCTTCTGGAACTAGGTCGATTCGTTGGAGATGGGTACGAGAATTCCGAAAAATATGCCGTGTTCGACAGGGCTGCAGCCCAAGCAGGCATCGAAGCAGCAGATGAGAGCCACCGCTCGATTCCGCCAGCGTTGACCTACCCAGCCGCCACTGTAGGTACAAAAGCCCCTGATCTAAATGAACCAGTCAAAGACGAGGCTTACTTCCATACTCCTCGTATTCTAAATTCGCTCGGTGCTCGAATCTCAGCTGGTTATGGCCACCGCTACGGGAAAAGTGTATGGACGGGCGTGGCAGAACTTACAAACCTGATCGAGCGCCGTGTAAATGTTTGCGAACAGATTGACATCACACCCAAATTCCTGCTTTTCGGCTTCTCTCAAGGTGCTCAAGTAGTTGGCGATACCATCGCCACCGACCAGGCAGTAAATGGACATCTCCTGATTGATAGCAAGAAACCGCACCGTGATTGGCCTGGAGTGGAGCCAGACAACTACGATTCCACCTTGATTGAAAGATATTCACTTGGTCTACGCCCTGACCTGCGCGAACACATTGTTTTTTCTGCCCTGCTAGGAGATCCGAAACTCCACCTTCCAGAAGGAGAATGGAAAGCTGGCGGAACTCCAGCATGCTCGGGTAAAAGCTCAAGCCTCTGGAGGCGAGGAGTTAAAAATTGCAGAACAGACAACGGGTCGTTGGAACCACGTTTGCCATACCTCAATGCGCAAGTAGACTACAAAACCGGTCTTTGGTGCAACGATAACGACTTTGTTTGTGGATCATCTAAAAACCCACTAACGCTTGAGGGCCACAAATATCACAATGACTTGGCCCGTAAGAACTCTGCTTCTGGCAGAATTCCGCTAGAAGAAGCCATGATTGAAGCGCAAATGCGCCTCAACGGCAGCATCAGCGATAACACCAGCCAGCGCACGATCCAACGAAACGTATCAATCGCATTATCTAAAAGCGAAAATCTCCTCAAGCCTAGTGAAACTACAGATGCGTCAACCCCACAAGACCTCGTATTTCTTATAGACTCCACAACCTCAATGCAACCGTACATTGAAGGTGTAAAGCAGTTCGTAAGGGAAACAGCCAAAGAACTCGACAACAGCAGCCAAACACGAATTGCGCTTGTCGAATATAAAGATCACTCAACGTACCAACCCGGCTGGGAAACCATCGAAGACTGCAAAATTCCAGCAGGAACAGTAGACACTGCCTGTGTCCTTTCTGATTTCAGCGACACCCGCGAGCACTTTCTCGACAAACTCGACGGTATCGATACCAGCCGAGGTGGTGGCGCATGGGGAGATTTTGATGAGACAGCGCTGTACGGACTGCACACCGCTTTTGAGAAGCTCGATTGGCAAAATGGCGCAACTAAGGCTGTCTTCCTTCTCACTGACGCTGGTTTCAAAGATCCCGACCCGACTACCGACAACATTAGACGCAGCCAGCTCGGTCGCGACGACTTTTACGACGGAAAGCTCACGGCGAAATACATCGCGAAGCGCTCTCTCGAAATCGATCCAGTGAACATTTACCCAATCGTTCCTAACTCTAAGCAACGCCGCTACACCGAACTTGCAGACCTAACCTCTGGCCAAGTCATCTCCATGAACGATAAGAGTCCAGAAGTCATCAAACAGGCCATCGGCGATGCCTTTGACAGAGTGCAAAATCGACCGGTTGCAAAACTCCCACAAAAAGATTATTCAGGCCAACCAAATACCGAATTTGCTTTTGACGCTGGCCTGTACTCTTACTCACCAGCGTCCGAGATCGTACGCTTCGACTACGACTTCGACGGAGACGGCACTTGGGATGTAACAGACGCCGGCGAAATCGGAACTCACATCTACAACAAAGTAGGGGATTACCAAATGCAAGTCCGTGTGACCGATGCGAATGGCCTCATCGGTTCCCACTCCGTACCAGTCCACATTGGAACTGAAACACCAAAACCCGCACCAATTGGATCTATCGACCTCGCTACCATCGACAACGGCAATTCTGCGAAACTCGAATGGGCATCAACAGCAGAGCCAAACTACGGCTGGCTCATCTCTTCCAACAGCGTGCCGCTCGCATATACTGCATCTGATCTCCGAGAAATCACAATCACAGACCTCGACCGACGCTATCCAGTCGACCTGCGAGTCACTGCAATCAACCGATACACCGAGGATGAAGACATCCAAGGAGCCTCCGCTAACAGCTTCTTGCGGCCAACTGAGGCCATCCAAATCGATAGTGACGGCAAGATCACGAACAACCCTTGGCAAGAAGGAGATAACTCTTCGCGCTCAAGCGGAAGTACAGCCAGCAGCAGTTCTAAGAACGACACTCAGAATGGCCCGACTGAGCTCTCCGCTGCCGCAATTGCTGGCATAGTGGTCAGCGTAATCGTCGCCACCGGGACCATCGGTGCACTTGTCTGGCCCTATATCGAACCACGACTTCGGCGCATGGGATTGATCTAAACTCCCACGCAGCAAGAAGCACCACACAAAAGTCTGATGGAAATAACTTCATCAGGCTTTTCGTACTCTATTACGATATTCTCTGAATAGGCGTGAGAATAGAATCTCTCCCCTGGCTAGAATGACCACCCTTCCCTCACTTGGGAACTACTTCGGTTTTTAGGCCTGTTCCGGTCGACCAGCCGTGATATTCCTCAGGCCACGACGGCCTACCCACGAAGAAAGTTCCCAAGATACCGTCAGGTCGAAAAGTGTTCCACCCTATGCGCACTGTGCACCACCAACGTTACGGTCGCGCACGCCTTCCAGGCTATCGACGCCACCACCGCCCCCGGCTGCACCGTTGACCTCGCCACCCACCACCCCAACCTCGGAGTCCAATTCGACGACGCCGACACCGGCGTCTGCCAAGCCTCCGTCAACGCCAACCGCTGGGTCAACGGCAGGTTCGTCACCACAGACTTTTGGGGAGTCGACGCGCTTTGTCGTAAGGGACAGGGACGTCGATTAGCCGATCAGCCAGCGACTGTAAGCTGCGGAAATCGCGCACGAGTACGGCGAGTACGTGGCACCCGGCACCGAGATCACTCGGTGCGAACCCCTGGCCACAAAGGCGAAATGGTCGGCGACCGGAGTAAAGGACTATACAGTCGATCCCGCAACGCAAGCGCTGCACTTCACCGTGCCGACCAACCCAGCGTGTCGAAGTCACAGAGGCCAAGGAGGTCCCGACCGCGACAATGGAGGCGCTCTCTCCTACCCTCGCAGCCCCCCTCAATGCCTGAACTGGCCATAGCACCTCATGTCCGAACTGGAGAATCAGTCGACGGTACCGCCCGGGGACAGGGAACCATTCAGTGGACACCGAGCCAATGTTATGGCTCAATAGAATGGATCGCCGACAACACTCCTTTAGGAACGTGTTCGGGTTATCCGGGTGCCACCGTAGACCTGCACGGCACGTACCGCGACTTCATTGTGGTGTTTCTCGGGGCAGTCGAGGGGTTGTAAAGCAGGGGAAGCGTCGGCCCATCGGCTTCTTTCTCCGAATTGACGTTGACGTGCTGATTAGCCTTTTCCGTAAACATTTTGTTGTTGGTGGGCTGCCGCAGCCGTGATGCCGATGGGGTTAGCCGTCGACTTCTGGGGCATGAGAAAACCCTCCATCCAAGAAAAATGCTGGGTGGAAGGGATATTTTGTCGTCACGTCGATTACATCACAAGCTGCGACACGTATCTGCTAGACACCGGAGAAATATCGGGAGTGGGACTGGCGGAGGCTTTCTTCACTGGCACTAGCAACCGCCACGATTTCAACATCGGGGTCAGCATTGGATCGATCCAAGCGCAGTCGCTCACGCGTAGCCTCAGAAAGCGAATCAAACTTCTTACACCGGACAGTTCCCTTTTTGCGATGGTATTCAATCAAGAATGCTGGCATAGGGCTTTACGTTCCTTTCTGCGCGAGGCTTGACCGTACTCTGACTAATCTCGAACCCCCACTCCCATAGTATGGGATGAGCATTTCTCCTCAACTGACGAACTCATCAGTACAGGGCAGTAAAAGAAGCGGAACTAAACGCAGTACGCTTCGTTCCCCATTCATGTTTACGCGATAGGATACTCCCGAACGCCCCGAGGCGCCTCTGCGAAAGCATGCACCCGGGGCTCTCGTATTATTTCGGCACCGCGACCCCGCGCAACGTCGTCATCATCCGGCTACCACCCGATAAGCGTTTCAGAATAATAAAACCCCCGGGAACCATAGACATTTAACTATGGTCCGGATCCGGGGGACTACATTGGCTAGCCTATAGCAATGACGTTTCCTACACAACTGCCTTCGACAAATGCAGCCTTGCTTTGGGGTTCTCTCCCGCCCGCTCGTTTAGCCAGTTTTCTTAGCGAATCGCCGAACGGCAACATAGACGAAGCCCTCGAGCTCTACATATGGAACATCAAGCTATCTACTGCATTTCTAGCGGATATTGCCATTTTGGAAGTTGCACTACGGGAATCGATCAATAAAGCGGCAGCTGCAAAATGGGGCAGCCACTGGTACCTCGATATCCCGTTGGATGAACGGTCAGAGCAGAATCTTGCGGTGGCTTGGTCGCAACTTTCCAGGAGGGTACGTGAGCGTCCAAACGATGGTGATGTTCCCGGGCGTCTTTTCGCTAACTGTACATTTGGTTTTTGGACGAACCTCTTTGACAAAGGAGGACATACAGGCAAGTCTCCCAGACGGGTCCGCGTCAATTACGAGCACAACTGGGAAGCCGCCCTACGTCATGCTTTCCCTGAAGGAAGAAACGTAGCAAGACAGCAACATGCTGGTTTCACCAGAGATTGGGTGCACGGGATTTGCAAGCGAGTCAATAGCATTCGAAACCGTGTAGCCCACCATGAACCGCTCATCAGAGGTTTCCCGATGCCTGGACAGCCTCACCGTATGACCTGCACGGAGGCACACGAGGAGACCCTGAAGCTTGCCAGGATGCTTGACCCGAAGTTGGCCGCCTGGCTAGCAGAAAACAGCGATGTTCCCAGGCTAATCGCTGCACGCCCCTGCACCACGTAATAGCACCGCGAACCCCCGTTCGAACACCGCCCGCGCAATGTCGGGGCTGCATGCTTCAATAAATCAACAAGTGATAGTTGATGCGAAAGGTGCAGGTCATGGCCATTTCGATGCCGCAGGACTTCGAGCATGCGCTTACGTTGATGTACAACGGCGAAAGCGTTGTGATCGATGGCGCGCCCGGCACCGGCAAATCCACGCTGCTGCGCACGTTCATGGAAGCGAATGACGCGCTACCGGATAACCTGCGCAAACGGGTGCTGCCCGTCGCGCTGCTGGAACCCGCGGCGAGCGGCATCAGCGGGCTGACGATCGACTCTGCATTCAACTTCGATCCCTTCATGACGCTCGGCGATGTCCTGCCGGGCGGTTCCTGGGACATCAACGATGCCAAGCTGCTGCTCAGCTTGGCTGAGACATTAATTATCGACGACGCCCACAACCTCAACACCGAGCTCCTGTTGATGATGAGCGTCGCCCTGCAGCGCGTGCGAAAGAACAACGAACCGTTTGGGGGCGTGCAACTCATCGCTGCGGGAGAATTGGCTGGGCCCGACTCACCGCTGGAGATGATGCTGGAGGAGGCAAGGCAGGATCCCGAGCGTTACGTGTTCCTCTCCTTTGACGGTGTCAGTTTTAATGTGAGCTACCACGTGGTTCGCGTTCACGCGGTGGTTGTGGAGCGTGGCCAGGTCGTTGCGGACTTTGGCACGTGGCTCAACCCGATGTCTGACTTGGGGCAGTTCGGCCTCGACAACGAGGTTCCTCCGGGTGGGGTTGCTATCGCGCCGCAGCTCGAGGACTTTTGGCCGCTGCTGCTACGGCAGGCTGCAGGTGGCATTGTCGTCGGCGATCGCCTGGAGATGGCCCAGGACGCCGGCCGCTACCAGGCACGAGGCCTCGACATGGAACTCGGCGACGGTATCGACGCCGAGGCACTCGACATCATCATTGAGGGCAGCGACGTCATCGAACGCGCGCACTCCATGGCGCTCGATTTCCTCTCGGGGGACGTCGAGATCCCCTACGTGCGGCCGGTACCCGACGCATCCGATACACAAGAAGGCGCACTCTTCCAGCCGTTTTGGGCGCCCGCCGCTCCTCTCAAGCTCGATCAAACTCGCGCGACCGACTCCGATAACGCATGGGCAGCCTTCTCCGGCTCCGGCGTGGAAGTCAGCGACCAACGCATGCTCCAGCAGACTGCCCTGCGGCTTTCTTCCTGGGGGATGTCTCGCGGCGTTTGGACGAAGCGGGCCGAAGAGGAGGTGCGCAAACGCGCCATCATGACAGGGCTGACGCAGGTGTCCCTCCCGGAGGGCAAAGAGCAAAACATCGACATTGCTGCGCTGCTCTCCCCAGGCATGAGGGTGGTGTTTACGGGCTGCCGCGAAGCCATCAGCTTCTACGACGGCGAAGAGCAGCTCATCTCCGCCTGCGATTCGTGCGGGCTCATCTTCGAAGACAGCGTCTCTGCAACCACGTGCGATGTCCTCGTAGCGTGGGACCCGGCATCCATGTCGCGCAAGGCAAGAACCGCCCGGGAGCTGGGCATCCCGATCGTCTCGTTCGCCGATTTTGAGGACTGGTATAGGTACTACACGGGTTCGCCCTACGAGACCTTCCTCGCCGACATCCTCGAGGAAGGCCACCAGGTGGCGTTCCGTGGGTCGATCGTCATCAACGGGATCCACATCACCGACGGTGCACGCATGGCGCTCCTGTGCGACGAGCTCGGCCTCGTGTACAGCCCGGAAATCCCCATCTCACTTTGCGACGCCCTCATCACTGACGACCTGACCGCCAGCCAGTACGGCATACCACTCATCCCAGTGGATGCATTCGGCGCGTGGGTGAACAGGGAGTTCGCATCCAAGGGCCAGTTCTTCACCGAAGACTTCTTCATCCCCGTCGAAATCTCCGGTCTGTATGGCCCGGACGAGCTGCTTTCCAAGATCGACGAGAGCAAAGCTTGACCCTGACGTAACGTCAGACTGCACAATGGCTGCCATGACCAACAACGAAGCGCTGTACACAGTCGGCGAAGTAGCCAACGCATTCGGGATCACGGTGCGCACCCTGCACCACTGGGAGCAGGCCGGCCTCGTCGAACCTGTGTATCGCAGCTGGTCAAACTACAGGCTGTACACGCCAGATGACCTGGAGCGCATCCAGCACATCCTGGTCTACCGGACCACTGGCATGAAACTGTCTGAAATCAAAGAAGTACTCTCCCACCCCACCTCGAACCGGGAGCACCTGCGCAGGCAACACGAACGCCTGCTTGAGGAGCGTTCGCGGATCGATGGGATGGTGGTGGCCGTCGAAAAGTTATTGGAGCAAGCAATGAATAACCACAAACCAACCCTTGAAGAAGTCGGCGAGATCCTCGGCGACCCGAACTACACCGAACACCAAGCCGAGGCGCAAGAGGCCTACGGCGACACGCCCGGCTGGGCGCAGTACCAGGGTCGCACCGGCAACTGGGGCGCGAGCGACTGGGAGGACAGCAAGCAGCGTTTCGACGCCATCGATACCAAACTCGCCGACGCTGTTCGCCGCGACGTGCCCACCGACAGCGCGGAAGCCGCCGAACTCGTCGAGGAACACCGGAAGGTGATCGGGCAGTTCTTCGACGTCACCCCGGAGATGCAGTTCCAGATCTCGCGCGGCTACATCGCCGATGAACGCTTCAAGCGCTACTACGAAGAACGCCAACCCGGCCTGGCGCAGTGGCTCGCCGACGCCATCGCGCACGCCACCGGCCACAGCACAGAGAGCAAGTCCTAGCCGGGCCTAGCGCAGCAGGCGTTTCCCCAGCCGCAGCGCAAGCGCCATCGCGTCCGCGACCGGCTTGCCGCCACCAGCGCCGACCCCGCCGAGCGGCACGTAACGCTGCGCCGCCACGGTACGCGCCTCGGTGTACTTCAGCAGGCCTTCGTCGCCATGGCGTCGCCCCACGCCTGACTGTTTCCACCCGCCCATCGGCGCGTCCATCGATGCCCACGCGGCCGCGTACCCCTCATTAATGTTCACGGTCCCGGCGTGCACGTGCGCCGCGACCACGCGCGCCTCGTCCTCCGCGCCCCAAATCGAGGCGTTGAGCCCGTAGTCGGTGTCATTCATCTTCTCGACGCCCACCTCCGGCCCATCCACCACCTCCACGTAGACGACCGGCCCGAACACTTCCTTGCGGTACAGATCGGCGTCCTCCGGGACGTCCACGAGGATGGTCGGTGCGTAGAACGTATCCCCGAGCTGGGGTAACGCCTCCCCACCAGCCAGGACGGTGGCGCCTTTGTCCACGGCGTCGTGGACAAAGGCGTCGACACGCGAGCGGTGCTCCGCCGAAATCAGCGAGCCAACATCGTCACCCCACCCGTGCCCAATGCGCAGGCGTTTCGTCAGCGCCACAAACTGTTCAAGGAACACTTCTGCCACGGCGCGGTCCACGTAGATCCGCTCCACGGAAATGCACAGCTGACCGGTATTGCTGAAGCACGCGTCAGCGGCGCCACGTGCCGCCGTCTCGGGGTCCGCGCTGGCTAAAACCAGCAGTGGGTTCTTCCCGCCCAGCTCAGCGGAAAACCCAATCAGACGCTCCCCGGCCTGCGCGGCAAGCTTCCTGCCGGTGGCGGTGGACCCTGTGAACATGAGGAAATCGCACCGCTTCACGATCTCCTGCCCCACCGTCCGCCCGCTTCCCTCCACAACCTGGAACAGGTCGGCTGGCAGCCCAGCCTGCACCAGCAGCTGGTGGGCGCGCTGCGCGGTGCGCGGGGTTTGCGTATCCGGCTTCAGCACCACCGCGTTGCCCGCGATCAGTGCCGCCACCGCATCCGACACCGCCAACGAGAGCGGGTAGTTCCACGGCGCAATCACCCCCACCACACCCTTCGGCGCCCGGTGCACCTCGGTCCGTGTCGCCACCGGCATAGCGCCCCGCACTCGGGCTGGCGTCAGCAGCGCCTTCGCGCGGTACGAGTAGTGGCGGGCGGTAATCGCAACATCCATGACCTCGTCGAACGCGTTGTGTTTCGCCTTACCTGTCTCCTGCTGGATCAGGTCCACCAATTCGTCGCGGTGGGCAAGGATCAGGTCGTGGTAGCGCAGGAAGATGCGGCTGCGCTGGCGAAGAGGTGTCGTCGCCCAGGCGCGCTGTGCCGCGCGTGCAGTGTCGAAAGCGTGCTGTACTGACATGCAGCCCAGGTTAGCGTCGCCGTGCCGCCATGCGGCTGAACTTTTCCACCCGGCGCGAATCCCCATAGATCTGCACCTGCTCGCCAGCCTCCAAAGCCATGTGCCCGAGGACGGGCTGCCAGCGGTCCTCCCGGCGCACGGCAATCACCTTCACGCCGTGGCTCTGCCACAACGCCTGCTCGTCGAGCGGGCCCGCCACGTGCGTCGGCACCACCGTGTGCACAATCGCCGTGCCCGAGGACAACTCCACATAGTCGAGGTTCGCGCCACGCACCAGGTGCGCCACACGCCGCCCCATCGCCTCCTCCGGGTGCACCGCATGCGGCACACCAATCTGGTCCAGGATGCGCCCGTGTGCATTGCCGGAAGACTTCGCCCACAAATTCTCGACGCCCACATCCACCAACAACGAACACGTCAAAATCGACGCCTCCACGTGCGCCCCGCCGATCGCCACGACGACGCCGTCGAACTCCGAAATGCCCAACTCTTCAATCGTGGCCACGTCCGTGCAGTCCGCCTGCACCACCTTCGACAGCAGCCCGTTGTTGCGTTTCACGGCGGACTCTTCCAGATCGATGCCGACGACGGTGGCGTCGTCAAACATGAGCTCCCGGCCCACCGCCGAGCCAAACCTCCCGAGCCCAAGCACCGCGTACGTGGGCGTTGCAAACTTAACCAATGATCGGCCTTTCATAAGGAAGCAAAATTTTCGACGCCGGCTCCGCAAACGCGAACGCCGTCGCCACAGTAATCGGACCCAACCTGCCAACAATCATCATAAAAATAATGACCAACAACGAAGGCGCATCCAGATGAGGCGTAATACCCGTGGACAACCCCACCGTGCCAAACGCCGACAGCACCTCAAACAACACCTCCGACAGGTGAAACGGCGTCAGTGCCAACAACGCGAACGTCGCCGCCACCACCAGCGCGCCGCTGAGCATCACCACCGTGATCGCCTGGTGCACCACCTCCACCGGGACACCTTTGCCCAGCATGACCGGCTGCGTGCGACCCCGCACCACCGCCGACACCGCCGACACCAACACCAACACCGTCGTGATCTTCACGCCACCCGCCGTGCCAGCCGGGCCCGCCCCCACAAACATGAACAGGTCCATCGCAAACAGCGTCGGCTCGTGCATCCCGCCAATATCGACAGAGTTGAACCCGCTCGTGCGGGTCTGCACCGCCTGAAACAGCCCCGCCAACACCGCATCCGACGCCGGCAACCCACCCAGCGTGCGCGGGTTGTTCAACTCCATGGCGAGGATGGTGGCCGTCGAAAAGCAAAGAAGGAAGAGCGTACCGGCAACCACCATGCGCGTATTCAACGTCCAGCGGTGCAGGTGAAACACGTCCCGCCGAAACTGAAACAGCACCGGAAACCCCAAACCACCAATAATGATCGCCGCCATGATAGGCACGCAGACCCACCAATCCCCCACGAAGCCGGTCATGTTGTCCGAATAAAGCGCGAACCCCGCATTGTTAAACGCCGACACCGCATGAAACACCCCATGCCCCAACGCGCGCGGCAATGGGTAGCCCAACGCCACGAACCGCGCCGTCAACGCCAGCGCGACCAGCGCCTCCACCACGATGCTCACCAGCAGGACCCGCCTCAACAGCGGCGCGATCCCGCCCACCGCCGTACGACGCTCCACCGCCGAAATCACATTCGCACTCAAATTCGCTTTGCGGACCACCGCCTGACCCAGAATCGTCGCGAAGCTCATCACCCCGAACCCGCCAACCTGGATCAACACGGCAATGACCACCTTGCCGAACGTAGTCCAATACGTCGCCGTATCCACAATGGCTAGGCCGGTGACACACAGCGCGGACGTCGCAGTAAACAACGCCGGCAACAGCGGCAACCCACCCGGATTCACAGTGGAAACCGGAAGCATCAGCAACACGGTGCCCACGAACAGGGCAACCAGGAAGCCGAACAAGATCACCGCCGCGCTATTGAGCTGGCGGTGCCGAATGTCAGCAGGCACCAGCGGAACATTACGCCAGCGGGGTGCGGGTGGCAAGGGTTTTGAACTTTTCGAGTGTAAAGTGTGAGGGGTATTCCCCTCTTGCCTGAAGTCACCCGTTCAGCGGACTGGCTGCGGAGGGGTTTTCTTGTCGCTGAGTAGCTATGGAGTGGGCGCCAGTGCCAAATCTGACATCGTTTGTTGTCTAGCACATTTTTTGCCAGCAACTTTGAAGTAATAGACCTTATTCGATTGCGTCTTTTGGCACTCGAGCCGACCTGCCTGACACCAAATTCCCTCGCGGCAGAACACGCGACCTGGGCTTTTGCGAACCCACGACGCCAAAATGCAGGAATGTGGTGCACACCGTCCCACGAGAGAACTAACGCTCGGCCAGCTCGGCCTCGATCCACGCCTTGCGGGCCTGACGCTGCTCCTTCCAATGCGCAAGCGCCTGGACGGCCTCAATGCGTTGCTTCTTGAACACCAGCATGGACAGCGGGAACGCCACGATCAGGGCCAGCAGGGCCGACATGATCAGCGGCACGGGCGCCCCAACCGCGACGGCCAGCAGCTGGATCACCACGGTGAGGACGATGAAGAGGAGGAGCCGGTACAGCCCGTAGATGGCGGCGGCTTTGTTGGCGCGACGCTTCGCGCTTGGGTCAACCTCGGGAGCTTCCTGTGGTGCTTCACTCATGGAGACTTAGCCTAACGCAAAGGTGGACCAGTATGTTAGAGGGCATGGGAAGGCTTCTACTCATCGCTCTGATCATTCTGGCTGTGTACTTGATGTGGCGCGCGTTCGGCCCGGGGTCGAATGCACGGTATGGAGGGTACGGGGTGCAGCAGCAGGAACAGCCACCGGTTATTAAGGGGCCGGATGATGATGAGGAGTTCCTGTGGGAGATCGAGAAGAATAGGTTTAAAGAACGCCGGGCCCGCGAGGAGGCGGAGCGCCGGCGTCGTGAAGAGGAGGAGCGTCGGAGGAAGCGCGGCGAAGACTAGCTGCGCGTTGCTTCCTCGGCGAGGACCTCGGGCAGCTTCTCTGCCCAGGCCAGGGAGTCGCGGACGCCCTGCTCGATGGTGAGTTCTGGGGACCAGCCGAGTACCTCGCGCGCCTTGTCGATGCGCGGTGCGCAACCGGCGACGTCGCCCTCGCGTGGTGGTGCGGTGGTGACCTCCATGTCGGAGCCGCTGGCGGACTTGAACGCCTCCGCGAGCTCGAAGACGGTGGTGCCGGTGCCGGTGCCTAGGTTGATGACCTCGTATGGGGCGAGGTCGGCCTTGAGGGCGGCGACGTGGGCGCGGGCCAGGTCCCAAACGTGGACGTAGTCGCGCAGGCCGGAGCCGTCGCGGGTTGGCCAGTCGACGCCGGTGACCGTGAACGCCTCACCCCTCTGGTGGGCGGTGATCATCTTGCCCAGCGCGTGGGACGGCAGCGGGTTCTGCAGGCCGGTGCGCAGCTGTGGGTCGGCGCCGATCGGGTTGAAGTAGCGCAGGGCCACAGCCTGGATCTGGCCGGCGGCAGCGGCGTCAGCCATGACGCGCTCCAGCATCCACTTCGACGCGGCGTACGGGCTGGTTGGCGCCACAACGGAGGACTCGTTGACGGTGAAGTCCTCGTCCGCCTGGTACATTGCGGCGGTCGAGCTGAGCATGACGCGCTTGACGCCGCGGTCGCGAAGGACCTGCAGCATCTTGGTTGCGCGGCCGACGTTGACGTCGTAGTACTCGAGCGGCTGCGCGACGGACTCCGGCACGATGATCTTGGCCGCGCAGTGGATGACGGCTTCGATGTCGGGGTGGTCGTCGAAAATTTTGTTGAGCAGCTCGGTGTCGGCGATGTCGCCCTCGTAGTGGTCGAAGCGCTCTGCGAAGACGCGCAGGCCAGTGGAGTAGTCATCCAAGATGACCGGGGTGATGCCTGCGTCGGAGCAGCACGATGCAATTGTGGAGCCGATGTAGCCGGCCCCTCCTGTAATCAGTGTTTTCATTAGTTCAATCCTGCGTACGAGTGAAGTCCAGCAATGACAGTATTTACATAGGTCATGTTAAAGATGGTCATGGCCAAGGCAAAAACGTTGATCCACGCGGCCTTCGAGTTCTTCCAGCCGGCGGTGGCGCGCGCGTGGAGGTAGGCGGCGTACAGAATCCACGTGATCATGGACACGGTTTCCTTCGCGTCCCAGCCCCACGGGCGACCCCAGGCGACCTCAGCCCAGATCGCGCCAAACACAATGCCGATTCCGAACAGCGGCAGCGTAATAATCGCCGTCTTGTAGGTGATCTGGTCGAGCGTCTTCGCGCTCGGCAGTGGCTTCGCAATCGCGCCGAAAAACCCATGCTCCTCGCCGCGCGGCTGCCACATGCGCAGCAAGTACAGCAGCGCAAAGATGCCCGACACAATACCTATCGACGCCCCCACCGACACCGACGAAACGTGCACCGGCAGCCAGTAGGACTGCAGCGCCGGCACCACCGGCGCCACGTGCATGTGGAACACCGTGGAGTTCAAGAACATCGCGATCGCCATCGGGGCGAGCAGCCACGGCCAGATGGTGTGCCAGTTCTTGCGCTGCACCACGATCGCGGCTGCGACCATCACGACGGCCGTCATGGCCAGGATGTACTCGTACAGGTTGCCGAGCGGGAAGCGCTTCGCCGCCAGCCCGCGCGTAATGAAGGACGCCACGTGCAGCACGATGCCGAACCAGATCAGCGCCTGCGTCATGTTCGCCCACTTGCGAGCGCCGGCGACGCGGCGGTCGTACTCTGCCTGGTCGAAGGAGTCGGAGGGGGCGTCGATAAGCTCGGAGCCGCCCCCGGCCCCCACGGCGACTTTTTGATCCATGCGGGCGCGCTCGCGGCGCATGTCGAGCACGCCGAACATGCGCCCGTAGTAGATACAGGACATGATCAGCGCAGCCAGGTACAGGATGAACGCGGTGCGGAACGTGAGGTCTGAAAGGTCCGCCATCGTGGAATCGACAAGCATGGGGAACAATCTACCGCGTCATCGCAGGTTAGCCAAGGTCATCAACCTCGAAGGAGGGGTTCTCCTCCTCCGAAACGCCCAGGATTTCCTCCACGATTTCGTCGAACTCGGCGCCCCACCCGGCGCGGTCCGTGCGCGCCAGGCCGGCGAGCTCCACGTGAGTGCCGGTGGCCGTCGGGGTCAGGCGGATCCACAGGCGGCGGCGCTTGATGGTCAGCGAGCCGGCCAGCGCGGCCAGCATGAGCACCGAGGTGGCCAGCATCCAGCCCTGGGTCGGGTCGTGGGAGATTTGGTAGTTGGCGTACTCGGCTGCGCCATCGAAGCGCACGCGGATGCCGCCCTCAAGGGTGGTTTCCTCCCCCGGCACCAGGTTGACGCGCTCCACCTTCTGCAGGCGCCCCTCGGCGATCAGGTTCTGGTCCAGCACGAAGATGTTCTGCGGGCGGCCGGTGTCCAGGCCGGCGTCGCCGACGTAGATGTCTACTGCCATCGCCGGGTCCTGCATCGCAGGGAAGCCGGACTGCAGCATGTCGCCGTTCACGCCGGTCCACTGGGCGGTGGGCGCGAAGTTGCCCTCGATGGCGATCTGGTGCTCGCGGCGCTCGGTGAGGTCCGGGTACATGCCGGCCGGCGGGTCGAAGCGCATCACGCCGGCGGACAGGAAGTTCTGCACGTCCGTGGGCCTAAACTGCACCATCTGGGTGCGCGACTCCCCGTTCGGCCAGGTGATGGTCACCTGGGGGGCAAAGCCGTGCCCCTGCAGGTAGACGCGGTTGCCGTCCACGCGCAGCGGGTGGTTGACCTGCAGCGTGAAGTCCTGCCACTGCTCGCGCGGGGCGGCCACGTCCGGGGTGTAGGCCACGTCCGACCAGAACCCGTTCGCCTGTCCAGTGTTGAGGTACTCGGCGCGGAAGTTCTTCGACTCGATGCAGAACGGGTGCAGGCCAGTGCCGTCGAAAAGCGGGCCGGCGCGGAAGACGTCGAAGTTCGCAGGCGACGTATTACAGAACTGGCGCGGCTGCTCCACAGGCACCGCGTACTGCGACTCGGACTCGGTCACCATGATGACCTGGCCCTCGTAGAAGACCATGCGGCCCGCCGCGAACGCCACAATCATGCCCACCAGCCCGATGTGGAACAGCAGGTTCATCAGCTCGCGGGAGTAGCCGCGCTCCGCCGAGATGGAGAACACCCCGGCGCGGTCCTCCTCCGGCTGGTAGGAAGCCACGTGCCACTTGCGCAGCACTGCGCGCGCCTTCGCCTCCAGCTCTTCCTTCGGCGTATCGACGTCCCCTTCCGCATGCAGCGGCATCCTGGACAGGTACTTCGGTGCCCGGGTCGGCGTGGCCCGGTACGCGCGCCAGTGGTCAATCGAGCGCGGGATGATGCACCCGACCAGCGACACCATCAGCAGCGTGACGATGGCGACGAACCAGGTGGAATCGAAGACGTCGAAAAGCTGCAGCTTGTCGTAGATGGGCCCCATGGTTGGGTTGGCGCGCAGGTAGTCGTCTACCAGCGTCGCGGAGACCGTGCGCTGTGGCAACAGCGCGCCCGGTATGGAGGCGAGCGAAAGTAAGAACAGGAGCAGCAGCGCGGTGCGCATACTGGTCAGCCAGTGCCACGACCTGCGTAGCCACGTCCATGCAGTGCTCATTTAAATCACCGTTGCTCCATATCCGAAGACGAGCTGGCGCGTCCAGCCGATAAACACGTTCCAGGCCCCGGTCAGCAGCAGCAGGCCGACGATGACCATCGCTACCCCGCCGATCACCTGGATGGTGCGCGAGTGCTTTCGCAGCACCTCGATGCTACGCACCGCTTTCGCCGAGCCAAGCGCCACCAGCAAGAACGGCAGCCCCAGCCCGAGGCAGTACGCGATGACCAGCAGCACGCCGCGCGCCGCGGTCATGCCCGCCGTCCCCACAGAAACGGACACGATGGCGGCGAGCGTCGGCCCCAAACACGGGGTCCACCCGAGCGCGAACACCCCGCCGAGCAGCGGCGCGCCCAGCAGCGTGGTCCACTTCTTCGGTCGCAGCCGCGTGTCGTTTTGCAGCGCGGGCACCCAACCGGCGAACACCAGGCCCATCACAATCGTGACCACCCCACCCGCGCGCATGAGGGTCTCCGCGTTGAGCGCCACCGCGCTCACCGCGCCGAAGACGGTCACGGTGGCCAGCAGGAACACCACGGTGAACCCGAGGATGAACAGGCCCGCCGCGCCGGCGACGGCCCAGCGGCGCCGCGTCACAGATACCCCGTGCTCATCCACGTTGAGCTCCCCGCCCACGATGCCCGTCAGGTACGACATGTAGCCCGGCACCAGCGGCACCACGCACGGCGAGGCGAAGGACGCCAACCCGGCCAGCGCAGCCGCCAGCATTCCCAGCAGCAGCGGGCCTTGGGAAACCAGCTCCGATAACGCCTCCCCCACTTAGGCCTCCGCCTCCTGGTGCAGCGTATTCGCCAGGTCGATGATCTCCTGGGCGGTGACCTCCCGCAGGAACACCGCCGCCGGGCGGTGCTGGGTGTCCAGCACGATCGTCGTTGGGATCACGGAGCTGGGCACGCCGCCCAAGAACGCGGCGGTCTTAAACGGCGGGTCGTAAATGGATGGGTAGGTCACCCCGTTGTCCTTCATGAAGTCGCGCGCGATGTCCGCGTTGTGGTCCCGCACGTTAATACCGAGGACGGTGCCGAAGCCCTCGATGGACTCCTGCACCTCCTGGAGGTCGTCGACCTCCGCGCGGCACGGCGCGCACCACTGCCCCCACGCGTTGAGCACCACGACCTCACCGTCGAAGTCGCTGAGCGAGATCTCACTGCCCGGCTCCATCAGGGACTCGCCGGAAAAGTCCGGCAACGGCTTACGCTCCTCCTGCGGGTAGAACAGTTCCACCTGCCCACCCGGCGAGTGGAACGCGAAGGACCCGCCGTTGTCACTGGCGCTCGAGCACCCGCTCAGCAGCACGGCTGCGGCAACGAATGGGACAAGGCTGCGGCGCACGGTCATGGGGTCCTTCCAGGTTAGATCGCGGATGCGGGGGTTGAGTATGACCAGTCAACAACAACGTCATCATCGAACACAAGTGACGTCACGCTGGCCAGCTCGCAGCGACGGCTCGCGTGCGCGAAGGGTTTGCCCTGCACGTAGCGCTGCACCGTCACGATCGGCAGCTGGTGGCTCACCAACACGGCCTCGTGGCCCTCGGCGCGCTGGCGGGCGTCCTCAATCGCGACGTCCATGCGAGCGAAGATGTCCTCGTAGGACTCGCCCCAGCTCGGCTCCCAGGGCTTGAGCATGTGGCGCCACCGGATCGGGTTCCACAGCTGGGAGCGCCACCCCTTGGTGCGCAGCCCCTCAAAGGTGTTGCCGGCTTCCAGGATCTCCTCCCGGGTATCGATCTCCAGACCGGTGACCTCCGCAATCGGCTGCGCGGTCTCCTGCGCGCGCAGCAGCGGGCTGGCCGCCAGGTAGGTGACGTCGCGGCCTTCGAAAAACTTCGAGGTCGCAGCGGCCATCGAGTAGCCGCGGGAGCTCAAGTGGTAGCCCGGCAGGCGCCCGTAGAGGATCTTCTTCGGGTTGAACACTTCACCGTGGCGCACCAGGTGGACAACAGTTCGCGTCATTTACTGGCCCTCCGGGGTCGCGGCGGCCGCGGCCTTCGCAGCCGGGACAAGCGCGGCCTCGATGGTGGCGAAGTCGTCGTCGGTCAGCGCTGTGGAGACGAACCAGGTCTCGAACGGGCTCGGGGACGCGTGCACTCCGTGGTCCAGCAGCGCGTGGAAGAACGGCGCGTAGCGGAACGTGTCCGCCGCCTTCATGTCGTCGAAGTTGTGGCCCTCGCCCTCCGCGAAGCGCACCGACAGCATCGTCGACGCGCGCTGGATGTGGTGCGCCACGCCCTCACGCGTCAGCGCCGAGCTGACCAGATCTTCCAGCCTGTCCGCGTTGCGGTGCAGCACCGGGTAAATATCCTCGCTGGCCAGGCGCAACGACGCCATGCCCGCAGCCATCGCCACCGGGTTTCCGGACAGGGTTCCTGCCTGGTACACCGGCCCGTTCGGCGCAAGCTTCTCCATTACTTCTCGACGCCCACCAAAGGCCGCCGCCGGCAACCCACCAGAGATGACCTTGCCGAAGGTCGTCAGGTCACCCGCAACACCGTCGACCCCGTACCAGCCGGAGTAGGAGGTGCGGAAGCCCGTCATCACCTCATCCAGGATGAGCAGGGCACCATTGGCGTGGCAGACCTCCTTCAGCTTCGCGTTGAAGTTGTCCTGCGGCGCCACCGTACCCATATTGCCGGCGGCCGCCTCCGCGATCACGGCGGCAATCTGGCCCTCGTTTTCCGCGAACGCCCGCTTCACTGCCTCAATGTCGTTGTACGGCACCACGATCGTGTCCGCCGCCTGCGCACCGGTCACCCCCGGGGAATCCGGCAGGGAGAACGTCGCAATCCCCGAACCCGCCGACGCCAACAACGCATCCACATGGCCGTGGTAGCAGCCATCAAACTTAATAATCTTCGGGCGCTGCGTGTACCCGCGCGCCAGGCGCACCGCCGACATCGTCGCCTCAGTACCCGAGTTGACCATGCGCACCTCCTCCACGGACGTACGCTTCGTGATCATCTCCGCGATCTCCACCTCAGCCTCAGTCGGCGTACCGAAGCTCAACCCGTTCACCAACGCCTTCTCGACGGCCTCCAGGATCGCCGGGTGCGCATTCCCGTGGATCATCGGACCCCACGAATCCACCAGGTCGACGTAGGAGTTGCCGTCGACATCTACAAGCGTGCTGCCGAACGCCTTCTCAATAAATCGCGTCTGCCCACCCACCGAGCCAAACGCGCGCACCGGCGAGTTCACCCCGCCCGGCGTGACCCGCTGAGCGCGCGCAAACAACTCAGCAGAACGAGCAGTGTTTTCTGAAGTCAGATTCGTCTTCGTCATAGTTGCCTATCCTAGGTCATATGAGAATTGGATTTTTAGGCCTCGGCCGTATGGGTACCGAATTAGCACTCAAGCTTGTCAGTGACCACGACCTCACGGTCTGGAACCGCACCGCGGCAAAAACCGCCCCGCTCGTGGAGCGCGGCGCCACCGCCGCCAACACCCCCGCAGACGCCGTGAAAGGCGCCGACCTCGTGATCACCTCCCTCTTCGGCCCCGACACCGTCCGCGAAGTCGTCATCGAACCCGGCCTCATCCCCGACGGCGTCACCTGGGCCGACGCCACCACCATCTCCCCCGCCGACGCCGACTCCTTCGCCGCCGCCGTCCCCACCTTCGTCCACACCCCCGTAGTCGGCTCGCTCATCCCGGCGCGCGCCGGCAAGCTCGGCGTCTACGTCGGCGGCGCCTCCGAACAGCGCCGCAAGGAAGTCGCCGAGGTCGTCGCGCCGTGGGCCGCCGCAAACCCGGAACGCCTCAAGGTCGTCGACACCGCCGCCCAGGCCGCGACGGGCAAGCTCATCGCTAACCTCGCCCTCGCGGTGACCATGCAGGGTTTCAAGGAAGCACTGCACATCGGCAACGCCCAAGGACTTGACGACGCCACCATCGTCGACATGCTCGCCTCCACCGGCCTCGAGTTCATCGTGAACATGAAGTCCCCCTTCCTACTCGGCGAGCGCGACACCAACCCCGGCGACTTCTCCACCGACGCCATCGAGAAGGACGCGCGTTTGATGCTCGCCACCGCCGAGGCCGCCGGCAAGGAGCTGCCCGCCGTGGCAGCCGCGGTTGCCTCCCTGCAGGAGCAGCAGAAGAAGGGCCACGGGGACGAGGACTTCTCCTCAGTGGTGGTGTACCGCTAATTTTCTGGGGAGCGAGTGCCAAATCACGCAACTAGGAAAAGATAGCCCATTTCTGACCTGCAACTATGAATGTACATATCAAATCCAAGTGCGTCTTTTGTCACTCGGCGCCAGTTCTGCGCACCTTTATCCTGTCTGGACAATCGGCGACCTGGGGAAACGCCACACCGCCATCCCAAAAAGAGGGAATGTGGTGCACGCATCCGCTCACGACTTCTTCGCCTGCCTCCGGAACGCGCCGAACATGATCACCACGATCAGCCCGATGGCGATCCAGTTGGCCACCTTCGCGTACTGCTCCAGCACGTACACGACGGGCTCCCCGATCCACCAACCGAGGGCGAAATAGCCCAGTGACCACAGGGTTTTCGAGATGAAGTCCAGCACCATGAACTTCCACAGCGGCATGCCGGTCATGCCCATCAGGACGAAGACGACGAAGGCGATGGGCAGCGGGATCGGTACGTAGGCGAGGAAGATGCCCAGCCAGCCGAGTTTGAGGGCCCACGTTTCCACGCGCGCGATGTTGCGGGCGCTGCGTTTGGAGTTCTGCGCCTGCACGTCCAGGATGCCGCGCCCCCACAGTTTGCCGGCCCACCAGTAGATCCAGTCGAACTTGATGGCCATCAGCGTGCCGATGAGCAGGTAGCCCAGCCAGTGCTGCACCTCGCCAACGGCGGCGAGCGCGCCTGTCGACGCCGCACCAATCCGAGAACCCGTAATCGCCAGCATGATGGGCGGGTGCAGGCCGAGTAGCCAGGCACGAAGCGGGATCATGGCGAGGCCGAAGAGGCCTACGAAGCCGAACCAGCCAAGGCACCAGTAGTCAGCCTTGGTTGGTTTGCTGTTCCAGGGCATGCCTGGTTGTTCCCACCATTCTGGTTCGGGTGTGGTCTGCTCCTCGCTTTGCATAAGCAGAGAGTGTACCTACCTAGAACATATTGAGAACTCCTGGGTTGGTGGCTACCACGATTCCGACGATCGCCAGCAGCCCGAGCACTACGCCGGCGATGATGCCACCGGTGGAGGAGCCGTCCTTCTCCGGGGCGGCCAGCGTGGCGCACTCCGCCTGCACAGGCTTGTATTCGGCTTCGGCGCGTTCGGTGGCTGCGCGGGCCTCGGCTGCGGCTGCCTTGGCGGTCGCAGCGGCAGCAGCCGCATCCTCCTGCGCCTGCTTCGCCGCGGTCAGCGCTTCCTCGGCTGCGGTCTGTCGGGCCGGTTGCGCCTCCTTGGCGGCGGAAAGCTCCTGCTCACGCTTTGCCACGAGCTCCTCCGCGGCCCGCAGCGCGCGTGCGGCTTCCAGGGTCCGCTCCGCCTTGTCGACGTCCCCTTCGCGCTCCTCGAGCGTTTGACGCTTGGTGGCGTCGCCAAACTCGATGGCGTGCTTGATGCCGTCGTAGTAGGTATTGAAGCGCTCGGTGTACTCGTCGACGGTGAACAGTGGAGTGCCCTGCTTCATCCAGTGGGTGGCGAAGGTCTGCGCGTGTGCAATACGCCACGGGTACCCCTGGTACCGGAAGGCTTTGGTGTTCACGGCGAAGCCGGTGGCGCGCATGTCCGGGTTGACGATCGCCATGTAGTGGCCAGCGCCCGCCTCGAATGGCTTCTCGCCCTTCTCAATCGCCTCGAAGTACGCGACGCGCTCCTCGTGGAACCAGCCCTTGAACGGGTTGTCGTAGTTCCAGGACAGGTTGTCCCATCCGTTCTTCGAGTGCCCGCGCGGCAGCTGGTGCGACCAGTTCACGTTTACCTGGGCCTGCGCCATCAGGAAGTCGGAGACGGGCAGGGCGGGCTGGCCGTCGCTTTCGCGGAGTTCATTGGCCTCGGGCAGCCAGCCGATGGCTGTCTTCATGTTGTCCAGGTGGGTGGCGTCGTCGGTCTCACCGATGTGGGTGTCGTCCGCGATGCGGTAGCCCGTCTGCCCCGCCACCGGGTCTTCTTCTTTGAAGCGGAAGTCGGTGTTCAGTTCGGCGACGGCGTCGGTTGCGCCCATGGCTTCGAAGAAGCCGAGGGAGCCGCGGTCGAACTGCTGTTGCGCCTCGGCCTTGCTGGCTTCGAGGGCGGCGGCTGCTTCGGCGGCCCGCGCCTTCGCGTCCTCGAGCGCCTGCTGTGCAGATTCCGCCGTCACGCCGGCGGGCACTGCGGACTGTTTCGCGGTGCGGTCGGTGGTGGCGTCGTCAAGAAGGCGTTGGGCGGCGGCGACCATGCCCTTTGCTGCCTTGAGTTCTTCCTGGGCGGCGGCGACGTCGCGCTGCGCCGCATCGAGCGTCTGCTGCGTGGCGCGCTCGCGGTCCTGCGCATCGCGCTGCTTCGCGGTGGCGTCCTTCACCGCGTCGACAAGTGCCACGCAGCGAGCTTCCGTGAGCTGGGCGGTGTCCTCCGCCATGGCCTGCGGGGCCACCAACATGGCCGCTGAGCAGGTAATAACGAGCATGAGTCCAAGCTGCTTCTTCATACCGGCAGATTAGCAGGAAACTTTAGTAATTTTCCCAAATAAGCGACAGGGTTGGTCTAAGGTTTTGCCCATGAAAACAGCACTGACCCGCACGCAGCGCCTCGATAGGCTGCCGGTTACACCGAAGCACAAGAAGCTCCTCGTCGGATCGGGGGTGGGGTGGGCGCTCGACGCGATGGACGTCGGGCTGGTTTCCTTCGTCATCGCGGCGCTGGCCGTGCACTGGGACCTGGAGAAAACCACCACGAGCTGGATCGCGTCCGTGGGGTTCATCGGGATGGCGGTCGGCGCCTCCCTCGGCGGGCTGCTCGCGGACAAGCTGGGGCGCCGCCAGGTCTTCGCCCTCACGCTCCTGATCTACGGCGTGGCCACGGGCGCTTCAGCGCTCGCCGGGTCGGTCGCTGTCCTGCTCGTCTTCCGTTTCCTCACCGGACTGGGCCTCGGCGCGGAGCTGCCCGTCGCGTCCACGCTGGTCAGCGAGTTCGCGCCGCTGAAGGTGCGCGGGCGGATGGTGGTCTGGCTCGAGGCGTTTTGGGCGGCGGGCTGGATCCTGGCGGCGGTCATCGGCACGTTCGTCGTCGCCGAGGGCGAAAACGGCTGGCGCTGGGGGCTTGCGCTCGGCGCCGTGCCTGCGCTCTACGCACTGTACGTGCGCATGCAGCTGCCGGAATCGGTCCGCTTCCTGGAGTCGCGCGGCCGCGACGAGGAAGCAGAGGCAGTGGTCCGCAGCTTCGAGGAGCAAGTCCCGCCCGAACTACTTACCGACGCACCCATCGCCACCACCACCGATCCCGATGCAAGTTCTAGCCATCACATTTGGGGCCCCGAACTGCGCGCCCGCACCGCCGCGTTCTGGACCGTTTGGTTCTGCGTTTCCCTCGCCTACTACGGCGCGTTCACCTGGATCCCTTCCCTGCTTGTGGACCAAGGCTTCAGCCTCGTGCGCTCCTTCAGCTTCACGCTGATCATCACGCTGGCCCAGCTGCCCGGGTACGCCCTGGCAGGCTGGCTCATTGAGGTCTGGGGGCGCCGCACCACCCTCGCCGTCTTCCTGGCTGGGTCGGCGGTGTCGGCGGGGCTCTACGGGTTCGCCACCGCGCCCTGGCAGATCATCGCCGCAGGCTGCCTGCTCTCCCTGTTCAACCTGGGCGCGTGGGGTGCCCTCTACGCCATCGGTCCTGAGCTCTACCCCACCCAGATCCGCGCGACCGGCACGGGTGCCGCGGCGGCCTTCGGCCGCGTCGGCTCGATCCTGGCGCCGCTGATCGTCCCGCCGGTCCTGTCCTTCGGCGGCCACGCCAGCGTGTTCGTAGTCTTCGCGGTGGCGTTCACCGTGGCCGCCGTGGCGGCGTTCGTCCTGCCGGAGCAGAAGGGCAAAACCCTGGATTAAACGGAATGCGCACCAAATTCCTTTGCGCAAGGGGCGCGACCTGGGGAAACGCCACGTCGCCGTCCCAAAACCAAGGAATATGGTGCGCGTCCCGCTGCACCAGTGACAAAAGACACACCCCTTGTTGGCTAGCCCTTTTGTGACCTGCGGTTATGCCGACCCTACTTTTTCGAGTTGCGTCCTTTGTCACTCGCCTCTTTTCCCAAGCACCAAATTCCCTCCCACGCCCTAGGTGGCAGGCTGGTTGTGGGCCAGAACCCGAAGGAGGTCCACACCCATGCCCCCACACGATATTCCCCCGCTGATCCCCAAGCCACCAGAGAAGGATTGGGCAGATTACAACACCGACCCCGACCCCGGCAGGACTCGTAAACGTCGGCGTGCAAGCCTGCCATCTGCACGCGATGTGCTGGCGTTGCCGACTGTCACCCTTGCACCCGGTGCCACGCTTTCCGATAGTGAGTTGGTCATGCCGGATGCTGCGGCAGTCGTGTTTATCCCCAACACAGTAGATCGCGGGATTGTCACCTATAGCGAGACCCAAAAACTGCAGATGGTCAGGATCTCTCCCCACCCACCGT